>JAFUPE010000078.1 GCA_017481395.1 Ruminococcus sp. | reverse complement strand
TAAAGGGAGTATGAAGGCCTGCTTCAAGCTCTAATTCATAAGCTCTGTCTGCAGAAATACCAAGCTCGGAAGATGCATGTGCAAGAAGCTCTTCCTGAGTCATTGTAACATACTGTAAAGTTGTTTCAAGCTTAGTTGTAATAAACTCAACATAAAGGCTTTCTGCATCTGCACCGGGTGCAAAGCACTCGCCTACAACGTTACCAAGGCTTGTAAGCTGACGCAAAGGACCGTAAACTGTGGGGTCAGCATTCTTCCAGTAAGCGGCAAGAGCCTGCTTGGAGCTGTCGGAAGGATTTTCGATAATGGACTCTTCGCCCTTGCAGTAAAGTGTGTCGCCAAGGCAAGTTGTATCAAAGAGTGTATCGTATGTCTGGTTGTTGCCCTCAGAGAAGATAACTGCGTAGGTTACGCCCTCTTCCATAGCAAAACCTTTTCCTGTGATGTCGTACATCCAAAGGCCTTCAACGTCGGTCTTAACGCAAGCTTCTTTCTTGCTCTGCCACTGTGCAAAGGAGTCGCCGCCGTATGCCCAGATGTGGCAGTAAATCTTAGCACCGTCCCAGTTAAGCATACCTTCGCCTGTGGGAACCTCAAAATAGATTACCTGATTGTCTGTGTCTGCTGCAGATGTAGCAAAAACGCCCATGGAAAGAACCATCAAAAGGCAAAGCACAACTGCAAGAACTTTTTTCATTGCTTTCATTTTAATTTCCTCCTATTTTTATATTTATTTTACTGGAGTAAGGATTTCCTTACCACCCATGTAGGGTCTGAGTGCAACGGGAATATTAACAGAACCGTCTGCGTTTAAGTTGTTCTCTAAAAATGCGATAAGCATTCTGGGAGGAGCAACTACGGTGTTATTAAGAGTATGGGCAAAGTACTTACTACCGTCCTCGCCATTTACGCGAATCTTAAGTCGTCTTGCCTGAGCATCGCCAAGGTTTGAGCAAGAGCCTACCTCGAAATATTTCTGCTGTCTGGGAGACCAAGCCTCAACGTCAACAGATTTAACCTTAAGGTCTGCAAGGTCGCCTGAGCAGCACTCAAGAGTACGAACGGGAATATCAAGGCTTCTGAAAAGGTCAACTGTGTTCTGCCAGAGTACATCAAAATACTTGGGGCTTTCCTCAGGCTTACAAACAACAATCATTTCCTGCTTTTCAAACTGGTGAATACGGTAAACGCCACGCTCCTCAATACCATGAGCACCTTTTTCTTTTCTGAAACAAGGGCTGTAGCTTGTTAATGTGTAGGGAAGCTCTTTTTCGGGGGTGATTGTGTCGATAAACTTACCAATCATGGAATGCTCACTTGTTCCGATAAGATAAAGGTCTTCGCCCTCAATTTTATACATCATAGCATCCATTTCGGCAAAGCTCATAACACCTGTTACAACCTCTGCACGAATCATAAAGGGAGGCACACAGTAAGTAAAACCGCGGTCAATCATAAAATCTCTTGCGTAAGAGATAACTGCTGAGTGAAGTCTTGCAATGTCACCCATAAGGTAATAAAAGCCGTTACCTGCAACCTTTCTGGCTGCATCAAGGTCAATGCCGCAGAAACGCTCCATAATCTCGGTATGATAAGGAACCTCAAAATCGGGTGTGACGGGCTCGCCGTAACGTTTTACTTCAACATTTTCGCTGTCATCTTTACCAATAGGAACAGAGGGGTCAATAATGTTGGGGATTGTCATCATTATTGTCTTAACGCGTTCAGAAAGCTCTGCTTCCTTTTTCTCTAAAGCCGCAAGCTCGTCGCCCTTTTCGGTAACAAGCTTTTTCATAGCCTCGGCTTCGTCCCTTTTGCCTTGTCCCATTAAGGCGCCAATCTGCTTTGAGTATTTGTTACGCTCAGCACGAAGTGCGTCGGCCTCGCCCTTTGCGGCTCGGCTCTGCTTATCAAGCTCGATTACCTCGTCCACGAGGGGTAATTTATTATCCTGAAACTTTTTGCGGATATTTTCCTTTACTGCCTCAGGGTTTTCTCTTAAAAACTTAATGTCAATCATTTTTATGTCCTCCTGTACTACATACATATTTATTGTAGGAACTGTTCACAAAACGCCCTGCTTTAAAAACATTTCAATTAATAATAACTATAGTCGACTTATATTTATTCTAACTCTGCTATTCGGTTTGCAATTGCTTTAAGCTCTTCATCAGAGTAAAAATCTATGGAAAGTGTACCGCCTGTGCCGTTTTTAGCGGCTGTAACGGTAACACGTCTGCCCATATTTTCGCTTAACGCCATTTCAACCTCTGCAAAATATGTTGGCTTTTTGGCTTTTCTGCCGTCGTTGGGCTTTACTGCCTTTTTCTTGACAGAATTTTTAGCCATAGACTCGGCGGCACGCACCGACAATCCATTATCAACAATTTCATTGGCAATTTTTATTGCCGTCTCTTCGTCTTCAATGCTGACCAAAGCACGTGCGTGTCCTGCACTAAGCTTGCCGTCGCTCATTAAATCAAGAACAGGTTTGGGAAGCGACAAAAGCCTTAAGGAATTTGCAACAGCAGAGCGAGACTTGCCCACGGATTCTGCAACCTGCTCCTGAGTAAAGTCATGATTTTTCATCAAAGAATCGTAACCCAAAGCCTCTTCTACGGGGGTCAGGTCTTTTCTCTGCAAATTCTCGATAAGAGCGATTTCCATTGTCTCCTTATCGTCGAGCTCACGGATAATTACAGGAATTTCGGAAAGCCCCGCCTGCAGGGAAGCTCTGTAACGTCTTTCGCCTGCTACAATCTGATACCCGCCTGCAATAAACGGACGAACTAAAATTGGCTGCAAAACACCATGAACACGTATACTTTCAGTAAGCTCAGCAAGAGCCTCGGGGTCAAATTCGGTTCTGGGCTGACTGCGGTTAGGAGTAATTTCATCGATACCTAAAACCACCACCGAATCGCGGCTTTCGGTTTCGTTTTCCATAAAAATAGCATCAATACCCTTGCCAAGACCTGATTTTTTCTTTGCCATTTTACTTCTCCTTCCTCAGAATTTCCTTACCCAAGGCGGTGTAAGCCTCGCTGCCTTTACAGCTTTTGTCGTAATAAATTACAGGCATACCGTAGCTTGGAGCCTCTGAAATTCTTACACCTCGGGGAATAGGTGTCGAGTAAACCTTCTTAGGAAAATACTTTTTAACCTCAGCAACAACCTGCTGAGTAAGATTAAGCCTGCCGTCATACATTGTAAGCACAACACCCTCAATATCGAGGCGGGGGTTATACATACGTTTTATACGTCTTACGGAATTCATCAGCTGAGAAAGACCCTCTAACGCGTAATATTCGCACTGAATCGGAAGCAAAACCGTATCGGCGGCACAAAGTGCGTTGGTAGTAATAAGTCCCAAGGATGGGGGACAGTCTATGAAAATATAGTCATAATCGCCTTTAACAGGAGCCAACGCCGCCTTTAGCAGAGCCTCTCGGTGGTTTCTGTCTACAATTTCAAGCTCTGCCGCCGCTAAGTCAAGGCTTGATGGAATAACGTGCAGATTCTGAAATTCGGTTTTAATAATACATTCTGAAGCAGATTTGCCGTCTACTATAATATTGTACGAAGAGCCTGCGGTTTTTCGCCTGTCAATGCCTACACCGCTTGTTGCGTTGCCCTGAGGGTCAGTGTCAACAAGAAGCACGCGTTTTCCCAATGTACCGAATACCGCGGCAAGGTTAACGGCAGAGGTGGTTTTTCCTACTCCGCCTTTTTGATTGGATACTGCAATTACCTTTGCCAAAGCTATATCACCTTTCAAATTAATCCTTATTATACATTTTAGTCCTAATAAGCTTTATTCTACCATATATAAAGGCAAAATTAAAGAGGAAAAGAGTAATTTTTGAAATTTTTTGATATGTTTAATAATATTGTTTCACGTGAAACACAATAGTGTGCCGAGGCTTACTGCCTTTCGATTTTTAAGCACGAGCTGTAATTTACCGAACAATGTGGGACTGTTTTGCAGTCGCACATAGGTAAATTGCAGGAGTGCGATAAAAACTCGAAGGACAAGCAGTAAGCAACGAGGCATGATTTAATAGTATATTAATCTACTTGACATTATGATATGCTTCTCTCGCCTACGCTGTCTTAAAATAAGTGCACAATGCCAAAAGCCACACAGCGGTGGCAAGGCTGTGCGGCTTCTGACAAAGGGGTTCAGATAAGGAAATGGGTATGAGTGGCGGATGCTTTCGCATCCGAGGGGAAAGCTTTTTCTCAACTTCCTTTCATAAAAATGATATATATGTAAACTCACCTTTTCAGGCGGTTTTACCCGATATTGCTTCAGATTTAGGGATTTTTACAGTGTACTCGATATACTCGTCACTTTCTGTTCGCTTGGCAATGGCATTAATACCCGAAAGCCTCATAGTATCAACTGCTTTATTAATAGTGTTAACAAATATTCTCAAATCCTTTACAATAAACTTTCTGTCCTGTTTTTTATCGGGCAGAGTGTTACGGTGAAGAAATTCAGAAATGAAATTTTCGGTGTCTGCGGCACTTAAACCGCTGCTTATAACATGGCTTAGGGTTTTCTTTCTAAGCTCCTCATCCTCAATTCGTAAAAGTGCTCTTGCGTGCCTTTCAGAAAGCCCCGCCTGAGAAATCCAGTCCTGCTCTTCTAAAGAAAGCTTCAAAAGCCTGAGCTTATTTGCAATTGTGCTTTGTTTTTTGCCAAGCTTAAGGGCGGCTTCTTCTTGCGTAATATCAAACTTTCTGATTAGTCGGCTGATTCCTCGCGCCTCTTCAAACATATTTAAGTCAGAACGTTGCAGATTTTCGATTAACGCAAAAACCGCTGACTCTTTGTCTGAACATTTTATAAGCACGCAGGGCACAGTAGAAAGACCTGCAAGAACCGAAGCTCTTAACCGCCGTTCGCCTGCAATCAGCTCGTATTCAGTCTCATTTAGCTTGCGAACTGTAAGGGGCTGTAAAATTCCGTTAGCAGTAATTGACTGAGCCAAACTCAAAAGCTCGTCTTCGTCGAAGTTTTTACGAGGTTGGGTTTTATTAGGGCGAATACGGATAATAGGAATATCAAGGACTTTGTTTTCACTTTTTAGCTTAGAAAATATCATCCTTCATCCTCCTTTAAACGCCCTCGGCTTTGCTGTGATTTAATTCTATCATCCGAAAGCTAAGAAAATTGCCGTTTTCTATGTGATTTTTTTAGTACTTAAAAAGATAAATAGGCAATTAAAATAAAAATATGCCGAAACAGGGCAAAAGTAAACTCCCTTGCTTACGTAAGCAAGGGAGTTAAAGCCTATTAAAGTGGTTTTGATTTTATCTGTGAGTTATGTCGGGGATATTTGGATGATGTTTTCTTTACCTTTTTAATTTCTACCACTGTACGCTCGCCTGCATCAAAAAGCGTATATTCCTCGACCTTACTAAGCTTTCCGCCTAAAACAGAAATTGAAGATTTTGCAAGATTAACCTCGTCGCAACCGTTTTTGCCCTTAAGAGCTACAAGCTTTCCATTTACCTTTACCAAAGGCAAGCAGTATTCGTTTAATACCCTCAGTTCGGCAACTGCTCGGCTTGTTACAACGTCAAATTCCTCGCGGTAGTCGGTATCAACACCTGCCTGCTCAGCTCTGATGTGCACACATTCAACATCAATATCAAGCTTTTCACAAAGCTCTTCAAGAAAATTAATACGTTTTCCTGCAGCATCCATAAGGGTAAGCTTTATGTCATCTCTTGCAATTTTAATTACAACACCGGGAAAACCTGCTCCTGTACCTATGTCTGCGAGGCTTGCGTTTTCCTTTATAAAGCTGTACTTCAGAAGTGCAAGGCTATCGCAGAAATGCTTGACGATTACTTCTTCGGGCTCGGTAATAGCCGTAAGATTCATATATTCGTTTACCCTTACAAGCTCCTCAAAATAAATAAACAGCTTTTCGCCCTGTTCTTCGGTAAGAGGAACGCCAAACTCCTCGGCTTTATTAAGAAGGGTAGTAATAAAATCAGTTTTTGTCATGAGTTTCTCCTTTACGGCTGCTCAGCCAAATTATAAGCACGCTTATGTCAGCAGGGGACACGCCCGAAATACGGCTTGCCTGTGACACATTTAGAGGCTTGATTTTGTTAAGCTTCTCCTGAGCCTCAAGGCGAAGACCAGAAATTTCGCGGTAGTCAATATCTGTGGGCAATTTCTTTTCACTCATTCTACGTACCTGCTCTATGCGGTCCTTTTGCTTTGAGATATAGCCTTCGTACTTGATTTCTGTCTGCAACTGTTCAATTATAATAGGCTCCAGCTTGGGTCTTTCTTTGTCGACCTCGGCTAAATCACTGTAGCTTAACTGAGGCCTCTTTAGTAAATCATAAAGAGTAACGCCTGATGAAACAGGAGATGTTTCACGTGAAACAAGTATATTGTTAAGCTCATTGGTAGGGGAAAGGGTCATAGACTTAAGACGATTAAGTTCTTTTTGCTTTGCCTCGGTTTTAGCTAAATATTTTTGCCATCTGTTCTCACTAATAAGTCCGATTTCATAGCCTGTAGGGGTTAGTCGCTCATCAGCATTATCCTGACGCAAAAGAAGCCTGTATTCGCTTCTTGAAGTCATCATACGATAAGGTTCATTACTTCCCTTAGTAACAAGGTCATCAATAAGAGTTCCAATATAAGAGCCGGAACGGTCTAAAATAAACTTGCTTTCGCCTTTTACGCTTCGGGCAGCATTAATACCTGCAACCAAGCCTTGGGCGGCGGCTTCTTCGTAGCCTGAAGAACCATTAAACTGACCTGCACCGTAAAGTCCGCGGATATCCTTAAATTCTAATGTAGCCTCCATACTTGTAGGGTCAACGCAGTCATACTCTATAGCATAGGCAGGACGCATTATAACAGCATTTTCCAAACCCTTGATTGTCTTGTAAAATGCACTCTGGACGCCTTCGGGCAAAGAAGACGACATACCCTGCAGATACATTTCCTCGGTATCAAGTCCGCAAGGTTCAATAAAAAGCTGGTGCCTCTCTTTATCTTTAAATCTTACGATTTTATCCTCTAAGCTTGGGCAATAACGCGGGCCTACACCCTCAATCATTCCAGAATATAGAGGGCTGAGGTGAATATTATCAAGAATAACCTTTTTGGTATTCTCGTTAGTCCAGCTTATATGGCACACAACCTTATTTTCTAATTCTCCTTCAGTTTCGAAGGAGAAATGCTGGGGAGGCTCATCGCCGTGCTGTGCCTCAAGCTCAGAAAAATCAATACTGCTTTTCAAAACTCGTGCAGGAGTTCCGGTTTTAAATCGTCTTAACGGAAGTCCCATATTTAAAAGGCTTTTTGTAAGCGCAGTTGCAGCAAACATTCCGTCGGGACCGCCCTCATAAGAAACGTCACCGATAAAAATTCGTCCGCCTAAATAGGTACCCGTCGCAATAATAACCTTTTTTGTTATGTACTGAGCATGAGTACGGCTCTCGAGAATAAAGCCATCTTCAGTTTTTTCTATTTTTACAATCTCTGCCTGACGAAGCTCAAGATTTTTGGTAAGCTCAAGCTTATGCTTCATAATATCCTGATACTTTCGTCGGTCAATCTGAGCTCTCAAAGAATGCACTGCAGGGCCTTTGCCTAAGTTGAGCATACGCATCTGCAAAAGTGCAGCATCAGCCGTTTTGCCCATTTCGCCGCCTAAAGCATCAATTTCACGTACCAAATGCCCCTTTGCTGTGCCTCCGATTGACGGATTACAGGGGCAGTTACCTACAGCATCCATATTTACCGTAAAAATTATGGTTTTTACTCCAAGACGTGCACTTGCCAAAGCGGCTTCTATGCCCGCATGGCCTGCACCGATTACGGCTACGTCATATTTTCCTGCGATATAATTCATATTCTCAAGTCCTAATCTTATTTACCTACACAGAAATTGTGGAATACTTTATCTACAATTTCCTCAGACACATTTTTTCCAACAAGCTCGTAAAGCTTTTGCAGAGCATTTTCTAAATCTATGGTAACTGCATCCAGAGAAAAGCCCGCTTTCATTGCTTCTATAGCGGATTTTACGCTTAAAAGTGCATTTTCAGCGGCACTTCGCTGTCTTTCGCCTGCTAAAAGCACGGCAGAAGCTGAAAAATCAGTCGTACCCGTAGCCTTTGTTACAGCAGAGATAAGCTCGTCTTTACCTGTACCTTGCTTTGCACTGATAAATACCACGTGCTTAAACTTATTCTCAATATATGTTAAATCAATTTTACTATCAAGGTCGCTTTTATTAATTACTGCTACTGCAGGGGTGTCACCGATTTCACTGATAATCAGCTTATCCTCTTCATCCAGAGGTGTGCTGGAATCAAAAACTATAAGCAAAAGCTGGCTCTGGTCAATTTTTTCTTTAGCTCGGTCAACGCCGATTTGCTCTACAATATTATCTGTTTTATGGATACCTGCCGTATCTGAAAGCCTGAGAATTATTTCACCTAAAACAACGGTTTCTTCTACAACATCACGTGTAGTACCGGGAATATCGGTAACAATGCTTTTATCAAAGCCGGAAAGTAAATTCATCAGCGTTGATTTACCTACGTTGGGCTTGCCTAAAATAGCGGTAGGTACACCCTGAGTAATAGCTTTGCCTGCATCGTAATTCTTAATTAAAGCTTCAAGCTCTTTATAACAGAAATCTAACGTTTCATTCAAGACTTCGTCGCTTACCTCGGGAATATCCTCCTCGGGAAAATCTGCCCACGCACTAAGGTGGGCGGCAGTATTCTCCAATTTATCGCAAAGAGCATAAATTTTCTTACTGACACTGCCTTGACGTACTTCTGTAGCCGCTTTTAATGCACTTTTACTTTGTGCAGAAATAAGATTCATAATACTTTCTGCTTCAGAAAGATTCATTTTGCCGTTTAAAAAAGCTCGGCGAGTAAATTCACCAGCCTCAGCAGGCTCTGCTCCGCTTGAGAGAACAGCACGAAGCACAAGCTTAGTAACCAATGTGCCTCCATGACAGCAAAGCTCCACAACATTTTCGCCGGTAAAGCTTTTAGGAGCTCGAAACACCAGCGCAACACACTCATCAAGAGTTTCTCCCTCGAATAAGATTTTACCATATGCAGCTCTGTAGCCTTGCATCTCGCAAAGCTTAGTACCCGAAAAAGCTACAAAAACCTTGTCAGCTATTTCAATTGCCCTATCTCCCGATATTCTTATAATTCCTATTCCGCCTGCACCCTGAGCTGTACTTATTGCGGCAATTGTACTTTCTCTCATATAAAATCACCTGAAAAATAAATAAAGGCGGCATACCGCCGCCTTTAATATCGACGGGTTAAAACTCGTCGCTATTTACTTGTCAATTCTGCCGTAAAGTCCCATACCTTCGCCCTCATTAATAGGAGCTCTGTCGGACTTCTCAACATCAAACTTAGGCTTTGAATTATATCCTCTACCGCCGTTTCTTCCGCCACGGCCGCCTCTGCCGCGGTATTTGTCATTTCTGGGCTTAACGTTACCGTCAGGACCGATTACAACGTGACGCTGAAGGTTTTCTCCTTCACTCCAAGATGTAGCACCGTTTACCTTCTGAACAGCTGTGTGAATAACACGTCTTTCGTAAGGATTCATAGGCTCAAGAGAAGTTTTCATACCTGTTTTAACAGCTTTGAAGGCTAACTTTCTGCCTAAAATTTCAAGAGTTTTTTCTCTCTTTTCACGGTAGTTACCTGTGTTAATTGTAATCTTATAGTAAGAATTATCAACATGGTTTGCAACCAAGCCTGTAAGATACTGTAAAGCATCTAAAGTTTCACCGCGTCTGCCGATGATAGAGCCTACTTCCTCGCCCTCAAGGTCGATTACAGCACCTTCTGCTTCTTCGGTAAGCTTAACCTCAACAGAGTTAATGTCCATTGCATTAAGAACATCCTTAACAAACTGAGCCGCTGTTTCTGCAGGACCAACCTTAATAAATGCTCTTACTTTTGCTTTACTGCCGCCGAAAAGACCTAAAATTTTCTTTTCTGCACGCTGTAAAGTCTCAAATTCAACCTCGTAGGTTTCAACACCAAGCTGCTTGCAGGCATCTTCTAATGCCAGTACCTCGGTATCGCCTACGCCGATAGCTTCTTTAATCATTTTTTCTCCTTAAAGTATATCTTAATATACCGTTAATTTTCTTAATTATTTAACCAGATTTTCCTTCTGTTCAAGAAGTGCAACTCTGGCGGCCTCGCCCCTTGCAATCATCATGTCGGGGCCAAAGAATTTGTGTACAATAATTGACTGTACAAAGCTGATTGCGGTGGAGCAAATCCAGTAAAAACCAACCGCAGCAGGTACGGTATATGCGATATAAGCCGAGAAAAGAGGAAGTCCGTACATCATAAGCTTCATGCAACCCTGCTGATTCTGTGCTGAACCATTCATCTTCTGCATAACAAGCTGAGAAGCAACAGAAGTAACAAAACAAAGCACAGGAATAATCAGATAAACAGAAAAACCAAGTTTTGAAGGGCTGACAAGAAGATTAAGACCACAAAGGTTAAAAGAGTTACTGAACTCACCGATTTTCTCAATCATATCTGCTGAAAAACAATTCTGTACACTTGGGAAGGCATTGAAATACATAAGAATATCAACCTGTCCGCCATATTGAGCAGAGGTAGATAAGTTAAGACCCGGAATTGCAGTAAGTGCTTGTCTTGCATTTTCAACCATAGCGGCATCAATGTGTAATGTGTTTGTAAGAGGATAAGCAACCGCGTAGAAAACACCTAAAAGAAGAAACATAGGAAGTAAAGAAGAAAGACAACCGCTATAAGGGCTTACGCCTTCTTTTTCGTAAAGCTTCTGTGTTTCTTCGTTTAATTTCTCTCGGTTTGTACCATATTTCTCACGAAGAGCCTGCATCTGCCCTGAAAGGCGTGCATTCTTTGCCATACTTTTCTGCTGTTTAATAGTAGAAGGAAAGAAAATAAGCTTGGTAAATATGGTAAAGATTAAAATTGCAAGACCGTAATTATGTACCAGCCAGTAAGCACCGTAAAGCACCCAGCCGAAAATACCGCCTAAAAATCCAAAAAGATCCATTGGCAAACCTTCCTTAAAAACTAATCACTTTTTCTTTTGCGGTACAGGGTCATACCCGCCTTTTGAAAAGGGATTGCACCGCAAAAACCGCCATAATGCCATAAAAAAACCTTTGAACGCACCAAAATTCTCAATAGCCTCCAAGGCATATTGAGAGCAAGTTGGATAATATTTACACATTGGCGGTGTATGAACCGAAATATGCGTCTGGTAAAAACGAATTATCTTTATAAAAAGCTTTTTCATATCTTAAAAAACTGAACTTTCCAAAAGGTGCTTTTTCATTACCTTGCTTAAAGCTGTGCTTTTTGTATACGGAGTTCTTCCCCTTGCAACAAAGACAATGTCAAAGCCGTACTTTTTAGGATTTTGTTCTTTTAAAATTTCTCTGAAAGCTGCTCTTATAACTCGTCTGGCACGGCTACGCATGTAAGCCTTGCCAATTTTCTTGCCGGTGGTTATACCGATACGCAGGTTATTTTGTTTATTTTTTATTACATAGGTGACAAGCTCGGGCGAGACGAAGCTCTTACCCTTTTGGTAAGCACGCCTGAAAGCCCAAGCATCACATAAAGTGATTATCTCACTCATATTAACCACCTTGAAAAAACTTTATGCGTATCATTAGAAGTAGTAGTGGTAGTTACGCACTTAATCTTTTTAAAACTAAAGAAAGACCACTCTCAAACGGTGGCCTTTCAGATTAGTAAGAAAGTCTCTTTCTGCCCTTTGCTCTTCTGCGAGCAAGAACCTTACGACCGTTTTTATCAGCCATTCTCTTTCTGAAGCCGTGCTCCTTCTTTCTGTGAAGCTTTTTGGGTTGATATGTTCTCAGCATATTAATCCTCCTTTCACAACATAACCTTGCAATGTAACATTATATCTAAAACCAGCCTTAAAGTCAACAAAAATTTTTTTAGTCATATTATAATACTTTTCGCTTTGTAGTGAGGTTTTTCAGATTATACAATATGTTGTATTTTTAAAAAAGTTATAGCACAATACAAAGTAAAATTAATTTATGAGTTTTTTTAAAAAACCTATTGCTTACTTCAATTATTTATTATTAAATCTGTATTTTACGTAATTTGCAGATTACCTTTCCAATAATATAAATAGACATACATTTATTATTGTATAATTTTACTTATATTAATATATAAAAAAACTATTGATTTACGACTAAAAATTTGATAAAATTAAAGAGTCATTTTTATTATGCCGTAGTAGGCAGATTTTGAGAAAAATAACACAGAAATTTAACGAAGGAGGACGAATAAATATGGATTCTTTTAAAGATGCTTGGCTGATTGTAAGCGAATATTGCAGAACAAAAATTACAGATATAGCATATAAAACTTGGATTGCTCGTGTAAAGCCGGTTTCTCTTGATTATGAACAGGGCAAGGTTGTGCTTTTAGTGCCTAACGACTTTCACCGTCAGACCTTACTGAGAAATTACATATCTCTTCTTGATGAAGCTTTTGAAGCTGTTTTCAGCTCTACCTTTGAGCTTTGCTTTGTAACTGAGGAAGAGCAGAAAAAAGAAGAAGAAGAAACAGGTATTGAGGTTATCAATTCCGACTACGAATATACCTTTGAAAACTTCATTGTAGGCTCTTCAAATAAGTTTGCTCATGCAGCATCTCTGGCTGTTGCGGCAAATCCTGCAGGTGCTTATAACCCATTGTTTTTATATGGTAATTCGGGTCTCGGAAAAACTCATCTTCTATACGCAATCGGTAACGACATTAAAAAGGCTAACCCAGATATGCAAATTATCTATGTAAAGGGCGACGACTTTGCAAACGAGCTGATTGAATCAATCAGACAGAATACAACTGTAGATTTTCGTCATAAATACAGACAGGCTGATGTGCTTTTAGTAGACGACGTTCAGTTTATCGGCGGTAAAGAAGCAACTCAGGAGGAATTCTTCCATACATTTAATACCCTTTTCGAAGGCAAAAAACAGATTGTACTTACCTCTGACCGCCCTCCGAAGGATATTAACATTCTTGAAGAAAGACTTCGCTCACGTTTTGAATGGGGTCTTCTTGCAGATGTTCAACCTCCCGATATGGAAACAAGAATTGCAATTATAAAACGTAAAGCAGAACATCTTGATTTACCTATGTCAAACGAGGTTGCCGAGTTTATTGCCCAGAAGCTTAAAAATAATATCCGTCAGCTTGAAGGAACCGTTAAAAAGCTTAAGGCAAGATATATGCTTAATAATGAAAAACCTACAATTCTAATTGTTTCAGAGGTAATTAGTGACATTTTAAGCAACAATATTTCTCCTGAACATACAATCGAAAAAATTGTTGAGGAGGTTGCACGTACCTTCGGCGTTACTCCCGAGGATATTACGTCTCAGAAAAGCCGAAAAGCTTCTATTAATCATCCGAGACACATTGCAATTTACATTTCCCGCGAGCTCACAACTCTTACTATGGAGCAGATAGGCGAAAAGTTCGGCGGCAAGCATTATTCTACTATTGTTTATACAGTTCAGCAGATGGAAAAGAAAATGCAAACCGACTCTAAGCTTAAAGAAACCGTACAAGATATTATGAAAAACATCAGAGGAGAAAGATAAAGCTTTGCTTTATCTTTCTCCATGAAATAACTCTTAAAAGAGTTATGAAATATTACTTCAGTAATATGAAGTATCTGACGATATGAAATATTTGCTGACGAAAATGTTAATGGTCACTTCGTTCCGATTTTATATTTCCTACCCGCCGTTGATGAAAGTTTATCTCAACTGGTAACCTTTTCAAAGGCGAATTGCCCTGTGAGTGGCTAACTCACATTTTAACACACATTAACATCACAGATTTCAACATATTATCAATGCTAAAAATTACCAGAATAATAAGTGTTGATAACCTGTACTTTTTAAACATAGCAGTAAGGAAATAAAAATGCTGATTAAATCAGAAGAATTTAAAGGTTTCAACAAATTCACGCTCCCTACTACTACTACTATTTTTATTAAATAAAATCAATTCAAATCAATTCATTTTTTTTAGAAAGGAACGTTACTATGAAATTTACATGTATTCGTTCAGAGCTTTCAGAAGCTCTTATGAATGTCCAGAGGGCAGTTTCTGCAAAGGCAACCCTTCCTGCACTTGAAGGAATACTTATAAAAGCATACGACAATAAGCTTACCTTAACAGGATATGACCTTGAAATAGGTATTACTACAACAATTGATGCTACTATTTCTGAACAGGGCGAAATTGTTGTTGGTGCAAAGCTTTTTTCAGATATCGTACGCAAGCTTCCCGAAGAAATTGCAAGCTTTGAAAGTGACGAGCGTTATATTTTCTACATTAATTCAGGTAACGCAGACTATCAGATTATCGGTATGTCTTCCATTGAGTATCCCGATATTCCTACCTTTGAAAGCACAGACGAAATTACTCTTGATGCAGGCGTTCTTAAAAATATGATTCGCCAGACAATTTACGCTGTTTCTGACAATATGGCAAAGCCTATTTACACAGGTTCTTTGTATGAAATAAAAGATAATATACTCCGTATTGTAGCTATTGACGGTTACCGTATGGCAATAAGAAAAGAGAATATTGAGTCACAGCGAAATACTCAGTTTATTGTTCCCGGTAAGATTCAGATGGAAATTTTAAAGCTTATTGACTCTGACGAAGAAAAAATCAATATTATTGTCGGTCAGCGTCATGTGCTCTTTACAGTAGGCACCTATTCTGTTATTTCCCGTCTTATTGAGGGTACATTCCTTGATTACGAAACTACAATTCCAAAGGATAAAAACACAGAAGTAAGAATTAATACAAGAAAGCTTATAAGTGCTGTTGAAAGAATGAGCCTCTTAACAAGCGAGAGAATACAGTCTCCTGTTAAGTGTTCTTTCGGTAAGGATGAAATTAAATTAACCTGCAAAACTTCCGTAGGTCGTGCTTCTGATTCTTTACAGGTAGGTACTATAGGCAGTGATGTAGAAATCGGCTTTAATAACCGTTATCTTTTAGATGCACTTAAAAATTCTGAATGCGACGAGGTTATGCTTGTTTTAAACGGCAGTCTTACTCCTATGATTGTAAGCCCTGTTAATGGTGATGCATTTACATTCCTTGTTGTACCTATGAGGATTAATGATGAGAACTGAAATTATTAAAATAGATACCGAATTTATAAGACTTGACAATTTGCTTAAATTTGCAGGTGCCGTAGATACAGGCGGCGGAGCAAAATTTTTAATTCAGGATGGTCAGGTTAAGGTAAACGGAGAAGTATGCACTATGCGTGGTAAAAAAATGCGTAAAGGTGACAAAGCAGAGATTGATAATTTTTTAATTGAGGTGGACGCTGATTGAAAGTAAATGCCCTTGAGTTTAAAAATTACAGAAATCTTTCGGACAACAGAATAGAGCCTTCCGATAAAGTAAATGTAATTTACGGCTTTAATGCTCAGGGTAAAACAAATTTACTTGAGGCTGTGTGGCTTTTTTCAGGCGGCCATTCATTTCGCGGAGCGAAAGACTCGGAAATTATTAAGTTTGGCAAAAACAATGCAAGGCTTTTTATGGAGTTTAACGCAGGAAAACGTGAACAAAAAGCCGAAATTCTGTATCAGGGTTCTAAAAAAGAGGTAATAATAAACAGTGTAAAGAAAAGTTCATGTGCATACCTTTCTCAGCATTTTTCGGCTGTGGTATTTTCGCCTGAGCATCTTACTTTAATAAAAAACGGACCTTCCTTAAGACGTAAGTTTATTGATGGTTCAATTTGTCAGCAGGATTTACGTTATGCTGTAAGGCTTAATAAATATAATCAGACACTTCAGCAAAGAAATGCTTTGCTTAAAGAAATTTCAAAGCACAAGGAGCTTAAAGAAACCCTTGAAATCTGGGATGAAGTACTTATTGAATTAGGTACTGAAATTATATTAAAAAGGCTCGAATTTTTAGAAAAACTAAAGGTAATTGCTAAGGAGCTTCATTCGGGAATTTCATCTGAAAGTGAAGAGCTTGACATTAAATATTGCTCTGCAGCTTTAAAAGAAGAAGGTATATTTTCAAAAGAAAAAATCACAGAAATGCTTAAAAAAGAATTTAAGCGAGTAAGGCGAGAGGATATTTACCTTGGCGTTACAAATGCAGGTCCTCACAGAGATGACCTTGAATTTTTCATAAATTCCAAAAGTGCCAGACGGTTTGGTTCACAAGGTCAGCAAAGAAGTATAGTGCTTTCTTTAAAGCTTTCTGAGGCAAGAATTATGAAAGAAGCATTTTCGGAGCCTCCTGTAGTACTTCTTGACGACGTTATGAGTGAGCTTGATGTTAAAAGGCAAGAATTTCTGCTTAAAAATACTGAAGAAAATCAGGTTTTTATAACCTGTTGCGAGCCTCTTAAAAGTGAACATCTTAATAATGCAAAGCTTTTTGAAATAAAAGAAGGAGAGGTTTTATAATGCTTCTTCATTTAGGTCAGGATACAGTAGTTAATACCAAAGATATTATTGCAATATGTGACCTTGATACTTCTACAGTTTCGCATAAAACAAGAGATTTTCTTTCAAATGCCGAAAAAAACGGTCAGGTTGTTAATGTATCTATGGAGCTTCCAAAGTCCTTTGTAATTGTAGAAAACAAAGGAAAAACTACTATATATATAAGTCAGCTTTCAAGCTCTACTCTTATGAAGCGAGCTGAAAGTAATCATTATCTTGTATAAAAGAGGGATAATATGAAAGCTAAATGTCCGTACTGCGGTAAAAAAATTACATATGGAGTAAGATTTATGGAGCGTGGCGAAGGCGAGCATATGTGCAAGTACTGCAAAAAGCCTTCAAATATTGTTCAGAATAAAAAAATATGGATGCTTTTTACCGTTTCAGCTATAGTTTCTTTGCTTATACTTCTTTTCTACTTTGCCTTTGGTAATGTAGTTCAGCACGAGTATAATGCAGACGGAAGCAATGCTTTAATGGTTGCACTTTTCTTCGGAAAGTTAAAAACATTTAAATGGATATTCTGGGAGCTGTTACCTTATCTTGCATTTTTCTTTATTTCTCCTGTTTTTATAAATTATCAAATGCAGAAAAAATATGCTTACTCAACAGCAGACCGTATTGATTTGGATACAGATTTTCTACCGCCTGCAGAAGATACTTTAGTATCTGCATCAGGCTCTACAAGAATTATTCCAAAAGTAGGTGCCACAAAGGTAAGCGACGATTACGATTTTGAAGAAATTTCTTCAAGCTCAAGCAAAGTAAGCGACACAAGAAATTTTAACTTAAAAGAAGCAATTACAGAAATTAACCCCGAAAGCTACGTAAAATCTGCTTCAGGTGGAATGGACGCACCCCTTAAAAAAGTAGAGAGAGTAAAGCCCGAAAAAATAAGCGAGCCTCAGGAGCTTTACAGAGTAAAAGTTCTGCGTGAACAAGAGCGTCAGCGACAAGAGCTTCAGGCTCAGGCAAAAAATATAGATAAAGCAACTGACAAGAATTATTCAGCCAACAGAAAGTTTTAATTTATAAATTGTTTTATTCAGGTTTGACGAATGGAGGATATTTATAATATGGATATCGAAAAGACAGGAATTGATAATACTAAGGTAGAAAAAGAGTATACCGCCGACGAAATTCAGGTGCTTGAAGGACTTGAAGCTGTAAGAAAACGTCCCGGTATGTATATCGGCTCTACAGGTCCCAGAGGACTTCATCATCTTGTATATGAAATTGTTGATAACTCTATTGACGAAGCATTGGCAGGTTATTGCTCAAAAATTGAGGTAACAATTCTTCCGGGCGATATAATAAGAGTTCGCGATAACGGACGTGGTATTCCTGTAGGTATCAATGCAAAAACAGGTATTCCGGCGGTTACGGTTGTATTTACGGTTCTTCATGCCGGCGGTAAATTCGGCGGCGGCAGCTACAAAGTAAGCGGCGGTCTGCATGGTGTTGGTGCATCTGTTGTTAATGCTCTATCTGAATGGCTTGAAGTAAAAGTCTGCAATGGCGAAAACGAATATTATCAGCGTTTTGAAAGAGGCCATGAAATATGTAAATTACAGAAGGGTGAGCCTACAACCAAAACAGGGACTGAAGTTATATTTAAAGCTGATGCTGAAATTTTCCAGGAAACTACCGAGTATGAATTTAAGGTGCTGGAAACCCGTCTACGCGAGCAGGCTTTTCTTAACGGCGGTATTCATATTGAGCTTACTGACGAAAGAAATCCCGACGAAATTAAAACAAAAAACTTTAAATATGAGGGCGGTATTAAAAGCTACGTAGAATACCTTAACAAGAAAAAGGCAGTTGAGGCAATTCATCCCGATATTATGTATTTTTCTGCCGCAAATGCTGAGGATACAGCTTCTGTCGAAATTGCTATGCAGTACAACGACAGCTACAACGAGCTTCTTTTATCCTTTGCAAATAATATTCACACCACCGACGGCGGTACTCATGAAGACGGCTTTAAACGAGGCCTTACTCGTGTAATGAACGAGTACGCCCGTAAATTCAATAAGCTTAAGGAAAATGATGCAAATTTAGCAGGCGAGGATATCCGCGAGGGCTTAACCGCAATTATAAGTGTTAAGGTTAAGGAAGCTCAGTTTGAAGGACAGACCAAAGCAAAGCTCGGTAATACCGAGGTTCGTTCTATGGTTGAAAAGCTTTTAAACGACAAGCTTATGACCTTCCTTGAGGAAAATCCCGCCGTAGCAAAATCTATTTTTGAAAAAGCTTTAGCTTCTGCAAGAGCAAGAGAAGCTGCAAGAAAAGCAAGAGAAAGTGTTCGTAGAAAAAGTGCACTTGAGGGTGCAAAGCTTCCCGGTAAATTAGCAGATTGTCAGTCTAAAGATACAACTGAAACCGAAATTTATATCGTAGAGGGTGACTCTGCGGGCGGCTCTGCCAAGGGCGGACGAGACAGACGCTATCAGGCAATTCTTCCCTTGTGGGGTAAAATGCTTAACGTTGAAAAGAGCCGAATTGACAAGGTTTACGGTAACGATAAATTACAGCCTGTTATTACAGCTTTAGGCTGCGGTATAGTCGACGAGTTTGATATTTCAAAGCTCAGATACGGTAAGGTTATTATTATGGCTGATGCTGATGTCGACGGTCAGCATATCAGAACACTTCTTCTTACATTCTTCTACAGATATATGAGGCCTCTTATTGAGGAGGGTCATGTTTATATTGCACAGCCTCCCCTTTACAGAATTACAAAGGGTAAGGAGCACAAATATGCCTACTCTGACATGGAACGCGACCAGATTTTAGCCACAATCGAAGGCAAAACTGATGTTCAGCGTTATAAGGGTCTTGGTGAGATGGACTCTGACCAGCTCTGGGAAACCACAATGAATCCCGAAACAAGAACAATGCTTCGAATCGAGCTTCACGACAATGCTGAGGCTGACGAGACCTTCTCTATACTTATGGGCGAAAAGGTTGAGCCAAGACGCGAATTTATCGAAACAAACGCTAAGTTTGTTCAGAATCTTGATGTTTAATTGAATGGAGGAGAATTTTAAATGGATAATGAAAACGTAATGAATATAGAGCCTATTATTGAAGAAACCGAAAAAGGCGGCAGACTTATAAACGTAGATGTTAACAGAGAAATGCGTCAGTCCTTCCTTGACTATTCCATGTCTGTTATTGTTTCACGTGCTTTGCCCGATGTTCGCGACGGCTTAAAGCCTGTTCACCGCCGTATTCTTTACACAATGTACGAAAAAGGACTTGCACCTGAGAAGGCTTACCGTAAATGTGCGGATACAGTCGGTTCGGTGCTGGGTTCGTATCACCCTCATGGTGACGCATCTGTTTATGATGCAATGGTAAGACTTGCACAGGATTTTTCAATGCGTTATATGCTTGTTGACGGTCATGGTAACTTTGGTTCAGTAGACGGAGAACCCCCTGCTGCTTACCGATACACCGAGTCAAGAATGAGCAAAATTTCCACGTAAATGCTTGCATATATTGACAAGGATACCGTTGACTTTATGCCAAACTTCGATGACCGTATTGAAGAGCCTACAGTTTTACCTTCAAGATTTCCTAATTTACTTGTAAACGGCTCAGGCGGTATTGCTGTTGGTATGACCACTAACATTCCTCCTCATAACCTTGGCGAAACCATTGATGCAATGTGCTTGCTTATTGATAACCCCGAGGCAGAGGTTCATGAGCTTATGGAAGTTTTGCCCGGTCCTGATTTTCCTACAGGCGGTATAATTATGGGCAGAAGCGGTATTCGTGCCGCCTATGCCACAGGTAAGGGAAAGATTGTAGTACGAGCTAAAACAGAAATTGTTGAAGCTAAAAACGGCAGATTTAAAATTATTGTTACCGAGCTTCCTTATCAGGTTAATAAGGCACGCCTTATTTCTAATATTGCTGACCTCGTTAATGACAAGAGAATTGAGGGTATCTCTAATATCGAGGACCACTCTGACCGTAACGGTATGCATATCGAAATTGATGTTAAGCGTGACGCATCTCCTCAGGTTGTTTTAAATCAGCTTTTCACCTATACCGCATTACAGTCTACCTTCGGTGCAATTATGCTTGCTATTGTAAACGGCGAGCCTAAAACCCTTACTCTTAAGGAAATTTTACAGCATTATATTGACTTCCAGGTTGAGGTTATTACAAGAAGAACTCAGTTTGACCTTAATAAGGCTCAGGAAAGAATGCATATTTTAGAGGGCTTGAAGATTGCCCTTGACAATATCGACGACATCATTGCTACAATTAAAGCAAGCAAAGACACTGCCGATGCTGTTAAAAATCTTATGGAAAAGTACGGCTTAACCGACGTACAGGCTCAGGCTATTGTGCAGATGCGTCTTCGTCAGCTTACAGGTCTCGAGCGTGAGAAGATTGAAAATGAAATTGCAGAGCTTAGAATCAAGATTGCTGACTTTATCGATATTTTAGGCAGCGAGCAGAGACGACTTCAGATTGTTAAGGACGAAGCTATTACTCATCGCAACAAGTACGACGACCCCAGACGTACCGAAATTTGTGCTATCAGCGGCGAGGTTGATATCGAGGACCTTATTCCTAAGGAAGAGTGCGTTGTTACCTATACTCGCTACGGATACATCAAACGTCAGACAGTTGATACCTACAAGCTTCAGAATCGTGGCGGTCGAGGTGTAAGCGGTATGACACGCCGTGAGGAAGATTTTGCTTCTGAAATGTTTACCACAGGAAGCCATGACTACATCCTGTTCTTCTCCGACCTTGGCAGAGTTTACCGCCTTAAGTGCTACGAAATTCCCGAGGGAAGCCGTCAGTCAAAGGGTATTAATATTGCAAACTTACTGCCTGTTGGCGGTGACGAAAAAATTACCGCTATGGTGCGTATCCCCGAATTTGCCGAAGACCTTTACCTAAATATGGTTACCAAAAAAGGTATCATCAAGCGAATTTTACTCAGTGCGTATGATACTAACCGCAAGGGCGGACTTATTGCTCTTGAGCTTAACGAGGGTGATTCTCTTGTAGGTGTTCAGGTAACCTCAGGCGACAAACAGCTTATGATTGCTACAAAGAAGGGTATGTCAATCCGCTTTGACGAGAACGACGTTCGTCCTATGGGCAGACAGGCTCGCGGTGTTAAAGCACTTAAGCTTAAGGAAGATGACGAGGTCGTAAGCCTTACACTTGTTGGTGATGATGCTTTAGTCCTCACAGTTTCAGAAACCGGCTATGGCAGAATTTCACCTGCCGAAAATTACAGGCTCCAGTCTCGCGGCGGTAAGGGTATTACTAATTACCACACCGAAAAATACGGTGACGTTGCTGCGGTTAAGACAATTAACCTTGACGAAGACATTATTATGGTTAATGCCGACGGTGTAATTATTAGAATTGCCGCCGAAAGTGTACGCGTTTGTGCACGACCTTCTAAGGGTGTTACTGTAATGAGAATTAAAGAAGGCAACAAGGTAGTAGCAGTTGTTTCGGCTCCTCATGAGGAAAGTGCCGAAGTCATTACCGAGATACCTGACACCAGCGATGCCGCAGAAGCCGGCAACGAAGCAGAAACAGAAGAATAAGTTATGAAGCATTATGCGGCATCTTCTTTTACGGAGGGTGCCGCAGTTTTTATTTTTATCAAGCAAAATTATATATATGTGAGAATAAAAGCGGATTTATAATAAATTCCCAAAATATGCATAAATTATACTATATATAATAAAAAGTGGTGAGTGCTTGAAAATATCTGTTAAGGCGTTGGTGCTTTCTCTTTGCTGGGTGTCGGTACTGTCAGTTTTCTTTTATTACTTGCTTATGCTTTTGTGCAAGGAATTTGCACCTTTTCTAAAGCCTTTTGTGTTTTTAATTTCCATCGCATTTTTTGTGGCTATGTTTTACATTTGCGTGTCTTTTTTCAAGACCTTTTTCGCCGATATCAAGGAAAAACAGCTTACAATTTCAAAAGGCTTTTTAATTAAACGTAAAGAAAACCTTAAGCTCTCATACATTGTGTCTGTAAAGAAGCTAACTACTCCATTTATGCGATTTCTGGGACTTTCCAGCTTATTGCTTATTTTCGAAGGAAGCGTATGCTTTCTGCCTCTTTTAAGAGTACAGGATGCCTGTTTTATATCAGAGAGCATTTTAAAAATCAGTGATAAAAATGAAACAATTTAAATTTTCAAAAACCTACGTAGCCGCCTTTTTGTACCGCTTTGCATTTTTATTGTTTGTGCCTTTATTGCAAGGACTTTTATTTGCTCACAGAGGAGCACTGACCCTTGTGACTCTTTACGGCACAGACCTTTTGATAGCGGTGCTATTGCTGAGTGTCGCCGTAATAAGATGTAGTAAGTTAGAGGTAATTAAAACCGAAAAAACCGCCGAAATCAGGGGCGGTGTGATAATTAAAACGGCTGAAAATAATCTGTTGAAAAAACGGGGAAGCATTGTTTTAAGCCAAGGTTTGTTTCTCAGGGTTTTCGGTGCACACAAACTTAAAATATTTAGCGGCAGTACGTTTTCAACTGCTTTTCTAAAGCAAAATGACGCTGCAGCATTTTTAGATGATTTGATTACAGAGGAAAAAGAAAAAACAGTGCCATCGGGGATTTTCAGAAGCCTTTTGATGTCGGTTTCTTTTTCAAATGCGTTGACTGGACTTCTGGCGGCGGTACCGCTTATACGCAGGGCGGCGGCAGTTTTGGGTGCAAGGCAGACAGCTCTTATAATAGAAGGAGCAAGCCTAACGGGACTTTTAAGCTTTACGGGACTTCCGCCAACACTTACAAGAATTTCGACTCTGCTTTTTCTGTGTTGGATTATAGGTGCGTCTACGGAATTTTTCAGCGAATACGGGCTTAAGGTAAGTTTTTATAGGGAAAAGCTTGTAGTAAGCAAAGGTCTGATTTTAAAAACAAAAGCGGTCTTTGATAAAAAATCTGTCAGAGGCGTAATTTTCAGACAAAGCCTTTTAATGTTTATGTTAGGGCTATACAGTGCGGTAATAGCTGTAAATATCAAGCCGAAACGGAAAATCCATGTGCTCTCTGCCGCTACGAGAACAGGCTGTGCCGATTTAGAGGATATGCTTTTTGGTGAAAAAGGCAAAAGGATTATGTACCTGACCCCACCAAAAGCATCTTTGTGGGGATACACCTATCTGCCGATTTTGTGCTTAGCGGCGACCTCTTTAGGAATTATTGCTTTTCCTCAAAAGCTCATAATCAAAGCTTTGTTGGGGGTGCTTTCGGGGATATTTTCGGTTTGGTTTTTGTTTCGTACAGTGGCACTTTATCGTACGTCGCTATGTATATGGACAGACTTTGCCGAGGTTAAGTATTTTTCGGGTATGAATTTTATCCGTACGGTTTTCAGGCTTTCCGATGTAACCTCAGCACAGATTACCCAAAGTATTTTTCAGCGGTTTAACGGAAGATGTAACCTAATTCTGAGGGTAGGAAACTCCAAAGCCCTCCGAATTAAAATAAAGCACCTTAGGCTAAAAGACTTAGAAAAGTATAAAAAAACAGGCAGTCCGTAGAGAACTGCCTGTTAACTTTAAATTTGGTTTATTTGTCTCTGGTAAGGGTTAAAACTTCTCCGTCTTCGGTAATGGTAAGGGTGTCACCGTCAATAGCATAGTCGCAAGCTTCTGCCTCTTCGCCATCAACAGTCATTGTAAGCTTTCCGTCAGCTATTGTATAGGTGAAATTTTCTGAAAGAAGTCCGCCCATAACAGTTGTTGTGCCGTTGCCGTCTTTTTCAAACACAAATGTCACAGGCACTCCCTCGGCAGTTCCTGACCAGGAGCCTACAATACTGTTGCCTGTGCCGCAAGCACAAAGAGAAACCGCCAGCACTAAGATTGCTAAAATAATACATAAGCTTTTTTTCATGGATATCCGCCCTTTCCTCTTTTTATTTAATTATACTATATCAAAATGATAGATTCAATTTTCATTGTAAACAAAAGTTGCAGGCGGAATTTATACAAATTAACCTTTTGAAGAGTGAAGCTCTACAAGATGTGCAACAGAGGGAATAGTTGCTCCCTGAGTGCCCGAGGTAGAGCTCATTAACGCCCCCGTTGCCAAGTAAAGTACGTTTTTATACTCGTTTGACGAAAGCTTCGGCAAGATGTCGGCACTTAGCACGCAGGCGCCGCAACCACAGCCCGAGCCTCCCGCGTGGACGTCCTGTTCTTTCATATTATAAATCATCAGTCCGCAGTCTTTGTGATTAGGGCGAATGTCATAGCCTGCGGTACCCATAAGCTCGTAAAGAAGCTTACTGCCGACCTCGCCTAAGTCGCCTGTAAAAATTATATCGAAATCCGAAGGGGATTTTCCTGTATCATCAAAATAGGTCTTAAGGGTATCAGCCGCCGCAGGTGCCATAGCCGCACCCATGTTGTTGGCATCATTTACACCCAAATCCACAATTTTGCCAACTGTTGCTCCTGAGATTTTCGGGCAAAGAAGAGGACTTGTACTGCTTTTGGCAGGATTTGCGGCACTTTCTACCGTAAAAGCCGCCGCACCTGTTACCGTTCTTTGGGCAGTAGGAGTCCGAACCGAGCCGTATTCAAGAGGAAAGCGAAACTGCCTTTCGGCAGAACAAAAGTGAGACGACGTAACCGCCGCCGCCGCATGAGCCGCCTTGCTTTCAATAAAGGTTGCCGCCATAATAAGATTTTGAGCCGAGGTTGAGCAGGCACCGTACTGTCCCAGATAGGGTATGTTAAACCCTTTTAAGCCGAAAGAGGAAGCAATACATTGGTTTAACAGGTCTCCTGCAAAGACAAAGTCAATGTCCTCGGCTTTTCCGCCCCATTTCCCCAGCGCAAGGCTTAACGCTTCCTGCTGAAAAAAGCTTTCTGCCTCTTCAAATGTGTTTTTCGAAGCGTAGCTTGAGTAAATAACCTTGTCAAAACCTGACTTCAAAGGTCCCTCGCCCTCAAGCTTTCCTACAACGGACGCAAAGCTTGAAATAAGGGGCTCGTCTAAAAACTTAATAGTATATTTACCTATTCTTTTAATCATCTAAATCATCCCTTTCACCCCTATGTTTTGCATAACTTGCGTTTTTTATGTCAAAGATATTTACATAAAATTTTGGAGGACAGCGGTAATGATAAAAGGAATTAACCACAAGATTATTGAGGTAACAGATACAGACAGCATTTACTATGAGAAGGCGTATCTTTTAGTAAGACCCGAATTTGAAGAAGTCGAGGAGTCGGTGCTTCGCAAAGAAGCCAAAAAGCTTCTTTCTGAGGTTGGTACACCCTCAAGCATCAAGGGCAAACGCACGTTTTTTTATTGGTTTATAAGAACCGTTCCTGCGGTGCTCGGCGGTGTTGGTACGGGTATGCTTATAGGTGTGCTGTTTAGATAAAATCATTATTTTTTTCCCCTCTGAATATACTGTATTAGTATATTTCGGGGGGATTTTTTATGTCTAAAAAGCTTTTGCTAAAATTAGAAATAGCAGGCCCCTTTATTGTATTTACGACGGCAAGCCTGCTTCACTTTATTTATCGGCTGAACCCAAACGTGCTTACCTCGCTTTTTGGTGCGGTTAACGAAAGCATCTGGGAGCATATAAAAATTTTTACCATAGCCTATCTTTTCTACGGGTTTATAGAATTTTTGTGGGCAAAGCCAAGCCTCAAAAGGTTTGTAGTTTCAAAAGCCGTCGGCACGGTAGCTCAGGGAGTTTTTATTCCTCTCGTATACTACTCAGTGTCTTTGTTTTTCAAAAAGCCCATACTTATTGTGGATTTGATTATTGGTTTTCTTGCCGCGGTGTTGGGATTTCTTGTATCCTACAGGCTTTATAAATCTAACATAAACATAGAAAAATATTTTCTTACATCTTTAATGCTTTTATTTTTAATTTTAATGAGTCTCTTGTGCTTTACTTATTTTCCGCCTGAGGCTGAGCTTTTCCGAGACGTAATAACAGGCGAATATGGTATAGCGGCAAGTGCTCTTGACGTAGGAGCCTTTAAGCTTAACGCACTAAAAAATATAGACGTACTTTGATGCGGCAAGCGGGTATTTTCTCTTTGTATAATACAGACATAAGCTAAACTTTTCGGGCGGATATTATCCGCCCTTTCTTTTATGCCGTTTATTATTACATTTAAAATAAAAAAATTTAAAATTTCCTGTTTTCAAACGGCTTATAATGTGGTATGATTATTATGTATAAGAATGTCGATTGGAAAGGGAATATAAATGGATAACGTAAAAAACGAGAGAATTGAAAGGGACGATATAATCTTCGGCAGAAATCCCGTATCTGAGGCTATTCGCAGTGGTCGAGCCATTGACTCGGTGCTGATTGCAAAGGGTAACCAAAGCGGTGCCATCAAGGGGATACTTGCTAAGGCAAGAGAGAAAAAAATCAGAATTAAAGAGGTCGACCCCAAAAAGCTTGATTTTATGTGTGCTCACGGTACTCATCAGGGTATTGCGGCTGTTGCGGCAGTGTGCGAGTATAAGGAGCTTGATGATATTTTTGCCCTTGCCGAGGAAAGAGGAGAAGCTCCCTTTATTATTGTTCTTGACGAGATTGAAGACCCCCATAACTTAGGTGCAATTATCCGTACTGCCGAGTGCAGCGGTGCTCATGGTGTGATTATTCCCTCACGCCGCAGTGCTTCTCTGACCTTTACAGTTGGCAAGGTAAGTGCAGGTGCGGTGGAGTATGTGCCTGTGGTAAGGGTGCCTAATATTCCCGCGGTGCTTGATACCTTAAAGGAAAAGGGCATATGGGTTTACGGTGCCGATATGAACGGCGAGGATTATAGAAAGTGTGACTTAAGCGGCGCAGTTGCTCTTGTTATAGGCAACGAAGGCAAAGGTATGGGAAGGCTTGTCCGTGAAAAGTGTGACGTTATTGTGTCGCTGCCTATGAAGGGCAGGCTTAATTCCCTTAATGCTTCTGTTGCCGCAGGAGTTCTTATGTATGCTGTAGCAGGCAGCAGATAAAGTTTTAACGTTCAAGGATGTGAAAGTATGAGCGACGAAATCAAAAATATGCAGCAAAAAGACAATATGATAGATTCTATTATCGAAGAAACCCGATATCTTTCCGAAAAAGAAAAGATGGAAATGGAAGCCTTGAAGCTTAACAAGGTTAAGCGTCACAGAGGTACAGCGGGTGCAGAGGAGATTTACTCCAATACAAGCAAGGAGATTAGATACACAAACCAGAATCCCCTTGATATTGCCGACGACGAGGAGTCCGAGGAAGAGGTAGCAGCAGAGGAAGAAATTGCCGAAGAAAACGAGCCCGAGGTAGCTGTTACTCTTACTCCCGAATATGAGGAGGGCACCAAAATATCTGAGGATATAGTGGAAAATGTTGATAACTTCAACGTAAAGCCTGTGCAGATTCAGGATATCGACACCATTGATATAGACATAGATTCATCAGAAGACCAAGCTTCGGATACGGAATCCGAAAATAAAGAGGACGGAAAGCCCGAGGAAACCTTGAAGGAAGAAGAGCCTGCAGAAAGCGAATTCGAAAAGCTTTTCGGTAAGGCAAAGCCTGTTTCATCGTCCCAGACGATTGTGTCCCGTGTGCCTGTTTATCAGCACGAAAGCAAGGTAGAAAAGGTGCACGTAAGGGCAGGCAAGTTTTCGGCTGTGGTTGAAAACGAATATAAGAAGTACATAGCCTCACCTAATCCCGTAATTTCTCAGAGGCTTACTCCTGAGGAGGAAAAACCTCAGGAAGAGGAAAAAACTCCCAAAAAGGTTGCCGACAGCCTTATGGGTAAGGTAACAGGTTTTTTCAGTTCAAACGAAGACGACAACGACGACTTCCGCGAAAAAACAGTGCAGATTGAGGATTATAAAAGCCGTCAGGACACCGCCTCTATTATGCAGGAGATTAACGGTAATATTCGTAAAATGTTTATAAATTCGGTGTTTATGGGTGTAATTACCGTACTTTTGCTGGCACTTTCCATTGTTACCGCTATGATTGGCAAGAATTTCACCTATGCTGTAGCAATTGTAATTTCTCTGGTCAGCACCTTGTTGTTGATTTCGGGTTGCTTTTTCTGCAGAGTGGCGATTTTAAACGGACTTGCTCCGCTTAAAAAGTTTAAAGGCAACTCCGATACAGGTGTGGCGATTGCCGCCATAACAGGCGTAATTCAGGGCGGTATCTCAATTTTCACATTATCTCAGTTTGCACAGGGTAATATGCACCTTTATGCGGCGGTTGTAGCCTTGCTTTTGCTTGCAAACTCTTTGGGTAAGCTGTTTATGGTGCTTAGGGTGAAGGATAACTTCAAGTTTGTTGTACAGAAAGCTCCCGTTTTTTCGGGCAAAATATATGTTAACGAGGATATCGCCAAAAAGTTGATGAGTGGTACCATAGGCAAGCCTATTGTGGCGTATCAGGTAGAAAGCGACTTCCTTTCCGATTACCTTAAAATTTCCTATTCTCCCGACCCAAGTGAGGATATGTCGGGCAAGGTTGCACCTGTGGCAATACTTTGCTCGCTTTTCGTAGGGGTTCTTTACGCAATTATTTCGGGCGGCGACATTTTCGGTGCTTGTTCTGCCTTAGCTGTTATGGCGGCTGTAAGCACACCTGTGGCAAACCTTTTGGCGGTCAATCTTCCTATGCGTAGGCTTTGCAGCGAAACCTTAAAGAAGAACGCCATGATTGCAGGCTATCCCTCTGTTCGTCAGTTCTGCGACACAAAAGCAGTTATGGTTGACGCAGTTGACCTTTACCCTGCAGGCAGTATTACCCTTAACGGAGTAAAAGCCTTTGATAACTATAAAATCGAAGAAAGCTTTCTTTCTTGTGCTGCTGTGCTTAGAGAAGCAGGCTCGCCTCTTGCCGCGGTTTTTGATAATGTTGTGGATAATCATGGCGGACAGCTTCCCAAGGTTGAAAGCGTTATGTATGAAGACAAGTTAGGCTTAGTGGGCTGGGTAAACGGCGAAAGACTTTTGGTAGGTTCTGCCGAGCTTTTGGAAAAATTCGGTGTAACCGCACCGGCACTTAGCGGCGAAGAACAGTATATGAAAGAAGGCAGACAGAAAACCTACTTTGCAAAGGGCAGTAAGGCTGTGGCAATGTTTGTTACAACCTACAGCTCGACACTTCGTATTGCAGAGGAGCTTCAGCGTGCCGAGGCAAACGGCATTAACATGCTGGTGCGTACGTCTGACCCAAATATAACCTCTGAAAAAATTTCTGAGGATTTCGGTATCTTTTTCAGAAGCGTCAAGGTGCTTTCCACAGGCCTTGGCAATGTATGTCAGGAGGTTTCTTCTCAGAAAGAGGATTCATCCCGTGCTTATCTTGCGACACGCGGTTCTTTCCTCCCCTTCTTAAGGGCACTTTCGGGTTGCGTAAGAATGAAGTCAAATATTTCGCTTTCTGTGGTTATTCAGCTTATCGGTTTAATTTTAGGCGTGCTTATTACTGCCGCAATTACACTTTGTGCAGGGGTGGGGTCCCTTGGTACAATCAAGATTTTGCTTTATATGCTTTTCTGGGGTGTTGCGGCGGTTGTTGCTCCCCTTATTCAAAAGTCTTAAGGAGGTAAATTTATGTTAATAGCTCCCTCACTTTTATCTTGCGATTTTTCACGTTTTGGCGAAGAGATTGCCCGAATGGACAAAGCCGGAGCCGACATGATGCACCTTGATATTATGGACGGACATTTTGTGCCTAACCTTACATTTGGTGCTCCTGTTATTAAATTTGTAAGAAAATATACGGACAAGCCCTTTGACGTGCACCTTATGATTTCAGAGCCTCTTAAATATATCGATGACTTTGCCGATGCAGGCGCGGATATTATAACCTTTCACGTTGAAAGTAACTCAGACATTAAAGAGACAATCGAAAAAATTAAATCCCGCGGTGTTAAGGCAGGACTTGTTGTAAAGCCAAACACACCTGCAGACGTGGTATTTCCTTATCTTAAGGACCTTTATATGGTGCTTATTATGACAGTTGAGCCCGGCTTTGGGGGTCAGAGCTTTATGGCGGATATGATGCCTAAGGTGGAAGCTTTAAAGGCTAAGCGAGAGGAAATGGGTCTGGACTTTTTAATCGAAGCCGATGGCGGAATTTCCGACGCAACAATTGCTACAGCCGCAAAGGCAGGCGTTGACGTAGCCGTGGCAGGTACAGCGGTATTTAAGGCAGAGGATGCTTGCGCAAAAATCAAAGAGCTTAAGGCACTTTGCGAAGTGTAAGAAAGGGTTTTTACAGTGAAAAAATTGTTTGCAAGGGCTGATAAGCATGTGCTTAATACTGTGACAGCCTTACATTCGAGAACCAACAATATAATAGTTCACCTAATTACCATGATGGGCAATGCAGGCGTATTTTGGTGGATACTTTCGGTACCGTTTTTCATAAGTAAAAATAGCCGTTACGTAGGACTTAATATTCTAATGTCAATGTTCTTCGGTCTTATGATTGGCGAGGTGCTTATTAAAAATATCGTAGGAAGGACAAGACCTTCGGAGCTTTTAAGTCAGGACGAGCTTATTATTCGTTCGCCTAAGCATTCGTCTTTTCCTTCGGGACACACAAGCACAAGTATTTCTGTTGCGGTGGGTCTTATGATTAACTGTACAATTATAATTTGGTTGCCTGCTCTTATTATTGCAAGCCTGATATCTTTTTCCAGAGTATACTTAAGAGTTCACTACTTCTCTGATGTATGCGGCGGTGTCGTAGTTGGTGCAGTTTGCGGTGTGCTTTCGAAGCTTGCCACCGACGGAGTAAGGCTGATACCCGTTTTGCAGCCTATATTAGGTTAATATAAGTTTATAAAAAGAAAAGCCACAGAAACCTCAGCGGATTTCTGTGGCTTATTTGTTTAATTTTAAAACTTGAATTCGTCGGCAGATTCTTCATCTACAGAATTTATTGTATCTTCAATTCGCTTTAAGATGTCGTCAACGTTGTCAAGCACCTTGCTGTCGGCATTTAATTCTTCAGCTACAGCCTTCGGAGCATTTTTTGGAAGCTTTTCCTTTATTTCGTTGCTCTTTTCTTTGGCTTTTATAGAAAGGTCGGCGGCTTTATCTTTGGCTTTTATTGTCAAATCCTCAGCCTTGGCTGTTAAATCTACGGATGCATCCTTGATTTTTCCCTTAAGCTCACTGCCCTTTTCCTTGGCAATTTCCTTTAAGTCTTTTGCCTTGTCAGTTGCGGACTGGCGTACGTTTTCTACGGTGTCTATAAGCTTTTCTTCAAAGGCGCGGGTGCATTCGTCCACAGAAGCGGCATTTTTGAGCATCTGGAGGCGTACTTCTGCCCTTAAAATTCTTGCCTCAATTTTTTTGGCAGACTCTATAAGCTCGGCACGCTTTTCTTTGCCTGTGCCTAAAACGTCAATTCTACCGATTTTGGCGTAAACTGATTCAAGCTCTTTTTCGTCAATTCGGATAATTTCATGGATGCGGTTCTGCTGAGCCTTTATTCTGGCCTTTTCTAATCCTTCCTCAGCCATATCACACATCAGAGAGAAAATTTCTTTACATGTATCAAGCATAGTTAAACTCCTTTTCGGAATATATTTTTTGTTTACTCTTATATTATCTCACTATTTTACTATAAAATCAATAAAAATTTTGTCACCCTATTGGTTTGACCGGAATTTTGTGTTATAATCAAGGTGTATACATAGTTTATCTAAGGAGTATATGAATATGGCAAATGTAGTTGTCAAGAAAATAGCCTGTCCCAAGTGCAGTGAAACAACAGACGCAAAGCTTTTTATGAGCATTAATGCAACTAATGAGCCAACGCTCAGGGGCGATATTTTAGACGAAAAGCTTTTAAAGTGGAGGTGCTCTGCTTGCGGATATGAAGCAAGGCTTACCTATCCCCTTTTATATAACGATATGAAAAATCGCTTTATGGTTTACCTTATTCCCGAGGCTGACCGCTTTCAGCTTGAGGATGTAGAGCTTGAGCAGAAGTATGAAAAGCTTAAGGGTATACGTAAGCGTCTTGCACCTGATTTCAATGTGTTTAAAGAAAAGGTATTTATTTTTGAGTCGGGTTTGGATGACATGGCGGTAGAGATTACAAAGCTTGTAATAAGCGAGATTGTAGCCAAAAAGTACGGTTTAAGCCGAGTTGAGGAAGGCTATCTTTCAATGTACGACCGCGAGCAGAACACAATGGGCTTTACCTTCTTTGTGGGTAAAGAGCGTGAGCCGTATGTGCAGTCCGCCCGCCTTGAAATTTACGGCAAATCTGTAGGTATTGTTTCTGAGCTTGCTATAAAGGACAAGAAAATCAGCGGCTTTATTAAGATTGACCGTGAATGGGCTGAAAACGTGCTATACAGATATAAAAGAATGAAGCAACTCGGAAAGTCAGCAGACGAGGAATAAACCTATGACAGAAAAGGAAAAAATGCTTAATACCCTTCCCTACGTAGGCTGGGATGAAGAGCTTGAAGAAGAAAAAGCAAGAGTAAGAGAGCTTGTGTATGACTTTAACAACTCAAGACCCTTTGAGCGTGAAAAGCGAAACGAGCTCATTACCAAAATTTTTGGAAGTCGTAAAAATAACGCCTACATGGAGCCGCCTTTTCATTGTGATTACGGTTATAACATCCACGTTGGCGAAAACTTTTACGCAAACTTTAACCTGACCATTCTTGATTGCAACAAGGTAGAGATTGGCGACAATGTGCTTATTGCACCTAATGTTACAATTTCTGCCGCAGGCCACCCCATTCACCCTCAGATGCGTACAGTTGCCGAGTACGCCGCACCTGTAAAAATCGGCAGTGACGTGTGGCTCGGTGCAGGGGTAATTGTTAACCCCGGCGTGACTATCGGCTCGGGTTCGGTAATAGGCTCGGGCAGTGTTGTTACCAAGGACATCCCACCTATGGTAGTGGCTGCAGGCAACCCCTGCAAAGTAATACGCGAAATCACCGAGGAAGACAAGCAGTATTATTTTAAAAAAATGAAGTTTTAAATAAAAACAACCGCTTCTCAAAAGGAAGCGGTTGTTTGCTTTATTCTTCGGTTTGAAGTTTTTCGATTGTAACGGAAAGGATGCGTCTTTCCTCGATTTTGTCAATTTTGAAAGTAACGTTATTAACGGTAACTTCGGGGGTTTCAAAGTCTTCGGGAATTCTGCCTAAGTTTTCTAAGACAAAGCCTGCTACTGTATCGCAGTCGGTTTCGGGAAGCTCAAGGTCAAGCTCTTTTGCGATATCGTCGATTGAGGCACTGCCCTCAACGGTAAAGCGGTTGTCAGAAAGCTTTTTAACCTCGTCTTCTTCGTTGTCGTATTCGTCGCGGATATTGCCTAAAATATCCTCGATTAAATCCTCAAGAGTAATAAGTCCCTCGGTGCCGCCGTATTCGTCTACGACTATTGCCATCTGTACTCTTTTTTTGGTCATTTCTGTAAAAAGCTCAGAGCAGTTTTTGGTTTTGGGAACAAACATAACGTTGCGGATAATTTTAGAAAGCTTAAAGCCCTCTACCTTTGCACCTACAAATGGAAGCAAATCCTTTACGTATAAAACACCTCTGATGGTGTCAATGTCGCCCTTATAAACGGGAATTCTTGAATAACCGCTTTCAATAGCTACATCCACAACCTCTGAAAGAGACGAAGTATCTTCGATAGCCGTCATTTCGGTGCGGTGAGTCATAATTTCAGAGGCAACGGTGTCGTCAAAGTCAAAGACATTTTCGATGATGTTCTTTGTAGAATCCCCGATAACGCCTTTTTCCTGACCTTCTTCAACTAAAGAAAGAATTTCTTCCTCTGCCTCTTGCTGAATTTCTTCATGGCTTTTACTGTTGAAAAATCTTGCAAATATGCCGTCTTTTTTCTTGTTTTCTTTAAATTTACTACCTGAATCGTCAGGCATTTTGGTCAACCCTTTCGGTTTAAAATTGTGAGGTGAATACAGAAAATTCCCCTCACCTCCATAAGTTTACATAAAAACCAATAAAAAGTCAATGGTAAAGGCTTTTTGCACTTTACAAAAGACGAATAAAGTGTTATTATGTTAGTTGGTACAAAAGGCGTACCCAATATAATTTTAAAGTATGTGATTTTTTTCACATTTATCTTAAAAAGGAGGACTATTCCAATGGCAAGATTAAGAAAGACCATGGACGGTAACAACGCAGCGGCCCACGTTTCCTATGCGTTTACAGAGGTAGCAGGTATTTATCCTATTACTCCTTCCAGCCCCATGGCAGACTATGTTGACATGTGGTCAGCACAGGGACTGAAGAACATCTTCGGTACAACAGTTAAGGTTGAGGAGATGCAGTCCGAAGCAGGTGCAGCAGGTACAGTTCACGGCTCACTCAACGCAGGTGCACTTACCACCACCTACACAGCATCACAGGGTCT
>JAFUPE010000077.1 GCA_017481395.1 Ruminococcus sp. | reverse complement strand
TTTAAGAAGCAGATGTCTAACCTCATTGATTTTTCTGACGGCAAGGCTCTTATTGTTAACAATGCCGACTGGCTCTTAGACCTTAACTACATCCAGTTTATCAAGAAGGTTGGCGTTCACTTTACAATTTCCAAGATGCTTGCTGCCGAATGCTACAAGCAGAGAATGGAAAGAGGTCTTACATTCTTCGAGCTCAATTACATGCTTATGCAGAGCTACGACTTCTATGTGCTTAATCAGAAGTACGGCTGTAAGCTTGAGCTTGGCGGTGATGACCAGTGGAGCAATATGATAGGCGGTGTTGAGCTTATCAGACGTATTGCTGCCAAGGAGTTTGAGGAAAATGGCACACCTATTCCCGAAAATACCAAGGCTAATGCCTTTACATGTACTTTGCTTACAAATCACGAAGGTAAGAAGATGGGCAAAACCGAAAAGGGTGCTTTATGGCTTGACCCCAACAAGACCAGCCCCTACGAGTTTTACCAGTACTGGAGAAACGTTGACGATGCCGACGTTATCCGTTGCATGAAGATTTTAACCTTCTTACCTCTTGATTATATCAACGAGATTGCACAGTGGGAGGGCAGTGAAATCAATAAGGCTAAGGAAATCTTAGCTTTTGAGGTTACAAAGCTTATCCACGGCGAAGAAGAAGCTACAAAGGCTCAGGAAACAGCACGTGCACTTTTCTCAGGTGCTGTAAGTACAGAGAATATGCCTTCTACAGAAATTTCTGCTGATGATTTTACTGACGGTGCTATCGGTATTATGGACTTGATGGTTAAGTGTAACTTAGCAGCATCAAAAGGTGAAGCAAGACGTTTAATTCAGCAGGGTGGCGTAAGTGCAAAGGACGAAAAGGTAAATGATGTATTCAAGTCCTTTACAGCAGATGACTTTACAGACGGTTACATCGTTATCAAAAAGGGCAAAAAGGTTTTCCACAAAGCCGTTTTGAAATAATTTAATATTTATTGAAAGGGTGTTCTAAGTGAAAAAGTTTTTCGAAGAATTCAAAGCCTTTATTTCTAAGGGCAGCGTAATCGACATGGCAGTCGGTGTTGTAATCGGTGCCGCTTTTCAGGGTATTATCAAGTCACTTGTTGACGACGTAATTATGCCTTTTATTTCCCTTATTACAGGCGGTGTGGATTTTTCAAGCTGGTATGTTGTGCTTGGCGAAATCCCCGAGGGCGTAGAGAATAACTTAACTGCTCTTAAAGAAGCAGGCGTGGCTACTTTCTGCTATGGTAACTTTATCTCTGCGGTTATTTACTTCCTTATTTTAGCATTTGTTGTGTTCTTGCTTGTTAAGGCTATTGCAGGCGTTAAGGGTCTTGTGCCCAAAAAGGAAGCTCCAAAGCCCGAGCCCACAACCAAAAAATGTCCTTTCTGCCAGTCAGAAATCGACATCAAGGCAACCCGTTGTCCCCATTGTACATCTGAAATTAAAGACTAATTTAACCCTACATAAAAACCTCTGTTCTTAAGAAAGAACAGAGGTTTTAACTTTTTAGAAAAAATTTTAATTTGTACCGTGAGTTTTTCGCATATATTACGTCTAATAGGTGAAAGGGTAAAACCTAAATACAAAAAGGAGGCGTTATTATGACATTCAAAAGGATTTTTTCATTCACACTGGTACTGCTTATTATTGTAGGCTCAGCACTTTCAGCAAGTGCCTTAGCTCCGCCATACTCAGCAAACTTTGAAAATGAGGCTGATATGCTTACTGCATTATCTGATTATGCTGAGGAGTATCCTTATTACGATGGCTTCAACTTTAAGAGCGATATTCCTAAAAGCTACCACCAAGAATATCGTCAGGTGCTTTCAGTTGATATCGACGTCAAATCTTCAGTTCCCGTGCACTTTAGCTTTGCAGAGTCACATTATGGTCAGGGTGTTGATTACACCTTTACATCCTTTGACTATGAAAACAGCTACCCCGGGGTATTAAGAGCATTTGTTTACTATGGCTATAATACTGATGAGGTATTAGCTCAGCTTGAAACTGCCAAAGTCAAGGAAGGGGTTTCAACCTTCGACGAGGGAACAATAGACGAGACACCTTACGTTATTTGCAAGTCATATGAGGACTGTGACCCTCCGCAAATTGATTATTACATTGCTATGAATGAGTATTTGATTCATATAATCTCATTAGACCCTGATATTGAGGACTTGCTCAGCAAGGTTAAGACTAATTATACCGACGTGTTCATTCCTGTAAAGATTAAAGACAATGCCGATTGGTTTGACAAAACCATAGAGAAAGGTTATGTTATAGGTGACGTAAATTCTGACGGTGAGCTTAATATTAAGGATGCTACGGCACAGCAGAAATACTGTGCTAAGCTGAGCAAGGTGGATAAACTTGTAGCAGACTTTAACGGTGACTTGAACATAAACGTTAAAGATGCAACGGATATTCAGAAGAAACTGGCAGGCTTAGATTACACCTGCCGTAGAGAAAAGTATCCTGTTACATTTGATTATAAAAATGTAACGGACTTGAAGCTTATTGAGGCTACTATGGACAATTCAGGACCTCTCGCCTCGGATGCGTTGATTCAAAATTACGATACCCCCGATATAAAAAGTTATACTACTGTAATTGACAGCGTAGGGGAGTTTGAGGCGTTTTTTGGCAAAACACTTGTCAAATACGATGAAAAGTTTTTCGAAAAGAATTCGTTAGTGTACCTTTACAGATGGTTTATCACCAGTTCTATAAAATATGTCCCCGACGGATTGGCTTATGCTGACGGAGTGCTTTATATCAGCGCTTTTTCGGGCAATCCCGACGGTGATTTGGTGGAATGTGCTTTTGGTAATTACAATATTTTCATTGAAGTGAATAAGGCAGATATAGAAGGCATTAAGGGCGTTGTTGTATCTGAATATACCATGGCATACGACGATTAATAATAAAGGCGGCTCCTGAGGGAGTCGCCTTAAATTTTGTGTGTTTACTTGTTTTCTGCAAGCTTTGTCATAGCCTCGAAAAATTCGGGGAAGTCTTTCTTAAGCCTTGCAATTTTTCCGTCTTTGGTAATAAAGCAATGCTCGCTTGCAGCTTCAATGCAAACTGTGCCGTCAGCCTTTTTCATAATATAATTAAAGCGGATTTTAGCAGCCTTTACTTCCTCAACAGATACAAAAATGTCAATAACATCGGGGTAGGTAGTGGTGTTTCTGTACTTGCATTTTATTGATACAACCGGGGAGATTATGCCCATTTCCTCAAGCTTGGCGTAGTCAAAGCCGTGACTGCAGAGAAAATCAGTCCTTGCTTCTTCCATAAAGCGGATGTAGTTGGAATGGTGGGTAACACCCATTTTGTCGGTTTCGTAGTATTTGATTTTGTGCTTGTAAGAGTACATTTTAACATCTCCTTATGGAAAATATTATATTATATAAAGTGAAAAATAGCAATAAATAACATCAGCCCTCCATATAAAATGGAAGGCTGAATTTTTTATCACTTATAGTATTTTACAGCGGACTCAAACATCTTGATGTCGTAGTTACCCTCTACGTTCTTGTAGAGGAATTCGCCCTTTCTTTCAGAGTGACCCATCTTACCGAATACTCTGCCGTCGGGAGAGGTGATACCCTCGATAGCATACATAGAATCGTTGGGGTTAAACTGAACGTCACTTGTGGGATTACCCATAAGATCAACATACTGAGTAGCAATCTGGCCGTTCTCGGCAAGCTTCATAATAAGCTCGTCGCTTGCAATAAAGCGACCCTCACCGTGTGAAATAGGAACATTTACAATGTCGCCAACTTCCATACCGCTGAGCCAAGGAGATTTGTTAGAAGCAATTCGTGTTCTTACAATCTTACTCTGGTGTCTTGCGATGGTGTTAAAGCCCAGTGTGGGGCAGGTGTCGTCAGTATCAATAATCTTACCAAAGGGTACTAAACCAAGCTTAATAAGTGCCTGGAAGCCGTTGCAGATACCGCACATCAAGCCGTCACGATTGTCGAGAAGGTCAGTAACCGCCTCTTTAACAGCAGCATTTCTAAAGAATGCTGTAATAAACTTAGCAGAACCGTCGGGCTCGTCACCGCCGCTAAATCCGCCGGGAATGAAAATCATCTGAGCATCTTTAACTTTATTTGCAAAGTAGTCAACGCTTTCGGCAATTGCGTTGGCTGTAAGATTCTTGATAACAACAATCTCTGCCTCAGCACCTGCGTCCATCATAGCCTTTGCACTGTCATATTCGCAGTTTGTTCCGGGGAATGCAGGGATGATTACTTTGGGCTTGGCTACCTTAATAGCAGGAGCTAATTTAATGTCGGACTTATATTCAAATGCGGGGATGTCCTTTTTCTCGTGCTTGATATTGCAGGAGTAAACAGACTCAAGCTTGTCTTCATAAAGCTTGTCAATTTCAGCAGTAGCAACAGTTTCAGCACCCTTTGTAAATGCACCGTCGTCTGTTACAAAGCCGATAACCTCGCCAAAGTCTGCGTCTGCGTCAACCTCTAAGAGGAAAGAAGCGTAGTCATAGCCGAAGATAGCGTCATTTGAAAGGTCATCCTCAAACTTAAAGCCGAAGGAGTTACCCATAGCCATCTTCATAACCGCCTCAGCAATACCGCCCATAGTGGGAGTGTAAGCAGAGTAAACCTTGCCGCTTCTCATAAGCTCAGTAACTTTATTAATTACAGCGAAGAGAGAGTCGGTCTTGGGAAGGTGGTTTTCGTCAAGCTCTGCAGCAATACGAACAACCTTGTTGCCTGCCTTCTTGAACTCGGGAGAAATAACATCCTTAGAGTCAGCAGTTGTAACAGCGAAGGAAACCAGTGTGGGGGGGACATCTAAATTCTCGAAGGTACCACTCATAGAGTCCTTGCCGCCAATGGAGCCTATACCCAGCTCAAGCTGTGCCTCAAATGCACCTAAAAGGGAAGCCAAAGGCTTGCCCCAACGCTTGCCATCTTTACCGGGACGCTCGAAGTACTCTTGGAATGTAAGGTAAACATCAGTAATATCAGCACCGCTTGCAATAAGCTTGCAAACAGACTCAACAACTGCAAGGTAAGCACCGTGGTAGGGGCTCTTCTCAGCAATAAAGGGATTGTAGCCCCAGCTCATAAGTGAGCAGGTGTTGGTGTGCTTTTTCTCAACAGGAATCTTGTGAGCCATAGCCTGAATGGGAGTAGTCTGATTTTTACCGCCAAAGGGCATAAGCACTGTGCCTGCACCAATGGTAGAGTCAAATCTTTCGGAAAGACCACGGCGAGAGCAGATGTTAAGGTCATCTGCTGTCTTCTTCATATTATCTGCAAATGTACCCTCAATGTTCTTTTTGTAGCACTCAGGGGATGCAGGAGTAATGTCAATGTGCTTCTCAGCACCGTTGGAATTTAAGAAATCACGGCTGATGTTAACAATATCCTTGCCGTTCCAGTTCATAACAAGTCTGGGCTCAGCAGTAACCTCAGCAACAACTGTTGCGTTAAGGTTTTCACTTGCAGCAAGCTTCAGGAAACCTTCAACGTCCTTAGGCTCAACTACAACTGCCATTCTCTCCTGAGATTCACTTATAGCAAGCTCTGTTCCGTCAAGACCGTCATACTTTTTGGGAACAGCGTTGAGGTTAATTTTAAGACCGTCTGCAAGCTCACCAATAGCAACAGAAACGCCGCCTGCACCAAAGTCGTTGCAACGCTTGATCATACGGCAAGCATCATAATTTCTGAAAAGACGCTGAAGCTTTCTTTCTTCGGGAGCATTACCCTTCTGAACCTCTGCACCGCAGGTTTCAAGAGATTCAGTTGTGTGAGATTTGGAAGAACCTGTTGCACCGCCGCAACCAT
>JAFUPE010000007.1 GCA_017481395.1 Ruminococcus sp. | reverse complement strand
GGTTGAAATATCGTATTCTTCAACGCCTGTAACTGTCTTTACGTCTGCATCTGCACCTGCAAGGGTGTATGCTGCTACAGAGTAGGTCTTAGAGCTGTCAAGTCCCTTGAAGGTTGTACCTTCAACTGTAATACCTGTGGGTGCTTCAAGCTTAGGTTTTGCAATTACGTAATAATCACCTGTACCAAAGAGAGTAGCTGTAGCATAGTTTGATGTTGTACCGGTTCCGGATATGCCTATATCAGCAAAATCAATGTCTGACATCTGCTGATACTTTATACCAACTACCCAGCCCTCTGCAGGAAGACCTGCAATCGACTGAACATCAACGGTCTGTACAGCAGTGGACGTAAAGCTTCCTTGAGGCTGATAATATTTTGAACCCGTCCAAACATGCTCAGAAATAGTTCCATCAGCCGCCATAACATATATGTATACCTTAGGAGTAGCACTAATTCTGAGTGGAGTACCTGTGCCTGTATAGCAATACGAACCAACTGTTAAACTCAAAAGTTCTGAAACGGGAAGTATTTCATCGGGATTGTATGCATAACGCAAGCTTCTGAGTTCAAGGCTTGACTTTATCGCTTCTTTTGCAACAAGGTCGTCCTTAGTTTCTTCTGTTGTCTGAGCCGCTATCAAAGATGAACCGCTTATAGAATAAATAGATGCGTCATTATCCATAAAGGGATAGCCCTTACCTGAAGTAACATAAGGGGTGTTCTTTACTCCTCTGAATTCACCAACAACCCAATCGGTAGAGGAAGTGCCTACTGCTGCTGTAGGGGTAGTTGCTCCATCAGCAAAGGTACCTATCTCTTTACGTGATGCATAAGTACCGCGAACGTAGATAATAGCAGCAACTTGAGAGTTAGAGGTTGTCTCGCCGTCACCCGCGAGAGAAATACCGTAGAGTCCAACTGCATCTTCTGGAAGAGTGTATGAAGTAACGCCTGTTACAGTTACTATCTTTGTGGAATCGGTCTCTGCACCGTTAATTGAAACAGGTGCAATAACGTAAGTCTTATCTTCAGCAAGATTCTTAAATGTTGTTCCTTCTACTGTAATACCTTCGGGCTTTTCTACTGTTGGAAGTGTTATTACATATGACTTGTCAAGACTAACATTGTAACGTGTACCATAATCGTAAGCTGTAACCTTTGCACCAAAATAATCATCAAGATTAGCGTAAATATAAATTCTAAAGCCTACAAGATAACCATCCTCAGGAAGAGCTGTCGTCCACGTACCGTTAGCTGAAGTATCATTAACAAAATCTACAACCTTTAAAATTGCTGAGGAACCAAGATTAGCCATACGGTGCTTATACACATACGTCCTAAGCTTACCGTCTTCACCCATAATAATGGCTTCAAATTCGGAAACCTGGTTGTTGTAAGTAAATCCTCCTCGGTTCTTTTGAACTGAGTATGAATATTCCTTTACTTGTGAAATAGGAATTATTTCATCTGAAGTAAACGTATACTGAATATGCTGACGTTCAAGCCCTGTGTCAGCCAGCATTTTTTCAAATGCAGCCTTTTTGCTTTCAACAGTTGCATCCTCGGCTATATAAGCATTGTACAAAGGTAAAAAGTTAGCGTGAGAGATGTGGTCGCCTACTGAACAGATTCCAGTCTTGCCAAAAGCACTGTTAGTTGCCCAAGAACCCTTGTAGCTGAAGTATCCGGGCTTAGCTGTAGCATTAAGCATATAATAACCGCTGTCATTTGTTTCATGAATATCCTTACGTGCAGAATATGAGCCACTTACGTAGATGAGAACAGGAACAGAATCAAGAGCTTCCGTGCCGTCGCCCTTTGTGTAAATGCCGTAGAGACCAACAGGGTCTGTAAAGTTGGCAGCTACGTCATATTCAGTAACCCCGCTTATCTCTTTCACATTATCCGTGTCAGCACCTGTAGCGTGGAATGGGGCTACATAGTAAGTAGTATCACCGTCAAGATTTTCAAACGTCGTACCGTTAACAGTAATACCTGCAGGAGCGAGGTCCTGAGGTAAATCAATTGAATAGGTTGAATCTTCAAAAAGAAGTCTAAATCTCTGAGAAGTATTTGTATCCGTTATGGTTGTTCCTTCGGTAAATGTGAACGAAAACTGATCTGCTGAATTAAGTCCGTAGTAAGGATAGAACTCGTAGCCAAGAAAATAACCTTCTTGAGGAATAGGCTTATCCCATGCGGTTCTGTCGGTAAAATCAGCTACGGGAGTTCTGGGGTCATTAGAGTTAAACGTCATTGTTTCCTTGGGGTCCTTAATATCATTTGTATGAACGCTTATGGTACCGTCGGGAAGAAGGATATACGCCTTAAAGCGGAAAACGTGGCCCGTTGTAACCGCTGTAGGATTAGAATACACCCTTGCACCGTTAACGTAAAAGCTGAGGCTTTTTACCAAATTAATAGGAATGATTTCCTTTTCTGTGAGAGCGTATCTGTAAACAGTGCTTGTAAGGCTTGCCTTGATTTTGTCATAAGCTGCTTCTCTGCCGGCGTCATCAGTTGCCTCAACAAATTCCTTTATAAACGAATAGCCAAAGTGACTCTCGGCGTTAAAATAACCTGTTGCAGGTGTACTAGTGTAAATGGTCTTGTTACAAGTAACGTAACCGGGAGCAAAGTAGTCAACGGTACCGTGCTGCCATTTACCCAAATCAGGGTTGGCAACCTCCTCACCTTCACTGTTGATTACTGTTTCTGTAGCAGGGAGCCCTGTAGCAAGTACAATGTCGCCTACCTCCCAAAGCTCTCTGAGATCTGCACGGTCAGCGGCTGCACCATAGACGTAGACGATAGTCTGTGTCTTGAAGCTATCGCTCGACACTGCATAGAGACCTGCGAGGTCTTTGTTGTTTGCGTCGGAAAGGGTTATTGCGTTGTCTGTGTCAACGTCAATACCTGTTCCGTCTGCGCTGATAGTAACCGATGCTGCTTCGTAGGAGCCGTTTTCAACACCGAGAATGGTGCCAAAGCCACCTGTGACGTCAGCAGCAAAAGTTGTGAGGGCAAAGAGTGCCGCAAGCACCATTGCCATTACCGCCACGGTAAGATAGCGGTAGGAATTCTTTTGAGCCATGGTATTCCTCCTAAAAATATTAAATTTTTTCAGTCTCACCAATACTGATTCTCTATCTCCGGTAAAGAATCATTATGCTGTGGTAAGCAGCATAAAAAGAAATAGGGTACCCTATTTCGGGGCACTTCTTCCTGCTTGGAAGAGACTTTATTTACGTTTGTAAAATCTGACAATCCCTCGGTGATATAATACTACGATTTTACGTTAAGATAATATTAACACAAAAAAGCTCCTTCGTCAAGGAAAATTTTGTGTAAAATTACACAATTTTTCGCCGGAAGGCGAAAAATGTTTGCTGACGCAAAACGAAGTTGTGGGGTGTTATACTTTAAGTACAGTCGACAAAGACACGAAATTCTGATATAATAGAAAAATCAGAAAGGTGTGAAAGAAATGTCGATGACTTACAGTGAACAATTCAGAGAAGAAGCTCTTCGATTATCCGATGAAATCGGATTAAGAAAAGCTGCTAATCAATTAGGGTTACCATACTATACTCTTTCTAATTGGCGTTGTAAACGTAATATTGAGCGTAAAACAGGTGTATCAGTTATGACACATAAGGAACCTGAAACTCCTGAAGAAAGACGTATTCGTGAGCTTGAAAGAGAAAATATGGAACTCAAGCAAGCTAATGAAATATTAAAGGATGCACTCGGTTTTTTCGCCAAAGACCGAAAGAAGTAAAAGCAAGTGAACGTTATCTTTACATTTTAAATAACAAACATAGATATACCGTAAAACTGCTTTGTAAAGTACTTAACGCTAATGAATCAGGATATTATCGTTGGTTAAAGAACCGTGATAAATTAAGTAAGCGTAAACTTCTTTTGGTCGAAATTCAAAATATACTTAATGAACATCCTGATAATGATAATTACGGTGTTGACAGAATACAAACCGCATTAAATCAAAAAGAAATCAAATGCAGTCGCAGAACTGTATATCGTGCTATGCAAGAAGGTCATTTGCTACACTATCGTAGAACTCCGCATGGTATTACCAAAGTAACCGATGAGGTTCAGGAAAAGGAAAACATTATTAAACGAGATTTCTCTTCAAAGTATCCAATAAGCAAATTACTTACTGATATCAGTGAAGTACAATGTAGCGATGGCAAACTGTATATATCTCCAATTTTCGATTGCTACAATGGAGAAATTGTGGCGCTTGAAATGAGAGATAACATGAAAAAGGAACTGTGCATAGATACCGTAAATCAATTAAAACAAAGATATGGCAATCTTCAAGGTGTAATACTCCATAGTGATAGAGGCTGTCAATATACAAGTGATGCATTTCGTTCTACATTATCAAGGTATGGAATGATACAAAGTCTAAGCAGCACCGGAAAATGCTTTGACAATGCAAGAATGGAAAGTTTCTTTGCCACACTCAAAAAAGAAAAAATATATCGTCTGCCTACTCATACAATGACAAAAGAACAAGTTAAAAGGGTTGTTTTCAGATATATATTTGCATATTACAACACATTAAGACTTACCAGTTTCAATCCATCAGGGCTACCACCGGTTGAATATCGAAAACAACAATTGAAACAGGTAGCATAAACTCAATATCAAAAATTTCGCGTGTTGCTCGACTATACATTTATTGACAATTCCAT
>JAFUPE010000076.1 GCA_017481395.1 Ruminococcus sp. | reverse complement strand
TAGTCATCGTCCTCGCTGTCTGATAAACCTGCAACGAGACGGTGGTCGAAAGAAAACTTAAGCTCTTTGCTCATAGCTTTGCCACAGCGGTCGCATGGCCGCGAATAAACGAAGCTTGTATTAAGCGTTAAGCTTACGAAGCCTAATTTATTTTCGGCAATTGCTTCAACACTTGCATCGGAATCGAATGGATAAATTCCGTCAAGAGTTATGGGCTTTAGCTCCACCATAAACTGAGCTTTTACTTTCTCGCCGTCGTTGAGGAAAACATCTTTTAGATTTAAAACCATAATGCACCTCAAAAACGCAATGACTCATAGTGAAAATACCATAAAGTATTATATCTATTAAGGGGCGATTTGTCAATGATAATTTTGCCGATATTCGCACACTTTTTTACCTATATGTTAGAAAACTTGCAAAAAAGTATAAATTAAGCCTACCTGACAGGCTTCTTGTCCTTGATTGCCTTTGCAAAACACCTGTGGCACATGGCAATATAGCGGTCATTATCTCCCAACAGCACCTGCTTACCCTTTGTAAGAACAAATCCTTCAGAGTCAATTCTGGCGTTGACTGTAGCCTTCCGGCCGCAAGAGCAGATTGTTTTAATCTCGGTTATTGAGTCTGCAACCTCAAAAAGCCTTTTGCTTCCTTCAAAAAGCATAGTCTTGAAGTCGGTTCTCAGTCCGAAGCACATAACGGGAATCCCTTTAAAATCGACGATTTCACGAAGCTGGTCAATCTGAGATGCTGTAAAAAACTGACACTCGTCGGAAATTATAACATCGATATCGGCTTTCTCTTTCAAAAGCTCAATTATGCTGTCTTTTTCATAAATTATATCAGCCTCGGCTGATAAACCTATGCGTGATTTCAGGGTATGCTTGCCGTCTCTCGTATCTACAGAAGGCTTTATGAGCCAAACCCTCATTCCTCTTTCTTCGTAATTAAATTTTGTAATCAGTGCATTTGCGGACTTTGAACTGCCCATTGCACCATATTTAAAATATAGCTTTGCCATTTCCTAATCCTTTAAAATATCTTTTAAAAAGCTTTCGCCTTCAATATCGGCATCAACTTCCAAGTAATCGCAAATCGTTTTGCCTATATGAGAAAAGCCTTCTTTTGTACCTAAATTCACATTTTTAATTCTTTCGCCAAAGATTAAAGCAGGTATATACTCTCTGGTGTGGTCGGTAGAAAGCACAAACCCCGGGTCACAGCCATGGTCGGCGGTAATTATAAGCAGGTCATCATCTTTAAGCTTTGAGGTTATCTGTGGCAATGCCTTATCAAAATCAACGAGTGCCCTTGAGTAGCCGTCAACGTCGTTTCTGTGACCGTAGACCATATCAAAATCCACTAAATTTATAAAACAAAGACCGCCGAAATCCTTGTCAAGATACTTAAGTGTTTGTCTTACGCCGTCTGCGTTTGAGCTTGTATAAACATACTCGGTCAAGCCTATACCTGCGAAAATATCGTTGATTTTGCCAACGCCGATTACAGCTTGTCCGCTTTGCTTTATAAAATCAAGCATTGTTTTTTCGGGCGGAGCAAGTGAAAAATCATGGCGGTTGGCGGTACGGGTAAACTCACCCTTTTCGCCTTTAAAAGGGCGTGCTATAACCCTGCCTACACAATGATTGCCTTTTAGGATTTGCCTTGCAATTTTGCAGTATTCATAAAGCTTTTCTAAAGGTACAACATCCTCGTGGGCGGCAATCTGAAAAACGCTGTCAGCCGAAGTATATACGATTAAGTCGCCGCTTTTTAAATGCTCTTCGCCGTAATCTCTTAAGACATCAGTACCCGAGTAAGGCTTGTTGCAAATTACACCTCTGCCGCATTGTCGGCTGAACTCTTTAACAATCTCCTCAGGAAAGCCCTCAGGGTATGTAGGCAAAGGCTTTTTGCTTATAATGCCGCTTATTTCCCAATGCCCGACTGTAGTGTCTTTACCCTGTGAAAGCTCGGAAAATCTGCCAAAAGCGGCTGTAGGACTTTGGGTATCCTCTAAAAAATCGACCCCATCAATGTTAAAAAGTCCCATGTGCTTTAAATTTCTTAAATCGAAATATTTTGATTTTGAAACCGAGCGAAGAGTATTGGCACCCTTGTCGCCAAAATTATCCGCATCACACATTTCGCCTATACCGAAGCTGTCAAGGACTATTAAAAAAACTCGTTTACTCATAATTATTCCTTTGGTATAAGTGTCGGTAAGTCTTCGGCAATTACCGCTGTTTCAAGGGCTAAGGCCATCATATCAGTAAAGGTTTTTTCACGGTCCTCGGCGTCAAGCGAGTCATAGGGCGGATACACTAAATCTGAAATTGTACATATCGCCAAGGCACGCATACCAAGCCTTTGAGCAGTTAAGTACAAAGCCGCCGCCTCCATCTCTACTGCCAAACAACCCACTTTACCCCACTCTCTGGCAGGGGTTTTGTCGTCATAAAAGGTGTCGGAGGAATAAAGCGAGCCGACTTTTATATTTATATTATTATGTGATGCATCATTTACTGCTTTAAGCAAATCAAAACTGCAAACAGGTGCAACGCTTCCCTTTAAGCCATACTGTGAGGCAAAGTTTGAATTTGTAGAGGCACCAAGTCCTACCACAATGTCCTTAAGCTTTACGTCCTCGTTAATTGCTCCTGCACTGCCAACGCGGATGATATTCTGCACGCCGAAAAATTTAAAAAGCTCGTAAGAGTAAATACCTATTGAGGGCATACCCATACCGCTTGCCATAACGCTTACTTTAACACCCTTATAGTAGCCTGTGTAGCCCTGTATACCTCTTACGTTGTTAACAAGCTTGGGATTTTCGAGAAAGTTTTCGGCAATAAACTTTGCTCTTAAAGGGTCGCCCGGCATAAGCACGGTTTTGCCGAAGGCAACATCGTCAAGTAAATTTATGTGGGGTGTTTTAATATGCTCCATTATCGTCACCTGCATTCTTTATAAGCTTTACAACTTTGCTTGTACCAAGTCGGCTTGCACCAAGGCTCATAAAAAGCTCGGCATCTTCAAGACTTGAAATTCCGCCTGCCGCCTTGATTTTTACGTGCGGCTCAACATGCTTTGCAAAAAGCTTTATGTCATCTGCTGTTGCACCTGCAACAGAAAAACCTGTAGAGGTTTTTATGTACTCGGCACCCGACCGAGAAACAATCTCGCACATCTTAATTTTTTCTTCCTCTGTTAAAAGGCAGGTTTCGATAATAACCTTTAAAACCTTGCCGCAGCATGCCTTTTTTACAGCCTTTATTTCATTTAATATCTTATCAAAGTCGCCGTTTTTTACGTCGCCAATATTTATTACCATATCGATTTCGTCGGCACCCAGAGCCACAGCCTCGGTAGCCTCGAAGCACTTAACGTTTTCTGTAACGTATCCGTTGGGAAAGCCGATAACGGTACAAATTTTAAGCCTGTCCCCTACGTATTCCTTCGCCCTTTTTACATAAGAAAGTGGAATACATACGCTTGCTGTATTATACTTAATTCCCTCGTCGCAAAGGGCAATAATCTGTGCCTCGGTTGCAGTTTGAGAAAGCAAGGTATGGTCAACTGCATTTAAGATTTTTTCTGTATTCATAAATATCACCATACAAATTATATATAATCAAAAATCAGTAGTCAACCTGCTAAAAGAATATTGACAAATTTAAGCTGATAGTTCAAAATATATATTGGATTTTTATGTGAATTTAAGAGAAGAAGTGACTTAGAATGATACCTTTAATTATAATAGCTTCCCTTTTGGTTTTACTGCTTGCATTCTGCATCATATTCGGCTTTTTAGCCTTCGAACGAAGCTTTACACGCAGAGTTTACGAAGGCGACCAAATTGAAGCCGCCATAAAAAAAGTAGGCGACAGACCTTATTGCGAAGAATTTCGCAAAGGTATATATTGGTTTCGTGATTTTAAAGACAAGGAAGAAATTGAAATCAAATCCTTTGACGGCTTGAAGTTAAAGGGATATTACCTTAAAAATGAAAATTCAAACGGCAAGGTAATGATACTTTGCCATGGCTATCGTTCCTTCCCCTATTTTGATTTTTCAGCATCAGCAAAGGTTTACTATGAAAAAGGCTTTGACCTTTTGTTTATTGTACACAGAACTCATCTGGAAAGTGACGGCAAGTACATAACCTTCGGACTAAAGGAACGATACGACCTTTTAAGCTGGATTGAATACGTAGACAATCGCTTTGCAGGCAAAGCAAAAATATTGCTTGCAGGTGTTTCTATGGGTGCAGCTACAGTAATGTATACCTTAGGGCTTTCTTTACCGAATTCGGTCAAGGGTGCTGTTTGCGACTGTGGATTTGACACCCCGAAGCACGTCATAGGATATGCACTTATTGAGGTTTTTAAAGTCAAATGGCTTGCCTCTTTTATGTCAAACTTCGTAAGCTTTGCCGCACTTTTTAAGCTCGGTTCTTTTTTAGGTGCGGTCAATACCTCGAAAAGTCTAAAGAAGAACAAACTTCCAGTTATGTTTGCTCATGGCGAGTCAGACGATGTTGTTCCCTTTGAAATGTATAAGAAAAACATAAGCTACGGCAATTTTGAGAAAATCCTCGTTACTTCAAAAGAAGCCGCCCATGGACTTGTTTTTTACTATGAAAACGAAAAGTATATTAAAGCCTTCGAAAAGCTCATGAAATCTAATTGAAAAATATTACTATATATGTTATAATTAATTTTTGGTTTAAAAGGAGGATATGATGAGCAAAAAGCAAAAAATCGTTAAGCTTCTTACCCTCTGTGCAAACGTTATACTTGCGGTTATGGAGGCTTTGGGGCTTTATCTTATGGTTAAGCTTTATCAAAGCTACAACCTGCATCCCTTTGGCTGGATTCAGTATTACACTCAGCTTTCCAATATTTTCTCAATGCTTGCGGCACTTACGGTTGCTTTTTTCGCGGCGAGAGATTTAATTAAAAATTCCGACAGCACACCTTATATTGCAAGGATTTTAAAATTTTCCTCTGCCTGTTGTCTGACGCAAACCTTGCTGGTAACAATGTTTGTGCTGGCACCTATGGGCATGATGGGCGGTTTTGTTCCTATAATGTTTAAGGGTGCTAACCTTTACCACCATTTTCTGTGTCCGATTATTTCGGTGCTTTCGTTGGTCATTTTAGAAAAAGGCGGCAGGCTGACGCTTAAGCACTGTTTTTACGCTTTAGTACCTACGCTTGTTTACGGCGTTGTGGCAGTTGTGCTTAACTTACTTAAGGTATGGCACGGACCATATCCCTTTTTATACGTTTACGAACAGCCTGTTTATATGTCTATAATCTGGGCTGTGGTTATATTAGGTGGTGCTTTTGCCATTACCCTTGGAGTAAAGGCGTTAGCAAACCTTGGCAGAAGAAATACAAATAAGGAGAATTAAAATGGCAAAGAAAAATTCTGCGGCGGCAATTAAAGCACCAAAGCTGAGATTTACCGTTAATCATGCTTTGGTTACCCTTTATACAATTTTAATGTTCACGCTTTTTCCGCTGTTTCTTACAAATTATTACCAAAGCGCACGACGTGACAAGTTCTGGCTTTTTATAGTTGTAACAGGAATTGTAGGTGTCAGCGTAGGCGTTATTGCACTTGTTCAGCACCTGAGCAAAAACTCCCCCATTAACAAAAAGCTTAACACTTACTACGACCCTTTCAGACTTAACCTTACCGACATAGGCATGCTAGCGTTTTTAGGTATTACCATTGTCTCTGCCCTGCGTGCAACCTTTGCTGCCGAAAACCCCGCCGAAGCCTTTACTAAGCTACTTCTCGGAAGCTACGGCAGAAATATGGGCCTTCTTATGATATTAATGATGGCTGTGTGCTATTTTGTCGTATCAAGATACTTCTACTACAAAAAGTACGTCATTTACTGTATATTTATCGGTATGACAATTATGAGCTTTGTGGCAATCGTAAATTTCTACCATATTGACATATTAGGTATTTTTGCAAAGTATCAGACCAACGAAAACGTTCAGGTAAACTTTACATCCACCATTGGTAACAAAAACTACCTTTCTGCTATGATAACCGTAGCACTGCCCTTCTCAGTAGGCTTAGCCGTAGCTACTAACGATAAAAACCTGAGGATTCTCTCGTACGTTAGCACAGGTTTGCAGTTCATGGGGCTTTTGGTTGCAACCTCTGACGGTGGTTTCTTAGGCTGCTTTGCCGCTTTTGCGGTTATGCTGGTAATACTCAGCCGTGATTTAGAGAAGCTTTCTAAGTTCTTTTTCTGCCTCTCTGTTATGATGTTCAGTGCCAAGCTCTTGTGGCTTTTTGACCTTATAATGAAAGGTAACAATAAAGGCTACACAAGTTTTTCAGAAATTTTTGTATATAATAATTTAGTGTTCGTTCTTGTTCCTATTTTTCTGGGGCTTGCTGTTGCTTGCGGTCTGGCAAAGAAAAAATTAAACAACGCACACTTAGTCAATTCAACTGTTAAAAAGAATAATAACGACGAATACACCTTAAACGGAACCATAGAAAACAATAATGAAATCAGCATAAACAACATTGAAAAATATGTATTTATCGGCACCTTTGCTTTGGTAGCTATAGGCGTAGTGGTAATTTTTGCAATGTTTATTTACTACTCTGTTATTGACACTACCACCTCGCTTAACTCTTTTACAAAGTTTTTCCGTTTTGACGAAAGATGGGGTACTCACCGAGGCTACTTCTGGATAAAATCCTTTGAGCTTATGAAGGACTTTAGCTTCCCGGAAATTCTCTTCGGCTCAGGTCCTGATACCTTCTACAACGTCTTTGCCGTTTACTTTGACGAGCTTCTTGCAAACTTCGGTGATTCTTCTTCCAATGCCGCCCATAACGTTTACATCAACTATCTTGTTACAGTCGGTGTTACAGGAATACTCGCTTATCTCTTGTTTGTAGGCTCTGCAATTTACAACTGCATCAAAAATTCAAAGCTTAACCCCCTTGCACTGATGTGCGTAGGCGTTATTGTTGCCTATGCAACTCAGGACATAGTAAACATCGCAAACCCTGTAAACACACCTTGGTTTATTATGTTTATAGCACTTAGTGAATCCGTAAGGCTTAAAGCAAACAACAGCGAAAGATTACTGGAAGAAAAGTTCTAAAATTCCCTACAGGAAGATAACCGTAAAAACTACAGATTTTGCAGGATTTTTAATTATAAATTGCATTTATTTTATTGACAGACAGCATATTTTGGAGTTATAATAAATCGTCTTTTTTAGATTGGACACGAAAGGAAGTAAAAGCTATGCATTACACCGGAGTTGTTTCAAGAGGTATTATCACCCCTATTTTTCAGGAGGGCGACGACCTCGTAGCAGCTATTGTAAAAAGCATCACAGATGCTGCTGAAAACGAAAATTTCGAGCTTCAGGACAGAAACATTGTAGGCGTTACAGAGGCTGTTGTTGCAAGAACACAAGGTAACTACGCAACAGTTGACCAGATTGCCGCAGACCTTAGGAATAAGTTTGGCGGCGAGGACTTGGGTATTGTGTTCCCCATTCTTTCCAGAAACCGCTTCGCAATCCTCCTTCGCTCAATTGCCAAAAGCTGTAAAAAGCTCTATGTTCAGCTTTCTTACCCCTCTGACGAGGTAGGTAACTCCTTTATCACATATGATGCTATCGATGAAAAAGGCGTAAACCCTTACAGCGACAGTTTCAACGAAGAAGAATTCCGCAAGGTTTTCGGTTATGAAACAAAGCACACCTTTACAGGCGTTGATTATATCGAGTATTACAAGAGTCTCGGCGACAATATTGAGATTGTTTTCTCTAACGACCCCAGATATATTCTTAACTACACCAAAAACGTTCTTAACTGCGACATTCACACCCGCTTCAGAACCCAGAGACTTCTTTTAGCCGCAGGGGCTGAGAAGGTTTACAGAATGGACCAGATTCTTACCGAGAGCGTTGACGGCTCAGGCTTTAACCCCCAGTACGGTATTCTCGGCTCAAATAAAGCTACCGAAGAAAAGGTTAAGCTCTTCCCCAGAGATTGCGACAAGTTCGTAAACGACCTTCAGGCGGCTTTGCTTAAAGCTACAGGCAAGCATATGGAGGTTATGGTATACGGCGACGGCGGATTTAAAGACCCTGTAGGCGGCATCTGGGTGCTTGCAGACCCTGTTGTTTCACCCGGATACACAGCAGGTCTTGACGGTACCCCCAACGAGCTTAAGATGAAGTATTTTGCAGATAACGACCTTGCAGGTCTTAAGGGCGAAGAATTGGCAAATGCCATGAAGGAGCTCATCCGCAAAAAGCAGAGCAACCTTGTTGGCGATATGACTTCTCAGGGTACAACACCCAGACGTCTGACCGACCTTTTGGGAAGCCTTTGCGACCTTACAAGCGGCAGCGGCGACAGAGGTACTCCCTGTATCCTCATTCAGGGCTACTTCGACAACTACGCAACAGAGTAAAATTTTCGGACTGTGATTTTCACAGTCCGATTTTTCTTGCTTATTTTACAAAACAATAGTATACTTAAATAAACAAAACTTCAGAAGGGTAGAGATTTATGAAAAAAACATCTGCCGTACTTGCGGCAATCCTTATTCTTTGCTGTTTGCTTTCTGCCTGCGGTAAGTCCGACAGCTTAGTAGGCACTTGGACTGTTACAGAGGATAATATTGAAATGTCCTTTGTTTTCAATGACGACGGCACAGGTAAAATAACAGCCTTAGGAGGACTTATGACAATTGAGTACACCTACAAGGTTGACGGCAACACAGTAACCTTCCAAGAAAAATCAGATGAGATTTTAGGCACTAACCCTTACACCTTCTCAATTGAGGGCGATAAGCTTTCTATTACCGGTGGCGGCGACGTAATGGTGCTTACAAAAGAAAAATAACAAAAACGGAGACAGCTTTTTATGCTGTCTCCGCATTTTTATTTAAGCATTTTATTTATAAGCTTCATCTGGTTTTCAACGTCTTTTTCCGTAACAGGAATAATCACAGAATGCTTATACATTCCTTCGATAATCCAGCAAATCTGCTTGGCAGTAGCCTTAACATCCTTGCAATTATACACGCCCGACTTATTGCCAATACGAATAAGCTCCTCTATAATTTTAAGGCAATCCGTAGCACGCTTTTGGGCAATTTCTCTGCCGTTTGGGGCATTTGATGCGAACTCGGTTATAGCATTGTCAATTCCGAAGGCTTCGTCTAAAATTCGGTTCATTCTGTGTTCAAGATAAACCTCAAGAATTTTATCTACAGAAACCTCGCCTTCCTTGGCGCGCTCTAAAGCCGCAAAGGCTCTTTCCTGCTCTCGCTCGATAATAGCGGTAAACACCATAGCAGTTGAAGAATAATGCCTGTAAAGTCCGCCTCTTGATATAAACGCCGCGGCACATATATCTTTCATTGTTACAGCCGTAAAACCTGATTTTGCGAATAGCATCTCGGCAGCATCAAGTATCCTCTTGTCGGTAGCCATTCCTTTTGCTCCCATTTTGTCACCCCGAATATAAAAAGTATATTTGCACTTATATTATATCAAATTTAAACACACAAATCTACAATCTGGTAAAAAACGACACGCTTTTGGTAAAGTTTGCAAATTTTTAAAAATTCAATTGATAAACCGCATAAAAATGCACTCCTTAATTTATAAGGAGTGCACAAGATTTATTCGGTCATAAATAATACGCCAAGTGTGCCGGGACCACAATGGCTTGAAATAGTACAGCTTGCGGTAGTAACAAATACCTCTTTAAAAATACCCTTGCTCTTAACGTACTCAACAGCTAAATCAACAATACCGTCTTTGTCGGATGAGTATGTAACGAACGCTCTGTCGGTTTTGATATTGTCGTAAGCCGCTAATGTGTCGTCAATATATTCGGTAATAACCTTAGTAAGCTTGCCGCGGTACTTTTTGGTAACACCCATAGCACCGTTCTTTGAATTGTCAACACCGATACAAGGCTTAAGTCCTAAAAGGTTTGCGCCAAAAGCGGCTACAGCCGAGCATCTGCCGCCTGCCTTCATAAACTCAAGAGTATCTAAAACAAAGCTTGCGTGGTTTTTCTGATTCAAAGCTCTTACTTCTTCGGCAATCTGAGCCGCAGGCATACCCTGTTGAGCTCTTATTGCGGCTTCAATTGTTAAGAGACCTGCACCTGTGCTTAGTGAGCAGGAATCAATAGTATGAAGCTTACCGTCAAGCTCCTCGGCGGCAAGTACAGAGCTTCTGTAGCTTACGGAAAGAGCCGAGCCTAAGCTTACGTATACAATCTCGTAGCCATCATCAATATAAGGCTTAAAAGCATCGATGAGCTCTTCGCTATTGATTGCGGCAGTTTTAGGCAGCTCCTTAGTCTCGTAGTAATGGTCAAAAAGCTGAGTGGTGGTAAGGTTTACACCATCCTCATAGGTTTTGCCGCCAAGATTGATATGCATAGGAATTGTCTTGATGCCGTATCTTTCGTAAAGCTCAGGTGTAAGGTCAATAGTGCTGTCGGAAAAAACAATAACCTTGTTGCTCATAGTAAAAGCTTCCTTTCCTAAAAAACAAAGATTTGGGTTGTAGTGTTAAAATAAATATGCTAAAATAATTATATACTATATTTATATTTTTTTCAATAAGGCAGTGATAACAATATGGTAAAAAAATACACCTTTGGCACCCCTTTTAATACAGGTGCAGTTATTGAGGATATCAAGGCAGAGTCTACACCTGTGCCCTACTTTGAAGTTAACGTTGACGAGGGTATTTCTTTTGCCTGCAAATTAGGCGACAAAGACATCGTTTACGGCTTAGGCGAGGCTACCCGAGGCATTAACAAAAGAGGATATGTTTATAACTCCTACTGCAGTGACGACTTCTGCCATATGGAGACCACAAAGTCCCTTTACGGTGCCCATAACTTTATTTTAATCGAGGGCGAAAAGACCTTTGGTGCTTTCTTTGATTATCCTACAAAGCTTTCCTTTGACATCGGATTTACAAAAACAGACACACTTAAGGTTTTCTGCGATAAAGCAGATATTGACCTTTACGTTATAGAGGGTAATTCCCCCCTTGAAATTGTCAAGCAGTTTAGAAAAATCATAGGCAAAAGCTATGTACCTCCCCGTTGGGCAATGGGCTATATGCAAAGCCGCTGGAGCTATTATACCTCTGACGCCGTAAGAGAAGTTGCCAGAAATTACCGCAAAAAGGGTATTCCTCTTGATGCAATCTTTCTTGACATCGACTATATGGAAAGCTACAAGGACTTTACCGTAAACAAGGAACGCTTCGGCGATTTATCAGAGCTTATTGCCGAAATGAAAGAGGAAGGCATCCGACTTGTACCCATCATTGATGCAGGCGTTAAAATCGAGGAAGGCTACGACGTTTACGAAGAGGGCTTAGAAAAAGGCTACTTCTGTGTAGACAAGGACGGCAAACCTTTTTCGGCAGGTGTATGGCCGGGGCTTACTCACTTCCCTGATTTTCTTAACGAGGAAGCGGGACTATGGTTCGGACTTAAGTACAAGGCATTGACCGATTTAGGCATTGAAGGCTTCTGGAACGATATGAACGAGCCTGCTATTTTCTACTCCGAAAAAGGCATAGAACGTTTTTACGAAAAGCTTGCCGAAATTACAAGCGGTGACAAATCCGTTGACAATTACAACAAAATCAAGGATATTGTAAACTCCCTTCAGAATTCTCAGGAGGACTACAACTCAATTTACCACAACGTAAACGGCAAACTCATAAAGCACAATGACATTCACAATATGTACGGCTATAAAATGACCGAATGCACCGCAAAAGCTCTGGATGTAATAAGGCCCGATGAGAGAACCCTGCTGTTCTCGCGTGCGTCATATATCGGCATGCATCGCTCGGCAGGCATTTGGACGGGTGACAACTTCTCGTGGTGGTCTCATATTCTTTTAGAGCTTAAACAGCTTCCTGCACTTAATATGTGCGGTTTCCTTTATGTAGGTGCCGACTTGGGCGGCTTTGGCTGTGACGCAAGCCGCGACCTTGTTTTACGTTGGTTAGGACTTGGAATTTTCACTCCTCTTATGAGAAATCACGCCGCCCTTTGCACAAGGGACCAGGAGTGCTATCAGTTCGAAAACACCGAGGATTTCAAAAATATTATTGAGCTTAGATACCGACTTCTGCCCTACCTTTACAGCGAATTTTTAAAGTGTGCCGAAAATGACGAAATGTTCTTCAAGCCTTTGGGCTTTGAATACAAGGACGACGAATTTGCCAGAAACTGTGAGGACCAGCTTTTTGTAGGCGATGAGCTTATGATTGCCCCTGTGTATACTCAAAACGCTATTGGCAGATATGTTTACCTGCCCGATGATATGACCTCGGTTCGCCTAAAAAAAGGCGGCGAGCTTGAGTTTACCGAAATAGCAAAAGGCCACCACTTTGTAGAAATTCCTCTTCATGAGGTTGTGTTCTTTATCCGCAAGGACAAATGCATTCCTCTTGCAAAATCTGCACTTTCTACCGATGCTATGAACTTTGATACCCTTGAGCTTATAGGCTATGAGGGTGCAAAGTATGAGCTTTACACCGATGATGGTATGAGTTCTGATTTAAGCAAAGTCGAGATTAAAACATTAAATAAATAACTCTTTAATGTAAAATAACTTTTATCTGTAGGGGAGGTATCTCCCTTTGTCAACTTCACTGACTCCTCCCCTACAGTACTCTAAATTTTCTTGCAAAGACAAAAAAGCCCCGCCGTTAAGCGAGGCTTCAAATATTTGAGTTTTCCGTAGACGGAATCATCCTTTGTAATTAAAGAATAATTTCACCGTCTACTGTACCGGTTAAACCTGCGGCGTTGGACTCGTCAGTATCAATGTGCATAGCAGGGAAGAACTTGTCGCTTACGCGGCAAACAACATCACCAAAAGTAAGCTCTCTGCCTGTACCCTCGCCAACCTTAACAGATACAATCTGTTTGTCCTCTACACCGAACTCAGCAGCAGCTTCGGGTGTAAGATGAATGTGACGCTTTGCAGCGATAACGCCCTCTGTAATATCAACCTCACCCATAGGTCCAACAAGCTTACAGCCGGGAGTACCTGCAACGTCGCCTGACTCACGAACAGGAGCAACAATACCAAGCTTTCTTGCGTCGGTAAGAGCAACCTCTACCTGGTCACAAGGTCTTACAGGACCGAGAATAGACATTGTAAGGTCACCCTTGGGACCAACAACCTTAACCTTTTCGGCACAAGCAAACTGACCGGGCTGAGAAAGGTCCTTTTTATTGGTAAGCTGAGCATCCTTACCGAAAAGTGTTTCGAGAGTAGACTGACATACATGGATATGTCTTGCAGAAGTTTCTACCATAATTTTCATAAGTATTACCACCATTTCCAAATATTTTTTACAATAGCCATTTTACACCTATTAAAGACAAATTTCAACTCTTTTATCTAAATTAGGAGGGATTTAATGTATAATACTTGGGATGAGCTTAAAAATGCCTGCGAAAAATGCACAAAATGCGGACTTTGCGAGGACAGAACATCAGTTGTTTTCGGCGTTGGCGTTAAGGATGCCGAGGTTATGTTTATTGGCGAAGGCCCCGGCGAAAATGAAGATTTGCAGGGCGAACCCTTTGTAGGCAGAGCAGGCAAGCTTCTGGACAAAATGCTTGAGGCTGTTGACTTAAGCCGCGACAAAAACATATACATCGCCAATATGGTTAAGTGCCGTCCGCCTAAAAACCGCGACCCCAAACCCGAAGAAACCGAGCTTTGCATTGATTGGCTCAGAAATCAGGTTAAGCTTATGAGACCGAAAATCATAGTTTGCTTAGGCAGAATTTCTGCGGCAAAGCTTATTAAGGCTGACATAAAAATCACCAAAGAGCATGGACAATGGTTTGAGAAAAACGGCACGCTTATGATGGCAATGCTCCATCCTGCCGCACTTCTCAGAGACCCCAGAAAAAAGCCCGAAGCGTTTGAGGATTTCCTTACCTTACAAGCTAAGATTAACGAAATATGTCAGCACACGTATTGAGGTTAATATGAAAATAGAAGTATACGACAAATTGCCCACCTATGCCGTTGATATCCGAATGCAGGTTTTTGTCAAGGAGCAAGGCTTTTCAAAAGAGCTTGAGCTTGACGAATTCGAAAAAACTGCTACTCACCTTGTAGGCTTTTCAAACGGAGAATCCGCGGCTACTGCACGATATTTCTTCGATAAAAGAAGAGAAGAATACCTTATAAGCCGTATCGCAGTAAGAAAAGAACACCGCGGCAAAGGCTTTGGTGCCGAAATTGTAACAGCCGCCGAAAAGGAAATTATTGCCAAAGGCGGCAAGTCGGCGATAATTCATGCACAGCTTCAAGCAAAAGGTTTTTATGAGAGCATCGGCTATAATACCTATGGCGACATTGACCTTGAAGAAGGCGTCGAACATATTATGATGAGAAAATGCTTAATATAACAAAACCCCCGAAGGAATTCTTCGGGGGTTAGTTTGTTTCGACAATTATATGTTATCTGTCAATCAGACTGAAAGTAAAGTAAAATTGTAAATTACTCAGTTACCTTCTTGCGAGCAAAGAAAACTACGCCTGCAGCAGCAATCATAACAGCAAGTGCTACAACTACTACAGTTGTTTCCTGACCGGAAGAAACAGCACCACCAGCGCTGGGCTTAACAACAGGAGCATCTACTGTGGGAGCAACGGACTGTGCCTTTTCCCAAGCAATACCTTCTACGCCGGACTCCTTGATGAGCTTCTCAGTTGTGTCCTGAGAAAGACCGAGAGCTGTAGAAATGTCGTCAATGATAGCCTGGTCGTTCTTACCGGAGTAAGTTCTTGCGTTCTCAAGGTTTTCACCTGTGATGAACTTGTTGAAGAGACCCTCAGCTGTCTCACCGGGAGCAATACATGTACCGATGAGGTTACCGATAGATGTAACCTGCATTACAGGACCGAAAGCGGACTTATCCTTGTTCTTCCAGAATGCAGCTACTGCCTTCTTAGAGCTATCTGCGGGGTTCTCATACTCTGTGCCGTCAGCATAAAGTGTGTCGCCGTAGCAAGCAGATGTCATAAGTGTGTCATAAGTCTGAAGACCGATGTCAATGCTGAAGATAACGCCATAGTACTGACCGTCTGCAAGACCGCCAACTTTGGATACATCATAAGAATAGAGACCAGCCTCAACCTCTGTGCACTTTTCCTTCTTGGACTGCCATGCAGCGAGAGAATCGCCACCATATACCCAGATGTGGCAATAAACAGTGCTATAGTTGTTCCAGTTAGAGGGAACTTCGAAATAAATTGTTGTGTCCTCGGCAGCGTTTACGCCGATTACAGCCATGCTAGCAATGCAAACGAGAGCAAGAGCTAAGAAAAGAATCTTTTTGAACATTGCTATCTCCTCCTAAAAAATATAAATGTTCAGTCTGAGACGATATATCGTCACAATGATTATACACTATATATTTCAAAACTGCAATAGTTTTGTAGGTTTTGTTACCAAATATTTTGAAAATTTTTTCTTACTTATAGATACTATTGGTATATTTTTTCGACAAAAGAAAAATCCTTCCGATTTCTCGGAAGGATTTAAAAGCTTAGTTAAAATTAGCCGTTAACCTTCTTGCGAAGAACAACTACTGCTGCAGCAGCCATAGCTACTACTGCGATTGCTGCGAAGATAGCAACGTTAGAGCCTGTGGGAGGAACATCAGAATCCTCGCCGTCTGCACCTGTAAAGCCAGTTACGTCTGTCTCAGGAGCCTGAGTAGGAGCATCTGTAGCCTTCTCTGTGGGAGCTGCACTTGTCTCAGTGGGAGCAACAACTGTTGTTGTCTCCTCGGGGATAACGAGCTCTTCTGTGAGAGCAACGCCCTCAGCAACGATCTCGCCGCCTGTTACGTAGTCAGGACCAAAGAACTCAACCATCTCTTCGATAGCTGTTGTAACTGTGAGCTCACCCTCAGCGATAACTTCGAACTGAAGAGTAACAAGTGTCTTACCGCCTACGAAATCAAAGCCTGTAGAAATCTCAGAAGCATTGAAGTAGATAGCACCGTCAGCTGCGTTAGCAACAACGCCTGTCATGCTGGGGAATCTCTCAGTAACTGCAGCGTCAACGAGCTTAAGTGTGTCAGCAGAGTAAGTTGTTGTAGCCTGGATGTTCTCGATGTTCTTGGGAGTTGTAAGTGTAGCTGTGTAAGTAACGATGTCGCCAACCTTAGCTTCAGCTGCGCTTACGCCTACGATTGCAAAGCTTGCGAGGCAAACAATTGCAAGTGCTAAAGTAATAATTCTTTTTGCCATTGGATTTTTCCTCCTAAAAAAATATTTGTATTCATTATACATTATGGAATCCACAAAAGCAAGAGTATTTTACAAAAAAATATTGGAATATTAATTATTTTAAGTAATATCACAATTTTTGGAAATAATTTTTTAATCAGAGATAATTAACGTACTTCTTTCTTAGCAAAGATACAGCAAAAACGCCTGCCAATACAATTATTAAGCCAAGATACAAACTTCTGTCGGCGGTGTTTACTACGTCTGACGGAGTGTTGTCAAAATCAGTTGTACCTGTTGCATCTGCAGTTGGTGCAGATGGTACACCTGTGCTTGAAACACCTTCAATAATCCTTACTTCATCTGAAAGCTTCTTGCTGTCCTTATAGTATGCATCGCAGTAATATTCGTACATTTCTTCGATAGTAATGCCTATATCAGCCTTACCACCGTCAATAATTTTAAATTTTGCCGAAATCAGCACAGCATCCTCAGTAAAATCCATTCCGGTCATAACGTCCGAAGCGTTAAAATAGATTTTACCTTTGTCCTTTGCGTTAACAACCGCATTTATAAGGTTAGGTACGCTATAGCTTACAAGCTCTAAAGCATCATCATCATAAGAAACTACAGCCTGAACATTCTCGATAATATCGGGAGTTTTTAGAAATACGTAATACGTAAAGGTCTCAACGTTCTCTTCCTCGGGGAAGGTTACAACGGTATTGTCAACGATAATCTCAGGCGGTACCTCGTCCTTTGTAGCAGGCTCGACGGGAATAAAGTTTTCGGGATAATCCCACGCAACATATACCATCGAATCATATACAGCCTGAGCAATCTCCATTTCATCTAAGCCCAACTCAGTTCCTATTCGATAAATCGCCTCTGCAGGAGACTCGTCTCTGTAATTGCAGGCATATTCAAGATTTAAGTCAATAAAATCAGTTAGCACAGCTACAGCAGTTTTACCCGGAGCAACACAAGTACCCTGAACGTCGCCGTAGGTTGTAACATGTAAAACAGGGCCATATTGAGAGGGGTCTACACCTCGCCAGAATGCAGGCAAAGCGGTCTTTGCGATATCCTGAGGCGAAACGTAAATTTCATCTGTGCAATAAGCAGTTAAACCTAAGCATTCGGCAGACATCACAAGGTCAAAGGTCTGCAAGCCGATATCTACGCTGAAAATCACACCGTAATAAACGCCTTTTTTAAGACCGCCGACCTTTGCGGTATCATATTCGTAAAGATTGTCCTTCACCTGTGTGCAAATTTGCTTTTTGCTTTGCCATGCCGAAAGAATATCACCGTCGTATTCCCAAATATGACAGAAAACTCTTGAGTAATTCGTCCAGGACTCCGGCACTTCAAAGTAAATCTTTTCAGTTTCCTGAGCACTTACCGCTACAACCGAAAGACTAACAACAATTACTAATATCAGTGCAATTGATATTATCCTTTTAATCATATAATCTCCTCCTTATATTTGGTAATTAAATTATATACTACATCATTAGAAGAGTCAATGAAAATAAAAAATCCCCGAGAATACCCGAGGATTTTGTTCAGTCTGTCATAATATTAATTACTATTCAATTTTCTTGCGAAAAGCACCTACTGCAATAATCGCGGCAAGCATCATAGCAAGAGCTACAAATACAACAGTTGTATCCTGACCTGAGGAGACAGCACCATTGTTCTGAGGAACCACAGGCTTGTCGACTGTGGGAGCTACGGACTGTGCCTTTTCCCAAGCCACTGTAATACCGGATTCTTTAATAAGCTTTTCGGCTGTATCCTGAGAAAGACCTAAGCCATTAAGAATGTCATCAATAATAGTCTGGTCATCCTTGCCGGAATAGGTTCTTGCATTTTCAAGGTTTCCTTTCAGGAAGGTTGAGAACATAGACTCAGCAGTAGTACCGGATGGAATACATGTACCGATAAGGTTACCGATAGATGTAATCTGCATTATAGGACCATACTGAGAGGGGTCCTGATTTTTCCAGAAAGCCGCACGAGCCTTCTTGGAGCTATCGGCAGGATTCTCATAGATTGTGCCGTCACAGTAAAGGGTGTCGCCGATACAAGCAGTTGTAAGAAGTGCATCATATGTCTGAATTTCGATGTCATTAACAAAAATAAGGCCATAATTAATGCCGCTTTGTAAGCCGCCTGCTTTTGAAAGGTCGTAAGAATAGAGCTTGTCCTCTACCTGTTGGCAAAGTCCCTTCTTGGACATCCATCCTACAATAGAGCCCGAGCCGTCAAGATTCCAGATGTAGCAGTACACCTTGCTGAAATTCTTCCAATCATCGGGAACTTCAAAATAAATTTTATCGGTATCAGCGGCGCTGACACCAACAGTAGCTAAGCCTGCGATGCAGACAATAGCCAGTGCAAGACAAAGAATTCTCTTTATCATGTCGTTTCCTCCTAAAATAAAGATATTCCTTGCAAGCAATTCTCCTAAGTACATTATATATCAGATGTCGTCTATTTGCAATAGACCATTTTAATGTTTTATTTAACAAGGTTAGGCAACCTGATTAGTATGATTTGCACAAAATCCATTAGCCATTACCTACGATAGGGCGATTCTCTTTTGATAGGTAGATATAAGCGGCAAAAGAAAATCTCCTCCCCTTTCGGGGAGGAGCAAAAGCATAAAACTAAGAGATTAAATATTCTTAGAAAACTTTAAATTAAGCGTTAGCCTTCTTGCGAAGAACTACTACTGCTGCAGCTGCCATAGCAACTACTGCGATTGCTGCGAAGATAGCAACGTTAGAACCTGTGGGAGGTACGTCGTTCTTCTCAGCCTCTGTAGAACCAGTGTTACCGGTGATATCTGTTGCAGGAGCCTTTGTGGGATCAACAACTGTTGTCTCAGAAGGCTGGGGATCTGTGGGCTTCTGAATCTCGGGGAGAACGAGCTCGCCTGTGATTTCAACGCCTTCAGCAACGATCTCGCCGCCTGTTACGTAGTCAGGACCAAAGAACTCAACCATCTCTTCGATAGCTGTCTCAACAGCCATCTCGCCGTCAGCGATTACTTCGAAAGTAAGAGTGATAAGAGTCTTGCCGCCTGTGAAGTCAAAGCCTGTAGAAATCTCAGAAGCATTGAAGTAGATTGCACCTTCTGCAGGGTTAGCAACAACGCCTGTCATGTTGGGGAATCTCTCAGTAACTGTAGCGTCAACGAGCTTAAGTGTATCAGCTGTGTAAGTTGTTGTAGCCTGGATGTTCTCGATAGCCTTGGGAGTTGTAAGTGTAGCTGTGTATGTAACAGTCTCACCAACGTAGGAGATTGTCTCCTCTGTTGTGGGCTCTTCTACATCGCCATCCTTTACAGGTGTGGGAGCTTCCTTGTAAGAACGCTCGTTGAAGTAAACGTCGCCCTTCTCAGGTGTGTAACCATACTCACCGTTGCCGTAGTAGTAGAACCACTCACCAGCAAATGTGGACTTGCCGCTGAACTCGTTAACATCTGTCTTAGTCTCGTCAACAACGTAGATCATCTCGTCGAAGTTGGGAGTGCCGTCAGGATAGTTCTCGCTCTCGCCAGCGTCATAGTACTCAGAACCGATGTTCTTTGTCTGATATGCTGCTGTGTAGATAGCTGCCTCGGGGTCTGTGCCACCATCGCAGAAGTTGTTCCAGATGATAGTTGTAACATCCTGGTTTACATCATAGTAGTAAACACCATCTACGCCTGTTGCATTAGCCTCATAGCCGGGCCATGAAGAGCAAGCATCTGTGCCTTCCCACCAGTAGATACCGGCAGTTGTTGCGTACTCGTTGTACCAGTTCTCAGGCATATAGAAATAGTATCTGTTATAGCCGTCAGCCTTTGCGGGAAGCTCATCAGCAGAAACAGAAGCCATTGCTACTGTACCCATAGAGAGTACGAGAACTGCTACCAAAATAACGCTCATAAGTTTTTTGGACATTTTGAATTCCTCCTAAAAAATAGTACTATTTTGCTAAGCATATCTCTTAGCAGTACCATTATATAACAGATACATAGAAAAAGCAAGCATTAAAACAACAATTATGTTGACTTTTTTTAGCTAATTATGCACAAAAAAATAAAGCCGACCTTTAACGGTCGGCTATAAATTATAAAATTATTCGGCTTTCTTTCTCTTAGATACTGTAATGATTACAACAGCAACAAGAGCAACGCCAACAATACCGCCGATTATGTAAAGCACTGTATTGCCGCCGTCCTTGTCGTTATCGGCAGAGTTGCTTGATGCAGAAGTCTTGGGAGCTTCGGTAGGCTTAATGCCCGAGCCTGTACCCTCAACGTTATTGGCAAAATCGCCTCTGTCAAAATTTGCATCGACATCCGATACAATTTTCTCAACATCGGCAAGCACGGGAACCTTGTTTTCAATCTGGTTTACACCATCAACAGCAAGGCTGTATGTAAGGGTGTAGTCGTAAATATTTACAAGGTCGATATCGTAAAGGTACTGAACAAGATACTCGATATTAGATGCGCCCTCTTTTTTAACCTCAAACTGAAGCTTTGCAACCTCTTTAGCCTTAGCAAAGCTCTGACCGTTTATGTCAGAGTGGTTAAAGTAAATCATACCGTCGCCACCGTTATTTGCGTTAACGGTTGCAGAGGGGAAGTTTTTAAGGTCTACGTTTTTAAGCTCTAAAAGGTCGTCATCAAACTTGAAAATCATCTGAATACCTACAACGTCCTGCTTGTAAGATTCGAGATAAAGTGTATACTCAACAGTTGAACCAACGGCTGCCTCTGCCCCGTTAACAGTTGAAGCAGGTGCGGCAACAGCACTAAGCATTGTACAAATCATTAAAATGCAGGTCAGCATTCCTGCGATTGATGCAGTAAAAATTCGTTTCATAGTATCTTCCTCCAAAGATAAACTTATTGATAAAGCAAGTATACTACAACTTTAATAAAATTACAATGTTTTTTTGGTGAATTATTAATTTTGATGTATTTGGGTGAAATAACCCTTTTCCCTATAATACTAATCCGCCTCGGCACACAAAGTTATCATGCCTTGCTCGCCTACACTGTCTTAAAATAAGTGCACACTCCACAAAATCGCCAGAATGAAAAGATTTTCATTCTTTGCGGCGATTTACGGTGTCGCATTTCTTATTTTAAGGCTTCGGCAGCTCGACACACAAAGATATCATGCCTCGTTGCTTGCTGCTGTTCCGCCGAGTTTACATCATACTCCGCAAATTTGCGACAGGCGGACTGCGTTCGCCCTATGCAAATTCGTCGCTCGTATTCGTAAATCGGAGGGCAGAAGCCTCGGCACACAAAAGAAAAACGCCCCTCTGATTTCTCAAAGGGGCGGAAAAGCATAAATTAAGATGATTTAATCTTTAAATAAACTTTAATAATTAGCCGTTAACCTTCTTGCGAAGAACAACTACTGCAGCAGCAGCCATAACGAGTGTTGCGATTACTGCATAAAGAGCAACTGTAGCACCTGTCTTGGGTACGTCGGGCTCTTTCTCGCCGTCGCCTGTGATACCTGTAGCATCAGTTGTTACGTCCTCGATAGCTGTTGTAGCTGTGGGCTCAACTGTTGTTGTGCCTGTGGGCTCTACAACTGTTGTACCTGTGGGCTCAACGGGAACTACGAGTGTCTCAGCCATAGCAACGCCTTCAGCAACGATTTCGCCGCCTGTTACGTAGTCAGGACCGAAGAACTCAACCATCTCTTCGATAGTTGTTACGATCTCAGAGTAAGAAGCATCAACAACCTCAAACTTAAGAGTGATAAGTGTCTGACCAGCTGTGAAATCGAAGCCGGCAGAAATCTCAGAAGCGTTGAAGTAGATAGCACCCTCAGCAGCGTTAGCAACAACGCCTGTCATGTTGGGGAATCTCTCAGTAACTGTAGCATCAATGAGAGTAAGCTTTGTAGCATCGTAAGTTGTTACAGCCTGGATGTTCTCGATTGCCTTGGGAGTTGTGAGTGTAGCTGTGTAAGTGATAACGTCGCCTACCTTAGCTGTGTACTCTTCGCCGCCAACAGCGATACCATCTGCAACAGGCTCAGCAACTGTTGTCTCAACAGGCTCAACGCTTGTTGTCTCAACAGGCTCTGCAACTGTTGTCTCTACGGGCTCTGCAACTGTTGTCTCAACAGGCTCAACGCTTGTTGTCTCAACAGGCTCGTCGTATGTAGCAACTGTTGTCTCTACAGGCTCAACTGCTGTTGTCTCAACAGGCTCAGCAACTGTTGTCTCTACAGGCTCTGCAACTGTTGTCTCTACAGCAGCAGTTGTTGTAACAACGGGAGCTGCAGTTGTTGTAACTACAGGAGCAGCTGTTGTTGTCTCAACAGGAGCATCACCGTACTGTTCCCAAACGTAGATTGTCTTTGTCTCGCCGAACTCGCCCTGCTCAAAACCTTCACCAAGCTTTGCGATGTAACCGCCGCCGATGTTCTCAAGGTTGTTAGTCTGAGGACCGTTAGAACCAGCTGTGAAAATTACGTTTGTGCAATCATCGGGGATATCAGCAGACCAAACATCGTCGGATACCTGTGTGCAGAGAGAGCCGGGCCATGCGCCGAACTCTTCACCAAGAGTACCGCCCCAAACGTAAGCGTAAACTTCGCCCCAGCCTTCGCTGTTCTCGAAGTAAACAGTTGCAGCAGCAGAAGCAGAAACCATAGCTACTGTTGCCATTGCCATAATCAGAGCTGCTGCAAGAACAACGCTGATTACCTTCTTTGTCTTAGACATAGTAAATTTCCTCCTTTAATTTTATGCTTTTATAAGCAATACAATTAT
>JAFUPE010000075.1 GCA_017481395.1 Ruminococcus sp. | reverse complement strand
TAAAAAAGACGACAATATAACCGAGATTATCGAGCATATCTCTCTTGCCAAAAAGCTCAACTGTCCTTTTGTAAGACTCAGAGCAGGTGCAGAGGGTACTGCTGAGACTGACGATATCTGTGCAGAGGTTCTGGCGGCTGTCAAAGACTTCGCAGAAGAAACCGAGGTTACCATTCTGGTGGAAACCGTTGGTATCTACGCCGACACAAAGCGTCTTGCGGACCTTTTAAACCGCTTTGCCTGCGATAATATCTCAGCACTCTGGGACTTTAACCACCCCTACAGAGCAGGCGAAAGCCCCGAGCAGACTCTGACAAACTTAGGTGCTTATGTAAAGCACGTTCACATTAAAGATTCTGCCGCTGCAGAAGACGGTTTTGAGTACCGCCTGATGGGTGAGGGCGATATGCCCGTTGACAGAATGATGCTTTCTCTTCGCTCTATCAACTACGAAGGTTTTATTTCTTTCGAGTGGCGTAGCGAGTGGATAGAAGAAATCGGCGATGCGGGTATCGTTTTCCCTCATTTTATAAACTATATGAGCCGTTTTGAAACCGCAAAGGCTTCTGCCGATACTCTTTACTATAACAAAACAAAAACAGGTAAATTTGTCTGGAAAAAGGAAACTCTCATAAACAAAACCTTCCCCGAGGTTTTAGATAAAATGGCTGACCTTTTCCCTGACCAGTATGCTTTCAAATACACAACCCTTGACTATACCCGTACATATTCCCAGTTCAGGGATGACGTTGACGAGTTTGCAAGAACACTTATTGCTTTAGGCGTAAAGGCAGGCGATAAGGTTGCAGTCTGGGCTACAAACGTTCCCCAGTGGTACGTTGCTTTCTGGGCAACAACAAAAATCGGTGCAGTTCTGGTAACTGTTAACACAGCCTACAAAATCCACGAGGCAGAGTATCTTTTCCGTCAGTCAGATACCCACACTCTGGTAATGATAGAAAATTGTCTTGATGCTGACTATGCAGGCATTATGCAGGAACTTTGCCCTGAGCTTAAAAACACAAAGCCCGGCGAGCCCTTGCACTCAAGACGTCTTCCTTTCCTCAGAAACATTATTACAGTTGGCTTCTCTATGCCAGGCTGTCTTACCTGGGAGCAGTCCTTAGGCCTTGCTTCCAAGGTTCCCCTCGAAGAGGTTAAGAGAAGAGCCTCTTTAATCGACCCCAACGACGTTTGTAATATGCAGTACACCTCAGGTACCACAGGTTTCCCAAAAGGTGTAATGCTTACTCATTATAATATCGTTAACAACGGCAAGTGCATCGGCGACAGAATGGACCTTTCCACCGCTGACAGAATGATGATTCAGGTGCCTATGTTCCATTGCTTCGGTATGGTGCTTTCCATGACAGCTGCCATGACCCACGGTGCTCAGCTTTCGCCAATTCCTTACTTCTCGGCAAAGAATTCTCTTGCTTGTATCAATAACGAGCGAATCACCTGCTTCCACGGTGTTCCCACAATGTTTATTGCTTTACTTGAGCACGAGGATTTTGAGAAAACCGACTTTTCCTACGTTCGTACAGGTATTATGGCAGGTTCACCTTGCCCCATATCTGTCATGGAAGACGTGGTTAAGAAAATGAATATGTCTGAAATTACCATTGTTTACGGTCAGACAGAAGCCTCTCCCGGTTGCACAATGAGCACAACCACCGACCCCCTTGAGGTTCGAGTGGGAACAGTAGGCAGAGCCTTGCCTCAGATTGAGTGCAAAATCGTAGACCCCGAAACAGGCGAGGAAATGCCCGTTGGCGAAACAGGCGAGTTTGTAGCAAGAGGCTACAACATCATGAAGGGCTACTACAAAATGCCTCAGGCAACTGCCAACGCCATTGACTCTGAAGGCTGGCTTCACACAGGCGACCTTGCTTGTATGAATCCTGACGGTAACTTCCGTATTACAGGCAGACTTAAGGATATGATTATCCGTGGCGGCGAAAATATTTACCCCAAGGAGATTGAGGAGTTTATCTACACTCATCCTGCTGTAAGCGACGTTCAGGTTATCGGTGTTCCCGATGAGCAGTACGGCGAGGAAATTATGGCTTGCATCATTCTTAAAGAGAATGAAAATCTTACAGAGGCCGAGCTTAAGCAGTATGTAAGAGACCATAGGGCAAAGCATAAGGGGCCCAAATACGTTGATTTTGTTGAAGGCTTCCCCATGAATGCCGCAGGCAAAATTCTTAAGTATAAAATGCGTGAAGACGCAGTT
>JAFUPE010000074.1 GCA_017481395.1 Ruminococcus sp. | reverse complement strand
TACAGACAACATCGGCAATGCTCTTCTTGGTGACAACGTAGGCTTCTACCTCCTCGACAAGGGCGATAAGTATTGGCCCTATGAGACATACGAGTATGCTGAGGATACAGAAGAGGAATCTTCTGCCGCTGATACAGAGGCAACAACAGTTACCGAAGAGGCTACAACAGTAGCACAGGAAACTGAGACTACAACAGCAGCTCAGGAGACAGAGACTACTACTGCTCCCGAGGAGACAACAACAGCAGCTCAGGAGACAGAGACTACTACTGCTCCCGAGGAGACAACAACAGTAGCTCAGGAGACTGAGACTACAACTGCTCCCGAGGAAACAACAACAGCTCCTCAGGAAACAGAGCCCGAAGCTATCAAGGTTTATTGCATTAACTCTGCTAAGTGGGATGCAGTATGTGCATACTACTGGGGCGGTGCTTCCGTTACCTGGCCCGGTAAGGCAATGACAAAGACAGGCGAAACTGTTAACGGCTTCGATGTTTACGAGTACACATTTGAAGTAGCACCCCAGAACATTATCTTCAACAATAACAACAAGGGTGCCCAGACTGCTGACCTTACTTTCCAGGCAGGTCAGTACTTCGACGTTAAGGGCGGCAAGTGGTACAAGTCTCTTGACGATGTTCCTGCAGTTTCTGCTTCTTCTACAGACAGATACCTTGTAGGTTCCTTTAACGGTTGGAGCACAACAGCTAACGAATTCTTATCTGCTGACGGCACAATCGGTCGTGTAGAGATGGAACTCGCAGCTAACACTACATACGAGTTCAAGATTGTTCGTGAGGGTACATGGACAAGCTGTAAAGAAACACTTTCTATTACAGACAGTGCTACAGGTCTTACATTCAGCTCTAGTGTAGCAGGTAATACAAAGCTTACAACAAAGAACGCAGGTACATATGTATTTGAGTTTGATCTTTCAGCATCACAGCTTACTGTTACTTATCCCTGATTGAACTAATCAAAAAGGCTGACCTTCGGGTCAGCCTTTTCATTTGGCTCAAATCTGATATTGCCCTTTTGTTTTTTCGTGGTATAATAGGGGAAAGGAGTGGAAAATATGCTTTTATACGATATTTCTAACGATATTTTAACGGCAAAGGTTTACGAGGGCGACCCCGAGCCGAGCCTTACTTACATAAAAAGCACGGATAAGGGGGATGATTATAACCTGTCGGTTTTAAGCACTTGTATGCATACGGGTACTCATATTGATTCGCCTTATCATTTCGACAGCGACGGTGAAAAAATCGAAGATATGAAGCTCTCGGTTTTTTACGGAAAATGTACTGTTGTTACCATTAAGGGTATTCTTACAGGCGAGGATATGGAAAGGCTACTGCCTTATTGTAAACGCCGCCTTATTCTTCATGGCGAAGGCGAAGCTTACCTTTCTTATAGTGCGGCGGTTGTAATTGCCGACAGCGATATTGTGCTTATCGGCACCGATGGTATTTCTGTTTCTACAGCCTTTGACGAGTACAGAACTCATATGGAGTTTGCAAGGGCGAATATTGCCGTTTTAGAGGGGCTTAATCTTACGGGAATTCGTGACGGCGAGTATACTCTCTGTGCTTTTCCTGTAAAGGTTAGCACAGCCGAGGCGGCTCCCTGCCGAGCTGTGCTTATGGAGCAGGAAAAAGGAATTTGATTTTAAGGATAGTGTATGAAAAAGTTAGTTGTTTTTGATTTGGACGGCACTTTGGTAAATTCTATTGTTGACCTTGGAAATGCTGTTAATATTGCTTTAAAAGAATATAACCTGCCTTTGCATCCCATGGCGGATTACTACGGCTTTGTAGGTAACGGTATGGAGGATTTGGTTCGTCGCAGTATGAATGAAAAAGGCGGAGATGATAACCTTTATTTGAAGGTGCGTGAAGCATTTGACGCGTATTATAATGCACATTCAAATGACAATACTGTCCCTTATCAGGGTGTTTCTGAGCTTTTACAGAAATTAAATGAAATGAATATTAAAACTGCCGTGCTTACAAACAAAGCCCAGCAGTTTGTCGGAGATATTTTGGATAAATGCTTTCCCGAACACAGCTTTTCTGCGATTTATGGTCAGCGACAAGCGATTAAGCGAAAGCCTGACCCAGAGGCTTTTGAGCTGTTACTTAAAGAGCTTAAGGTGAATAAGCAGGATTGCCTTTATGTCGGCGACAGCGAGGTAGACGTAAAAACTGCAATAAATGCAGGTATAGACCTTGTGGCGGTTACGTGGGGATATCGCAGTGTTGACGTGCTGAAATCAGCAGGTGCCGAGGTCTTGGTAAATACTCCGAAAGAGATTTTAAACTATGTCTGACGTAAAAAGAAATTATCAGAAAGAGCTTGATGCTTTAATTGAAAATAATCAAATAACGGGCAATGTGCCGACTCTTTTTCTTCATGCCTGCTGTGCACCTTGTTCAAGCTACTGCCTCGAGTACTTAAGTCAGTATTTCAAAATAACCGTTGTGTTCTACAACCCCAATATTACCGAAAAAGCAGAGTATGACTATAGGCTGAGTGAAGAAATACGGCTTATTTCCGAGATGAATTTTAAACATCCTGTAAGCATTATTGAGGGTGAATATAATCCTGATGCTTTTTATGCTCTTGCAAAAGGTCTTGAGTCTGCACCCGAGCGAGGTGCACGTTGTCTTAAGTGTTATGAACAGCGATTAAGATATACAGCAAAGCTTGCCAAAAAGCACGGGGCGGACTATTTTGCTACAACCCTAACATTAAGTCCTCTTAAAAACGCTGATGCCATTAACATCATAGGCGAGAGGTTGGCAGATGAGCTTGGCACAGCTTACCTATGTACCGACTTTAAAAAGAAAGGCGGTTACCTTCGCTCAATAGAATTGTCGAGAGAGTATAACCTGTACCGCCAGAATTATTGCGGTTGTATATATTCAAAAAAGGCTTCGCTTTGAAAAAAGCGAGGCTTTTTTGAGTGTTGTTAGCCTTGCTGCAAATGATGTAGCTAACGAAAAATACTACTTGACATATAATACTATGTGTGATATAGTATTGTGCGTAGGGAGGTGTTACTATGGATGCTCAGATTAAACGAGGTCTTTTGGAGGTTTGCGTTTTGGCGGCTTTAAGCCGCGGCGACTCTTACGGATATCAGATTATCAAGGACATTGAGCCGTATATCTCAATATCCGAATCTACGCTGTATCCTATCTTAAGACGTCTCGAGGAAGGCAAATGCCTTACGGTTTACTCAGTGGCTCACAACGGCAGACTTAGAAAATATTATCAAATTACCGACGCAGGAAGGTTAAGGCTAAGTGAGTTTTCGTCGGATTGGAACGAGATTTTGAACATCTATAGATTTATTACAGGGGAGGTAATTGTTGATGACTAAAAATGAATTTACCAGAGAGCTTAAAAGTAAAATAAATCACCTGCCAAAGGCTGAACGCAGACGAATTCTTACATATTATTACGAGATGATTTCTGAAAGAATGGAAGACGGAATGAGTGAATCAGAGGCTATAGATGCTTTAGGTAACCTTGACGAGCTGTTTTCAGAGTACGCTCCTGCTCACAAAGAGCCTAAAAGGGGAGTAAGGCTCAGAGGCTGGCACATTGTGATGCTTATTATAGGCTCGCCTTTGTGGATTTCACTTGTAGCTGCAATGCTTTGTATAATGCTTGCTTTCTACATAGTTATCTGGGCGTTGGTCGTTTGTTTTTATGCAGTGTTTGCGGCGTTGGCGGCTTCGGGATTTGCGTGTCTTGTGGCAAGCTTCTGGGCGTTAATCTCAGGCGGTGCACCATATTTCTTTGTGGTTTTCGGTGCAGGTGCATTTCTTTCCGGCCTTGCCATAATGTGGCTTATAGTATGTAATCTCTTCGCTAAGGCTATGGCTAAGGTAACAGGAAAGACTGCAAAGGGTGTTTTCAGATTCTTTTTTAAGAAGAGATAAGGAGGGTTAAAGTATGAGAAAATCTATTAGGGTACTTTTAATTATTGCCTCAAGTTTGGTTGGTTTTGGAATTTTGTGTATGTGTTTATCTTTTGCTTTGGGTGGTGCAGATATGATTTTTAAGCCGAAAGAAAACAGCAAAGTAACTATTATGTCGGCTACCTTTGACGAAGTTGATGTTATTAATGTTAAGGAAGTTTCAAACGATGTTAAAATCATTAAATCTGAGGATAATCAGGTTAAGGTTACCTACGGGGTAAGCGATAAATTCTCTTACTACCTTAAGCAGGTTGACGACACACTTTATGTTGAATATGACGATTTCAGGTATTGGTACGACTACATAGTTGTTTTTGGCAAGTTAAGCGAGCCGGATTTGATTATCGAAGTTCCCGAAAAAACTTTAAATGATCTTAATGTCAAGTGTACAAGCGGAGATATCGAAGCGAAATCGGTTGACTCTATTGTAACAACGCTTAAAACTCACAGCGGTTTTATCGAGGTTGGCGGCAATGTGGGCGACTTAACCGCAACTTCCACCAGCGGCGGTGTTAAGCTTAATGCTGATATTGAGGCAGAGTGTGCAGTTGTAAGCGCTACAAGCGGTAAGCTTACACTCAGCGGTAATATTAAGGGTGACTTGATTGCTGATAACACAAGCGGTAGTATCGATATTAATGGGCTTACATGTATTAATGCCGACATAAGGAATACCAGCGGTAAGATTAAGGGAGAAAGCCTAAGAGCCGAAACCCTAAAAGCCGATAATATAAGCGGTGGAATTCGTTTAACAGATGTAGTTTGCACAGGCGATATGACCTTGGAGGCAACAAGCGGAAGCATCAATCTGGAAAGCGTTGATGCAGAAAACTACGATTTGCACACAACAAGCGGCAGTATCAAGGCTGAAATTCTTACATCTAAGCTTTATAACGTAAAAACTACCAGCGGTTCTGAAAAAACACCTGAATTTGACGAGGCTGCAGAGGGAGTTCTTTCAGCAAAAACAACAAGCGGTAATATTAAGATTGAATTAGCAGATTAAATATAAAAACAGTCGTTGAGTTTAAGCTCAGCGACTGTTTTTTATAATGAATTTTGCGACTCCGTCGTTTTCGTTACTGTCTGTAAAATCTGTAGCAAAGGGTATAAGCTCGGGATTTGCGTTTGCAACAGCAACGGCTTTGTCGGCAATTTTAAAAAGCTCAATGTCGTTAATCTCATCACCGAAAACCACAAGCTCGTCACACCTAAGCATTTCTTTAAGCTTAAGTGCCGCAAAAGCTTTTGTAGTATTTTTCGGCATAATTTCAAGCCAATAATAGTCTGAATAGTAGTCTTTCTGATAAAGACAGTTAAAATCATCTTTGTATTTATTGTAGATAGGTTTTAGTTTTGCTTCGTCGTCAATGCAGGTGATGTAAAACTTGTCTCCCTTAAGCAAATCTTCAAAGGATTTAACAGGATTAATCCGCTTGTCTCCTTCGCGGCTTTTAAGGTAAAGTTTTTGACCCTCTGAGCTTTTGCCTTCTACAAAGCTGAGCTTTTCGGTATGATTAATAAAAGCATACACTACAGGGAAAACGCCATAGCATTTAATATCCTCAAAAAGCTCTTGAACATTACTTTCAAAGTAATTTGAATAAAGAATTTCGCCGCTGACGTTGTCCATAATAAATGCACCATTATACACAACTACAGGCAGGGAATTGGTAATTTTTGCCGTTACCTTTTTGGTTGTGACAAGTGAGCGTGCTGTGGCAAAAGAAAAGCAAATCCCTTTTTTGGAAAGCTCATTTACAGTTTTGGCTGTAAAGTCTGATATAGTCTCGTTATTTCTTAAAAGCGTACCGTCAAGGTCGGATAGATAAAGGGTTTTCATGTAGCTTCACCCCTTAAGCATAGCAGTCGAAAAGTCGGCACCGCTTTCGCTGATTTCTTTTTCAAAAATCGTTCTTATATCTGTAGCTTGTATATCACAAAGAAGCATTTTCTTAGCTTTTTCGTCTAAAGATTTAAGGGCAGATGCAACGCCGGTTACAATGGGCAAAGGCGTATTTTTAGAAATTTGTGACAAAGCCTCTTTGCCTGTTTCTGTCATACCCAGAACTCTTAAATAGGGTATGGGGGGGGTTTGCAAATCCTTGGTAATTCCGAGGATTGCGGACATAATTATCCGACGTATGCGAGCCATGGTGTAACGCTTTGTTTTTATTTCTTTGAATAATTCTTCTAAAGAATTACACTTGCGTACAGCCGTGTATATTCTGTTATGGAGACCCTCTGTTACATCGGGAAGGCATGAGATTTCATCGGGACTCATATTTTTAAGCTTATAAAGCACAGCTCTTTCGCCAAATTCAAGCTTAGCAGGATTTGAAAAATCGCTTATAGGTGTAAACGGCGAAGTATCTTCGCCTTTGAATATCATCTCTCTGACAAGCGACGCACTGGCAAAGCTGTCTTTGAAAGTATTGCTGTCGTGCTCTACTGCGACACGGCCGATTGTATCCCAGTCAATGCCTGAAGAGTCAAGCTCTTTTACATATTCAACGCCGAGGGTGTTGTTGGGTTCTTTTAGAACATCTGAAATTTCTGCTCCAAAAACATTTTTTACTGCATTTTCAAGGGCGGCGGGATAGTAGCAGCCGCAATCCATATAATTATTTAATATAGTATTAACCTCCGGATTTTCGGTTGCTTGCGAAGCCTTTTGGATGAGCTTTTTATCGGCAGCTTCGCTTCCGAAAAACACCTTGTCAACCACGCCTGTGGCTTTAATAATCTGCACCCCGCCTTTGGCAAAACGTTCGGCTGAAGCTACCGCAAAGGGCGTCGGAAGCTCAATAATAAGGTCGGCTCCGTTTTTAAGAGCTACCCTTGTTCTTTCGAATTTGTCAAAAATGGCAACGTCGCCCCTTTGGGTAAAGCTTCCACTCATTATACAGATAATGCAGTCGTAGCCCTGCTTTCTGATTTCGTCAAGCAGGTATTTGTGACCGTTATGAAAGGGGTTAAATTCGCAAATTACGGCAGATATCTTCAAAAATCCTCACTCCTTATGAAAAAAAGGCTTGAAACTTTTCGTTTACTGTACTATTATATTATATGTTTAAAAGTATTTCAATTCAATTGGAGGAAGAATAATGAAAATTCTTGTTATCAACGCAGGCAGCTCTTCTCTTAAATATCAGCTGTTCGATATGGACAATGAGCAGATGCTCTGTAAGGGTAACTGCGAGCGTATCGGCGGCGAGGGCTCTTTCATCGGCCACAAAACTGCAGACGGCAGAGAAATGACTAAGGAAGGCTTTATGCCCGACCATACAGCAGCCTTTAACTTTGTTAAGGATGCCCTTATGGATGCCGAAGTTGGCGTTATTAATAATCTTGACGAGGTTTCCGCTATCGGTCACCGTATCGTTCAGGGCGGTGCTCTTTTCTCAGAGTCCGTTATCGTTGACGAGGACGTTGTAAAGGGCATAGAGAGCCTTATTCCCCTTGCACCCTTACATAACAAAGGTCACGTTCAGGCAATCCGCGGCTGTCAGCAGGTATTCGGCGACAAGGTTCCCGAGGTTGTAGTATTTGACACAGCTTTCCACTCAACAATGCCCGAGAAAGCATTTATCTATCCCGTACCCTATGAGTTTTACGAGAAGTATAAGGTAAGACGTTACGGCTTCCACGGTACTTCTCACAGATATGTATCCGCTGAGCTTTCAAAGAATATCGGTAAGGACATTAAGGACCTTAAGCTTATTACCTGCCACATCGGCAACGGCTCTTCTATTACAGCTGTTAAAAATGGCAAGGTTATTGATACAACAATGGGTCTTACTCCTCTTGATGGCTTTATGATGGGCTCACGTTCAGGCTCGCTTGACCCCTCGGTTGTTACGTTTATTATGGAGAAGGAAGGTCTTTCTCCCTCTGAGATGAGCGACCTCCTTAACAAGAAGAGTGGCCTCTTGGGTATCTCAGGCGTTTCTACAGACGACCGCGATGTTACTAAGGCTGAGAACGAGGGCAATGCTCGTGCGGCACTTGCTCACGAAATTCTTTATTATCAGATTGCAAAGTACATTGGCTCTTTCTGGGTAGCAATGGGTGGCTGTGACGGTATGACCTTTACAGCAGGCCTTGGCGAAAATCAGCCTATCCTCAGAAAGAAGGTTTGCGAGTATCTTGAGTGCTTAGGCATTAAGGTTTGCGACGAAAGAAACAACCAGCGTGGTGCTAACTTTAAGATTTCTGCAGACGATTCATCTATTCCCGTATATGTAATTGCAACCAACGAAGAGCTTGTTATCGCAAGAGATACAAAGGCTTTGGTTGAAGCAAAGTAATAAAAGCTTAAAATATAAACAGACTCAGCCAGTAAAAATAGGTTGAGTCTGTTTTTGTATCTATTGGTAATTACGCCGTGGTTTCCGAATACTCTGTAGTGTCTGCGGTGTCTCTTTCTCTGAAAAGCAGAGTAATACACCAAAGTGCCGCAAGAGCTACAAGGGTGTAAACAATACGGCTAAGTATTGCACTCTGTCCGCCGAAAATCCAGGCAACAAGGTCAAACTGAAAAAGACCTACGCTGCCCCAGTTGATACCGCCGATTATGAGTATTGCCAATGCAATTCTGTCAAGCATAAATTAACCTCCTTTTTGTTCTCACCTCTATTATCTGCAGTAAAAATTAAAATATGCATAACAAAAAAGCCCTGCATTAACTGCAGAGCTTAACGATTGCCAATATTAATGCCGCAACACCGACTGCCGCGATTATGCCGCCGAAAATTTTAAAAATTTTCTGTGCCTTTACCATTTTGTGTTTTCTAATCATTTCTTCGGTAGGCGAGGGCAAAGCGATTGTAACAGCACCGGTAGAAATACCGCCTACCGCTACGCCTAAAAGTCCCCAGAATGTAAATAGAGGAGAGAAGAAAACCCCGAGAGCAAACAAAATTGTGCCTGCAATATATACGATATTAACAGGAATACGCCACTTTTGCCTGTTGAGGTGATACACGTTTGCTTTGTTTTCGCATTCGTCAGAGCAGTACATCAGGCTGTAATCAATATCTTTACCGCAGTAGTGACATTTTTTCATAAAATCGCCTCCAAATAAGTCAATTCTACCATATATATTTTCATTTTTCAACATTAAATAAATCGCCACCCCATAGTCACTATTTATCCTGCTTTTAAAAGTTTTTGTGCAAAGTATAAAAAAAGTATAAAAAAGGGGTAGAAAATGTACTATATATGTGCTAATATTAATCTGTATAAAGCCAACCTGTGTGTTGGCGTGTCTGTTTTTCAGACAATGTACGGATTTTATTTTTTTAACGGAGGAAATTTTATGAAAGCGAAGAAACTTTTAAGCATCATTCTCGCTCTCGCAGTAGTTGCTTCCTGTGCTTGCATCGGTTTTTTTAATGCAGGTGCCGTTAGTGAGTACAACGAGTACGAAAAAATGCTTGAATCCATCAAGCCCGAGAACAAATACGGTCTTGAGGACACAGTAAACGAAGGTAAGATTATTCAGGCTTGGAACTGGTCTTACGCAAACATCATTGCTAATCTGGAAACACTTGCAGAGCAGGGCTTTACAACAATCCAGGTTTCTCCCCCCAACGAGATTAAAATGCCTACAAAGGGCGTTAAGGTTTGCGAGCCTGCTATCGACGGTATTGCTCCCAACGGTTGGTGGATGTTCTATCAGCCTGCCGGCTTCCAGCTTAACGAGTCTACCGATAACGCATTAGGCGTTAAGTCCGAGTTTGTTGAGATGTGCGACAAGGCTCACGAGTTAGGCCTTAAGGTTATCGTTGACGCAGTTATCAACCACTTCGGTACAGATGACGACCACGTAGGCGTATATGATAACGACTCTACAGACCCCATGACTCACGTTAACCCCAGAGCTTGGGAGTTCGAGACAGAGATTCTTGATGCCAAGGCTCTTCATGACCCTTGGGTTAATATGACTTATAAAGAGAACTACTGGGATGGTTACTCTGATTATGACATCGAAGAAGACTTAACTCAGCATTGTACATCCGGTCTTCCTGACCTTGCTACAGAGACACAGGTTGTTCAGGACGCTATCTACGATTACTTTGTAGAGCTTGTTGAAGCAGGTGCTGACGGCTTCCGTTTTGACGCTGCAAAGCATATCGAAACCGAGCATGACACATTCTTTGCTTCCGACTTCTGGAGCGACACACTCCTCAAGCTCAGAGCTAACTATCCTGAAAAAGAGCTTTACGCATACGGCGAAATCCTCAACAAGTGCGGCGACGGCCGTCCTTTCTACGAGTATACAGAGCTTATGGACGTTACAGACTCTTCTTCTTACTGGGGTATTAAAGATGCTGTTGTAAACGGCGGCGGTAACCCCATTCCTTACTATCAGTCAGAGGCTGAGGGTTGTGACCCCACAACAGTTAACTTCACAAAGGAAAATGTTATCCAGTGGAATGAGTCCCACGATACATACATCGACGGCGGTACATCTGCTTTAACAGTTCAGCAGAGAAACAAAATCTGGGCTCTTACAGCAGCTCGCCAGACAATTACAGGTATCTACTTTGCACGTCCCGATGATAGAACAGTTGCAAACCGTGCAGCTATCGAAGCTATCTGTGCAAACATCACTCTCGGTGATGCTAACCTTACATCATGGACTGCTCCCGAGGTTAAGGCTGTTAACCAGTTTGACAACTACTTCGGCGATGCTTCCGAGTACAACTCAAACCAGAGTAAGGTTGTTATGATTGAGCGTGGCGGCTTAGGCGCAACTCTTGTTAACCTCCAGGGTACTACAAAGAACGTTAGCCTTAAGTCTTATACTCTTGCTGATGGTACATATAAGGATTCTATCACAGGCAACGAGTTTGAGGTTGTAGAAGGCCAGCTCACAGGTTCTATCGGCTCCACAGGTATTGCTTGTATCTACTATGCAGAGGATACAGAGCCTGTTTTCAATGAGCGTCCTGTTGACATCTGGGATGTAGACGTTTCCGGCGGTAACTATCCCACACAGGAAGGC
>JAFUPE010000006.1 GCA_017481395.1 Ruminococcus sp. | reverse complement strand
CATGGGTCTTGTTGGTCGTCTTGGTAAAATCCTCGGTCCCCGTGGTCTTATGCCTAACCCCAAGGCTGGTACAGTTACAACTGACATCGCTAAGGCTCTCAAAGAAGCTAAGGCTGGTAAGATTGAGTACCGTCTTGACAAAACAAACATCATTCACTGTCCCATCGGCAAGGTTTCCTTCGGTGCAGAGAAGCTTCAGGCTAACCTCGAGACTCTCATGGATGCAATCGTTAAGGCTAAGCCTGCTGCTGCAAAGGGTCAGTATATCAAGTCCTGCGTTGTAACTTCTACAATGGGCCCCAGCGTTAAGCTCAACCCCAACAAGTTCACAGTTGCTACACAGGCATAATTAAAGTTATTTAGAGCTTTGGCTCTGAATATAAATCGCTGTTCTAAAGACAGCAGGTTTCCGAATTTCGGATATAATGGGGTAACCCGCCTGCCGAGGAAGAAGCATATTACAACACACCCAATGGGTATTAATTGTAATTTCCAGCCTCTTTCCTCGCGAAAGAGGCTTTTCTCTTATGAACTGCGTTATCATTTTAACGGAGGTGAAATTAGTTGCCAAGTCAGAAAGTATTAGAGCAGAAGCAGCAGTTAGTTGCTGATGTTACTGAAAGAGTTAAGAATTCTGTTACAGGTCTTCTTGTTTCATACGAGGGTATCAACGTAGCAGACGACACAAAGCTTAGAAAAGATCTTCGTGAGGCTGGCGTAAAGTACACTGTTATCAAGAACACTCTCTTAGAGCGTGCATTCGAGAATACAGGTCTCGGCGAGCTTAACGTTCACTTAGCAGGTACAACAGCACTTGCTACAAGTGATGAGGATTATGCAGCAGCCGCAAGAATTCTTTGTGGTTTTGCTGACAAGAGCAAAACTTTTGAGGTTAAGGGCGGTTACCTCGATGGTGAGGTTATCGGCATGGATAAAATCGATGCTCTCGCAAAGTTACCCTCAAGAGACATTCTTCTCGCAAACGTTCTCGGTGCATTCCAGGCACCCGTTGCAAGCTTTGCACGTGCTATTCAGGCAATCGTTGACAAGGGCGGCGTAGAGAACTGCGAAGCTAAGGCTGAAGAGGCAGCTCCCGCTGAGGAGGCTCCCGCAGCAGAGGCAGCAGCTCCCGCTGAGGAAGCTCCTGCAGTAGAAGCAGCTGAATAATTTGCTGCAAAATCAAATTTTAAAATAACTTATTAATTATATTGGAGGTTTACTAAAATGTCTGAGAAGATTACTTCTATCATTGAAACACTTAAAGGCCTCACAGTTCTCGAGCTTTCTGAGCTCGTTCACGCTGTAGAGGAAGAGTTCGGCGTATCCGCTGCTGCTGCAGTTGCAGTTGCAGGTCCTGTTGCTGCTGGTGGTGCAGCTGAGGAAGAGAAGACAGAGTTCGACGTAGTTCTTAAGTCTGCTGGCGGCAACAAGATTGCTGTTATCAAGGCTGTTCGTGAGGCTACAGGTCTCGGTCTTAAGGAAGCTAAGGAAGTTGTTGACGGTGCTCCCAAGACTCTTAAAGAGGGCGTATCCAAGGACGACGCTGAGGCTCTCAAGGCTAAGCTCGAAGAGGCTGGCGCAGAGGTTGAGCTTAAGTAATTTAAGCTTACTTAACGTTTCAGAAAACAAAGGACAATCCGCAAGGATTGTCCTTTTTTCGTATATTTGGCAGGTTTACTGTAGGACAATAAAGGGCAAAATAGTTTTGAGGTGATTATTTATGGCTAACAAAGCTCAGAATTTAAGTGACAAAAGCATAAAAAAGTCAGCTACAAAGCGTAATAAACCTGCTGACCAGAGTATAGTGAACGTTGTTAAGCATGAGTGCTGTCCCGGTAAGGCGGATAGTCCTGCCGAGGTACAGAACAGCACAAGTGCCTATGCAAAGCTTGCCAAAAACGCATATAGATTTGATGTAAAATAAAGATAGGCAGCCCTTTTTGGGCTGCCTTGTTTTACTTTCCTTTTTTGATTAAAATTACTAAAATGATATTCGCAATTGTAAGTAAAAGGGAGATAAATGGAATAATGGTGATTTGAGGAAACTCTGCGATTATAGCCATTAAAGATGAAACAGCCATAATAGCCGACGAAAGCAGTGGCAGAATTATTGGAGCAAATTGTTTTCTGATGAAATACAGTATTAGGGATGGTATTGCCAACCCCTGTGAAAGCCATATTATAAGTACTAAAACTACACTGAGGCCTAAACTGATATCAACATTATGGATATATGTGCTTATAAACATAATTGAGTAGCTACCGTTCTTGTTGCTCAGCCAAGGGAGAAATGGAAGAAACAGTGATATACCCATAATTGCCATTGAAGCGACTACAAAGGGTGTGAATCTGTATTTTTTCATAATTAAACCTCCAAAGAATAATTAATATACTCAAAAAGCTCAAAGCCGTGGCGTTTGTAAAGCTCCTGTGCCTTTGTATTTTCTGGTTCGGTTTCCAGTCTGTAACGCTTTGCAGGGACGGTTTCTTTGATGTATTCAATAAATTCAGAGCCTAAGCCTTGATTCCTGAACTCACTTTTTACATAAATTTCTTCAATCCATACAACCAAACCGCCTGCTTCCTGAGAAAATGTCTTTGCAATAAGTCCGTAGCCTGCAATCTTATTTTCGTACTCAATAATAAAAGCTTCAGTATAAGTATTTCTTTTCATAAGTTCATCAAATGTAAGCTCAAAATGAGAATGGGGAACAGCAGAGAGCACGGCAGGAGAAGCATAAAAATCCTCTGCCATTTTTATATACTCGGATTTGTCTTTAAGCTGAATTTTTCTAATCATGTTATCACCGTTATTATGATAGCATAGACGCATATAAGTTTCAAGGAAAAAGAAAACTGCACAGACCGAAGTCTGTGCAGTTGATTTTTAATTAATTAAGGATTAATACTTGTTACGCTCAACGTATGTTGTGTGTAAGAGCTCGTGTGCCTTGTGGCCACCGGGCTCGCCAAGATACTCCTCGTAAACCTTCTTGATAAGGGGAGACTCGTGAGACTTTCTCTTAGGAAGGTTTGCGTCTTCGTTGTAGAGAACCTTTGCACGCTCTGCCTTGATATCAATGAAGTTACGAACAGAAGCGGGCTGAATGGGCTGACCGCCGCCGTTTACGCAACCGCCGGGACAGCACATAATCTCAACGAACTGATAATCAGCCTTGCCTGCGCGGATGTCGTCAAGAATCTTGGAAGCATTCTCAAGACCTGAAGCAACAGCAACCTTAACGGGCATACCTGCAACCTCGTAAGCGGCATACTTGATGCCCTCAGTACCACGAACGTCTGTGTAGTCGATTTCCTTAAGGTCTTCGCCTGTAAGAACATCAGCAACAGTTCTTAAGGCTGCTTCCATAACGCCGCCTGTAGCACCGAAGATAACAGCAGCACCTGTGAAGTCGCCCATTGCAGGATCATACTGCTCATCGGGAAGAGCTG
>JAFUPE010000073.1 GCA_017481395.1 Ruminococcus sp. | reverse complement strand
GTTTACGATCAGAAGGACAGTGCAGGCTTCATCAACCTTTACGGTCTTCCCACAAAGGTTTACGCTAAGATGAAGGCTAAGAACGGCGTAAAATAATTTTTTAGAAAACGAGGATTCCCTTATGGATAAACTTTGGGCAGGCAGGTTTTTAACCGCCTTGGATAAAACAGCAGACGACTTCAACTCTTCCATCAGCTTTGACAGTAAAATGTACAAGCAGGATATTCAGGGCTCTGTAGCTCACGCTACAATGCTTGCCTCAAAGGGTATCATATCAAAAGAGGATGCCGAAACCATCATTGAAGGTCTTGGTTCAATCCTTGATGATATCGAAAGCGGAAAACTTCAGTTTGATATGAACGCCGAAGATATCCATATGTTTATCGAATCTGAGCTCACTAAAAGAATAGGCGAGTGCGGCAAGCGACTTCACACAGCAAGAAGCCGTAATGACCAGGTAGCTCTTGATTTACGTCTTTACCTAAGAGACGAAAACAACGAAGTAATAGCTTTAGTCAAAAACCTTATCGAAGCTTTAAAAGCTAAAGCCGAAGAAAATAAGGATGCTATTATGCCCGGCTACACACATCTTCAGCGTGCACAGCCTATAACCTTTGGTCACCACCTTATGGCATATGCCATGATGTTCATTCGTGACCTAGGTAGAATTAAAGATGCCTTAAAGCGTATGAATCAGTCGCCTATAGGTTGCTGTGCTTTAGCAGGCACTACTTATGACACCGACAGGGATTTCGAGGCAAATCTCTTAGGTTTTGACTCAGTAACCCTTAACTCTCTCGACGGCGTATCCGACAGAGATTTTGCGTTAGAGCTTCTTTCAGCTTATGCAACCATGATGATGCACCTTTCACGTCTTTCTGAGGAGGTTGTGCTTTGGTCAAGCTGGGAGTTTAAGTTTATAGAGCTTTCTGATGCTTATTCAACAGGCTCATCTATTATGCCTCAGAAGAAGAACCCCGATATGGCAGAGCTAATCCGTGGCAAAACAGGTCGTGTCTATGGCGACTTAATGACCCTGCTTACCGTAATGAAAGGCTTACCCCTTGCATACAACAAAGATATGCAGGAGGACAAAGAGTGTATCTTTGATGCACTCGAAACCGTAAAAATGTGCCTTAACGTTGCCACACCTATGATTTCTACCATGACAGTTCTTCGCGACAATATGATAAACGCCGCCTCCAAAGGCTTTATAAATGCTACCGATTTGGCAGACTATCTTGTTAAAAAAGGTATGCCCTTCAGAAGTGCTTACAAGCTTGTAGGTCAGACAGTAGCCTATTGTATCGAAAAAAATACAGTCCTCGAAAAGCTTCCTTTCGAAAACTACAAAGAACTTAGCGACCTTTTCGAAGAGGACGTTTATGAGGAAATATCCCTTGAAACCTGCGTTAAAAAGCGAATTTCCAAGGGCGGTACTTCGGTAGAGTCTGTTGAGGCTCAAATTAAGTATGTTACGGAGTTTTTAGCAAATGACTAAAGTATTTATAGACGGAAGTGCCGGTACAACCGGACTTCGTATTCATGAGAGGCTCAGTATCCGTAAGGATATTGAGCTTATCACCTTACCTGACGAAATTAGAAAAGACCCGGATGCCCGTAAAAAAGCTATTAATAGTGCCGATATAGCTTTCCTTTGTCTGCCTGACGCGGCGGCTAAGGAGTCTGTGTCTTTAGTAGAAAATCCCAACACAGTTATTATTGACACATCTACAGCTCACCGTACAAATCCCGAGTTTGCTTACGGCTTCGCTGAGCTTTCCGAGGAGTTTTTCGAAAACCTTAAAACTTCAAAGCGTATTGCTGTTCCAGGTTGTCACGCCTCGGGCTTTATTGTGCTCCTTTATCCTCTTGTTAAAGCAGGATTACTCAGTAAGGATACTATGCTGTCTGCTTTTTCTGTAACCGGTTATTCTGGCGGCGGCAAACAGATGATTGCTGATTATGAAAACGAAGATAGGGTAGATGCTCTTTCGAGTCCGCGTCAGTATGGTATAGCTCAGTGCCACAAGCACTTACCCGAAATGGTTAAGTATACAGGTCTTGAAGTTACTCCTGTATTTTCACCTGTGGTTGCTGATTTCTATTCAGGTATGCAGGTAACGGTTCCCCTTAATATTTCTCAGTTTAAAGAGGGAACAACCGTAGACGACATTAAGAAAATTTATAAAGAGCTCTACACATCATCTATGGTTAAGTTTGTAGAGACACTTGACAATGGTGGCTTTATTGCATCAAACCTTTTAACAGGTGCAGATAATATGGCTGTTACTGTATGTGGCAATGATGAAAGAATTCTTCTTGTTGCTCTTTACGATAACTTAGGCAAGGGTGCCTCTGGTGCGGCTATCGAGTGCATGAATATTGCTCTTGGTTTAGAGCCTACCTATGGTCTTGAAATTAAGGAAGTGTAATATATGAAAATTATCGATGGCGGCGTATGTGCCGCTAAGGGTTTTAAAGCAGGTGGTATCCATTGCGGTATCCGTAAAAATCGCACTAAACGTGACCTTGCTCTCATTATTTCCGAGCAAAAGGCAACTGCCGCTGCAACATATACAACAAATCTTGTTAAGGGTGCTCCCTTAACTGTTACTAAATCAAATATCTCCGATGGCTTTGCACAGGCTGTTATCTGCAACTCCGGTAACGCCAACACTTGCAATGCTAACGGTATCGAGATAGCGACCGAAATGTGTAATCTCGTTTCTGAGGCAACAGGCATAGATGCCAAGGATGTTGTAGTAGCTTCTACAGGTGTTATCGGCGAGCCTCTTTCTATCGAGCCTATCAAAAACGGTATGGCTGAACTTTTCGATAGTGTTTCTGTCGAGGGCAACCTTGCCGCCGCCGAGGCTATTATGACTACCGACACTAAGGTTAAGTCTATTGCCGTAAGCTTTGAAGTTGACGGCGTAGAGTGTAAAATCGGCGGTATTGCTAAAGGCAGCGGTATGATTCACCCCAATATGGCTACGATGCTTGTGTTTATTACTACTGACTGTGCTATTTCTGCCGAAATGCTTCAAAAGGCACTTTCAAGTGATATTACCGAGACCTTTAATATGATTAGCGTTGACGGTGACACATCCACTAACGATATGGTAACTGTTCTTGCTAACGGTATGGCAGGAAATTCCGAGATTACCGCTGAGAGTGAAGCCTTCAATACATTTATGAAAGCTCTAAATACCGTTACAGTTCACCTGTGTCGCTCAATCGCCGCGGACGGTGAAGGTGCCACAAAGCTTTTAGAGTGTAGGGTAGAGGGTGCTCAGTCACTTTCTACTGCAAAAAGTGCCGCAAAGGCTGTAATTTGTTCTTCGCTTCTTAAAGCTGCAATGTTTGGTGCTGATGCCAACTGGGGTCGTGTGCTTTGTGCTATCGGCTACGGCACAACCGACGTTGACGTAACTAAGGTGGACGTAAGCTTTAAGTCCGCCAAGGGTCAGGTTGACGTTTGTAAAAACGGTGCGGGTATTCCTTTCTCCGAAGAAATCGCTAAGGAAGTCCTTCTTGAGGATGAAATAGATATCCTTATAAACCTCAACAACGGTGATTTTAATTCTACTGCTTGGGGTTGCGATTTAACCTATGATTACGTAAAAATTAACGGTGACTACAGAACATAATTGACGTATTATTTTAAAGGTGATTATAATGTCTATGGAAATTTCAAATGCTCTCAGAGCTGAGGTTTTAACCCAGTCATTACCCTACATAAGAATGTATAACGGTAAGGTAATCGTTATTAAATACGGCGGTAACGCTATGGTCAGCGAAGAGCTTAAGCAGCAGGTAATGCAGGATTTGGTTCTTCTTTGGCTTATCGGTATCAAGGTTGTGCTTGTTCATGGTGGCGGCCCCGAAATTACCGATACCTTAAAGGCAGTTGGTAAGGAAACTCAGTGGGTAGATGGACTAAGAGTAACCGACAAGGAAACTGCCGAAATTGTACAGATGGTGCTTGCGGGTAAAATCAACAAAAGCCTCGTTAACCTTTTAGAAACAAAAGGCGGCAAGGCTATGGGTATTTCCGGTATTGACGGACAGATGATTAAAGCTGAGATGAAGGATGAAAGACTTGGCTTTGTAGGCAAAATCACCGATGTTAACGTTGAACCTATCAACGACTTATTGGAAAAAGGCTACATTCCTGTTGTTTCAACAGTTGGTTGCGACAATCAGGGAAATGTTTATAATATTAATGCCGACACAGCTGCTGCATTTATTGCAGGCAAGCTTAATGCCGAGCGACTTATTACCATGACAGATATTGCAGGTATCTTAAAAGATAAAAACGACCCCTCGTCTCTTATCTCTCATATCGACACAGTAGGTATCCGCAAGCTTATTGAGGACGGCACAATCTCCGACGGTATGATTCCTAAGGTACAATGCTGTTTAGAAGCAATCGACATGGGCGTCAACAGAGTTATTATTATGGATGGTAGGGTAGAGCACGCTCTTCTTATCGAAACTCTTACCGACGAGGGCGCCGGCACAATGGTAGCGGAGGATTTTAATTATGACTATGAATGTTAAAGCTTTAGACCGTGAGTATATAATGGGAACATACTCACGGTTTCCTATTACTCTTACAAAGGGCAAAGGCTCTAAGGTTTACGATGATGAGGGTAAGGAATATATTGACTTAGGCTCAGGTATTGCTGTTAATATTTTCGGCATTGCCGACGAAGAATGGGCGAACGCTGTAACTTCTCAGCTTAATACGTTGCAGCATACCTCGAATTTATATTATAGCGTTCCCTGTGCAAACCTTGCAAAAGCTCTTTGTGAAAAAACAAATATGAGCAAGGTGTTTTTCTCAAACAGTGGTGCCGAGGCTAACGAGTGTGCTCTCAAAGCCGCAAGAAAATATGCCGCAGAAAATTTGCCCCAGCTTAATCCTGTTATGCTTACTCTGGTAAATTCTTTCCACGGCAGAACAATTGCTACAATTTCCGCCACAGGCCAGGATGTTTTCCACAAGGATTTTAAGCCTTTAGTAGAGGGTTTTGCACATACCCCCGCCAATGACGTTGAAGCTTTGGAAAAGAACGTAAAAGAGCTTAAACCCTTTGCGGTAATGTTCGAGTGCGTTCAGGGTGAGGGTGGCGTGCTTCCTCTTGAAAAGGAATTTATAGATAAAATTTTGGAGCTTTCCAAAGAATATGGTTTCCTTGTAATTTGCGACGAAGTCCAGACTGGTAACGGAAGAACCGGTGAGCTTTACTCATTTATGAACTACGGCTTTACTCCCGATATTTTTACTACTGCCAAGGGTCTTGGTGGCGGTTTGCCCATTGGTGCTACAGTTTTCAGTAAAAAAGTAGAAGAAGCTATGAAGTCTGGCGACCATGGTTCTACCTTTGGCGGCAACCCTGTAGCCTGTGCAGGTGCACTTAATATTTTAGAGCGAATAGACGACAAACTTCTCTCAGATGTTCGCGTAAAATCAGACTATATTATTAATGAACTTAAAGACGCAAAAGGCGTTAAGAGCATATCTGGTATGGGGCTTATGCTTGGTATCGAAACTGAGCGTGACGCAGGCGAAATTATAGCAGATTGTATGAGCGAAGGTGTTCTTGTTATTAAAGCTAAGAACAAAGTCAGACTTCTGCCTGCTCTCAACATTCCTATGGAAGACCTTAAAAAGGCAATTGAAATATTAAAATTCTATATATCGAAAGGTGTGTAATATATGAATCTTAAGGGTAAAAGCTTTTTAAAGCTACTTGACTTTACTCCTGATGAAATAGAATATCTTATAGATTTGTCTGCAAAGCTTAAAGCCGAGAAAAAAGCAGGCACAAAACATAGACTTTGCGAGGGCAAAAATATTGCCCTGATTTTTGAAAAAACCAGTACTCGTACACGTTGCAGCTTCGAGGTTGCGGCTTATGATTTAGGTATGAATGTTACTTATCTTGACCCTACAGGCTCTCAGATGGGTAAGAAAGAGTCCATCGCCGACACAGCAAGGGTTTTAGGCGGCATTTATGATGCTATTGAGTACCGCGGCTTTTCGCAGGAAACCGTAGAATCTCTCTCAAAATACTCGGGAGTTCCTGTATACAACGGCTTAACCGACGAGTTTCATCCTACTCAGATTCTTGCTGATTTCTTAACTATCAAAGAACAGTTTGGTTATCTTAAGGGTATAAACTTTGTATATATGGGTGATAGCCGCTTTAATATGGGCAACTCCCTTATGGTAGGCTGTGCAAAAATGGGCCTTAACTTTACTGCCTGTGCACCCGAAAAATACTTCCCCGATAAAGCTCTTGTTGCAGAGTGCGAGGCTATCGCCAAGGAAACAGGTGCTACGCTTAATTTTGAAACTGACCCTAAAAAGGCAGTAGAAAATGCCGATGTTATTTATACCGACGTATGGGTATCTATGGGCGAGCCCACAGACGTATGGAAAGAGCGTATCGACGAGCTTCTGCCTTATCAGGTAAACGACACACTTATGTCAAACGCTAAGGAAACTACAGTGTTTATGCATTGCTTGCCTGCTTTCCATAACCTTGAAACCACAGTAGGCAAAGAAGTAGGCGAAAAATTCGGACTTGACGCCTTGGAGGTTACCGACTCTGTTTTCGAAAGCGAAAAGTCTATTGTCTTCAAAGAGGCTGAAAACCGAATGCATACAATCAAAGCGGTTATCGCCGCAACACTTGCAGATATTTAATAAGAGAAAAGCCTTCCGAAATAATCGGAAGGCTTGATTTTTTATATTGATTATTTAATTATAAATTCTTTCTTAACCTTACGGTCGAAAAGCTCATCAATAGCATCCTCGACCATTTTGTTTTCAAAAAGAACGCTGTAGCAAGCCTTTACAATGGGCATATCTACGTCGTTTTCCTGTGAAAGCTTAACTAACGCCTTAGTTGTCATAACGCCCTCGGCAAGCTTTTCGAATTTATTACCCTTAACGTAAGCTTCGCCATACATTCTGTTGTGGCTCCATTTAGAGAACAAAGTTGCCTCGTAGTCACCTAAATGACAAAGTCCGTAAGCCGACAGGGGATTACCGCCCATTTTGCCGATGAGCCTTGAAATCTCATGGGCACCTCTCGCCATCAAAGCGCCTTTTAAAGACTGGTATCCTAAACCGTCTAAAAGGCCTGCAACAATGCCGATAACATTTTTAGCCGCGGCACCGATTTCACTACCGATAAGGTCTGTACCGATGTACATTCTGATTAGCGAGCTCGAAAATTCGTTAACAAGCATTTCTTTAACGAAGTCCTTGTCACTGTCGATTACCATACAGTTAGGTACACCCTTGACGTAGTCCTGAGGATGACCGGGACCTACCCAAACGGCAACGTTTGTTTCGTTTGCATCAATAAATTCATTAACAACTTCGCTAAGTCTTTTTCCTGTAGAAACCTCAATGCCTTTCATACAAAGAACAATGGTTTTGCCTTTAAGGTCGTATTTTGAAATGTCAGCCATATATTCTCTCAAATGCTGTGCCGAAATCGAGATTACAATAACCTCAGCACGCTCAACAGAATATTTAAGGTCACTGCTTACTTCAATACTGTCAGGGTATTCAAGGTAGTCGTTACGCATAGTGCTTTTAAGCTGAATAAATTCAGGTGCATCAGCAAGTCCGCCCGAAAGCACGTCGTGACCGATTTTATCTAAATACCAAGCAATACAGCTGCCCCAACGGCCGCATCCGAGTACAGATACCTTCATAAGTAAATCTCCAATTCTAATGCTAATATGTAAAAAAGACCCGCCTGACCGTAAGGTGCGAAATATAACCTGCCTACGAAGTCAGCAGGTGGGTGCCGCCCGAAAGCTTTAGGCTCCCTTCTTCCTGCAAAAAGCAGGGAGGTCTGCACACCGCCGTCGGAGAAAAGCTCCCGATTTAAAGGTTGTAGGGTTATTTTTGCACCATATGCGTATCAGGCAGGAAAGGTTCTAAAGCGATTACTCTTCGTCGTCTGCAAAGATATCGTTAAATCTTTCTTCAAAGATTTCTGCCAGCTTATCAGCAAGCTCGTCGTCTTCTACCTCGGCTAATTCCTGCTCGCCGTCTTCTTCCATTACTTCCATAATGTAATACTCGCCGCTGTCGGTAAGTGCATCATTCGGGTCGTCAAAAACAGGGTAGAGGGCGTAGTAAAGGGTGTCCTCGTATTCAAGTGTGTCTAAAATTTCAAAGTTATGCTCGGTACCCTCGTCGTCAACAAGAGTAATAAGGTCAGGTGAATAATCGTTGTTCATTGTGATTCGCTCCTAAATTAGTCTTCTATAATTTTACCCGTATATGTAACTTTAGTCAAGCAAAAGAAAGGAAAAACTTGTCACACTTTACTTAATTATTTATTCTTCTTTTAAATAGTTGAAAATATAAAGTATTAGTAGTATAATACTATAGAATATATCTGCAAATTTGTTTTGGAGGTCAGGTTATGAAGATGCCCGACTACGAAAAGCTTCCCAAAGAGTTACAGTGCGAAGCGGTTAAGCTTTATTACGATATACTTAAAGAAAAAACAGCAGGACTTATTGTTAAAAGGATTTTTGACGTAACAGTTGCAGTCTTTCTTATAATTTTGCTTTCTTTACCGATGGCAGTTATTGCTGTGTTAATCAAGTGCACGTCAAAAGGTCCTGTTATTTACAAGCAGGTTCGTGTAACCACCTTTGGCAGACGCTTTAAAATTTTCAAATTCAGAAGTATGCGTACCGACGCTGACTCTAAGGGCGAGCTTCTGACTGTTGGTGAAGACTCACGAATCACCAACATCGGTAAATTTATCCGAAAATTCAGACTTGACGAGCTACCTCAGATTTTTCACGTGCTCTCAGGAAAAATGACTATCGTTGGCACTCGTCCCGAGGTACCTAAATTTACCGATAAATATACTGACGAAATGCTTGCTACCTTGCTTTTGCCTGCCGGTGTAACCTCTCTTGCAAGTATTAAGTACAAAGACGAGGCTGAGCTTTTAGCCAATGCTTCGGATGTTGACATGGCTTACATTAAAACAATTCTTCCTGAAAAAATGAAATATAACCTCGAATACATCAAGAAGTTTTCATTTATGGGTGATATAAAGCTAATTTTCAAAACTGTTGCAGAGGTGTTTTCCTCACGAGGCGAATAATATGAAGGCAAACAAACTTACAGTTGCTTTGTTTGATGAATCGCTTTTCAGAGTGTGTTATTTAACTTCATTCTTTCTTTATATGATAAGCTACCTCAGCACACCCTCTATTGTACTTATCGGCATAACCTCTTTGTGGGGTGTAGTAATTGCCGTAAGGTCGCTTGTTGTCAACAAAGCATACTTGAAAATTTACTACGGCTTTTGGTTGGGTGCTTTTTTGGTTTCCTTTACTTTTACCTTTCTGTTTAATCTAAGTGGTGATTTTTTAGCCGTAGGTTACAATTTTATACTTATATTACATAGCTTTATTTGCTTTGTTCTTTTTTATGGAATGCATGTTCATCGTGGCACTATGTATCGTTGGGAAATGTATCTTTTCAGCCGATTTTTTATTTATGCGGCAACGGTAACTGCCTTTATCGGACTAACACTTCTTCTTTTCGGTGTTGACTTAGTCTTCAGCGGCAAAACATTTACAGGTGTATTTTTTAATCCCAACTATCAGGGTTATGTTTCTGCACTTGCAATAATCTTTTGTCATTTTATGACAAAGCCGGACTTTCTTGCACAAGCTCGTCAGAAACGTATAAGCCGCATATGGATAACTGCTTGTATTCTTCTTAATTTAATAGCACTTGTACTTTCTAATTCTAACGGAAGTCTCCTGCTTTTAGGCGTATACGTTGCGTTTATGGTGCTTTTCAGGCTTCTTGCCTTGTCTGAAAAGCTTACTCCACGTAAGATTCTTACCCGAATAGTAGCACTTGTTGTTGTAGGCTTTTTACTTGTCTGTTTGCTTATGGCGTTAAGAGCCGCTTTTAAAATCGTTGTTGCGGTACTTTCAAGTTCCGAGGGTGAACTTTCAAAGTCGGATATAAATGCTCTTACAAAAGGTTCTTTCTTTAACATTGTTACCGATACAGGACTCAGCAGCCGAATTGATTTATGGTATGCAGGTTTTAAGGCACTTATTACTAACCCGATTTTCGGTGCAGGCAAGGGTGACCTATACAATCATATTGTTGAAGCAATCGGTCAGCGAAGCTATTTCGAGGATGACTATCTTACTAATGTATTTATTGCCGATATGCACAACGGCTACATAGGAATTTTAGTTGTTTCGGGCGTTTTGGGCTTTGGCCTTTTTGGCGTTTTTATGTACCGATTTTTCAAAATGACCATGCCTGTGTGGTTTGTTCAACGCCGCATTATGACCTACTCGGTATACCCTTGTCTGATTGCTTTTTTTGCGGCGTATCTGGTTTATGCGTTTATTGAACGCACAATTCTTTTTGATTTTTCATTTATCGTAACAAGCTTCTGGGCAATTCTCGGCTATATGTCGTGTTATGCCACAGATTTGGGATATAATATCAGAGGAACGGTGGAAATCTTTGACCGCAAGATTCCTAAGAAAATATTCTGAGATAACGGTGATTGAATGAAGCTTCTTATTTCACGTGACACAAGCGACGTGTATTCTCGTATTGTTGTGTACGACGAAAACGAAAATTTACTTTACAGTATTAACGGCAAAGATAATACTGCGGTAAAGAAAATAAAAGCCTTTACTCCTGAGGGTAAGTGTGTGCTTAAAATTTCCGCTACACCTGAAATCGGCAGCACCATAGGCTATAATATAATTACCCCGGAAGGTGCCTTTGCACTGACCGTCAGGCTTAAGCCTGACGAGCTTTGCTTAAAAATTCTTGGAACAAAACTGTTTTTTAGAGGTAATCTTATTACAAGAAGCTTCGAAATTACGGACGTTTCTGCCAAAGCACTTGCTTTTCACAAGCCTGAAGCAGGCAAAAGCGGCAGATACGTTCTGGAGGTAATAGACGAGGCACAGGTTTTCAGCTTGCTGGCAATTTCGATTTGTGCCGACCTTATCAGCTTTTCAGACTCTGCATACGTTTGCAGAGCATAATGATTTTTATTGGAGGCAATACTATGGATAAACTTATTAAGCTTTTATCACGCAACAGCGAATACTCTGTTTCTGAGCTTTCTCTTATGCTTGGCGAACCCGAGGATTATGTGCGTGCCCGTATAAAAAAGTACGAGGACGATGGTATTATTAAAGGATATCGTGCCCTTGTTAACTATGAAAAGGTGCAGGACGCTGGCGTTACAGCTTATATCGAGCTTAAAGTAACTCCTCAGAAAAAAAGCGGCTTTGACGAAATAGCAAAACGAATTATGGCTTTTGACGAGGTTGAGTCTGTTTACCTTATGGCGGGCGCCTACGACCTTTCTATTATTGTTAAAGGCGAAACAATTCAGGAGGTTTCAGCTTTCGTTTCACGTAAGCTTTCAGCTCTGGACGGAATTTTATCCACAGCAACCCATTTCATTCTTAAACGCTACAAGGATGACGGCGTTGTTTTAGAGGACGAGGACAACAGCGACGAAAGGTGTATGAATTATTGATGGATTACACAAAGTTTCTGAACAATACAATTTCTTCTGTAAAGCCTTCGGGAATAAGGAAGTTTTTTGATATTGTCAACGAGATGGAGGACGTTATTTCTCTGTCTGTAGGCGAGCCGGATTTCAGAACTCCATGGCATGTTCGTCAGGCAGGTATAGAGTCCTTAAAATCAGGCAAAACATGGTACACGCCTAACCGCGGCTACAAAACACTTCGAAACGAAATTGCGGCTTTTTTATCAAGAAAATATAACCTTACATATAACCCCGACACCGAAATTTTGGTAACAGTCGGCGGTAGTGAGGCACTTGACGTTGCAATCCGTTGTCTTGCAAATCCTGAGGATGAGATTCTTATTCACCAGCCTTCTTTCGTTTGTTACGAGCCTCTTACAGCTATGACAGGTGCAAAGGCTGTTGTGATTAACACCAAGGCAGAAAACAGCTTCAGACTTAAACCCGAAGAACTTGAAGCCTCAATTACCTCTAAATCTAAAGTTCTTATTCTTTCCTATCCAAATAACCCCACAGGTGCTATTATGGAGAAAGAGGATTTACAGGCTGTTGCTGAGGTTGTAAAAAAGCATAACCTTTTTGTAATTTCTGATGAAATTTACAGCGAGCTTACTTATGGTAAGTCTCACATTTCCATAGCTTCCCTTGAGGGAATGGCAGAGCGTACTGTGGTTATTAACGGCTTTTCTAAGGCTTATGCCATGACAGGCTGGCGTCTCGGGTACGCTGCTGGCCCTGCACCTGTATTAGAGCAGATGACAAAGCTTCACCAGTATTGCATTATGTCTGCTCCCACAACTGCCCAATGGGCAGCTATAGAAGCCTTGAAAAATGGTGACAGCGACATTGAAGAAATGCGTAGTGACTACGAAATGCGTCGCAGGCTTGTGGTAGGCAAATTCAATGAAATGGGGCTTACCTGTTTCGAGCCAAAGGGTGCTTTTTACTGTTTCCCATGTATTAAATCCACAGGCCTTTCCTCAGAGGAATTTTGCACCCGACTTTTGAATTCAAAGGGTGTTGCGGTTGTTCCCGGCGATGCTTTTGGTGATTGCGGCGAAGGTTACGTGCGTGTCTCGTATTCTTACTCGATTAATCATCTTAAGGAAGCACTTAAGAGAATCAAAGAATTTATAGAGGAGCTTTAATATGACCTTTAAAGCTACAGCACCTGCAAAAATTAATTTAACCTTAGACATTTTAGGCAAAAGACCTGATGGCTACCACGATGTTGCCATGCTTATGCAGTCGGTGTCTCTTGCTGATACTGTTGAGCTTACTTTAACCGATACCGAGGATATTACCATAACATGCTCTGACCCTAAAATCCCATGTAATGAGTCTAATATTGTTTATAAGGCTGCAAATGCTTTCTTCAAAGCCACAGGTATTAAAAACACAGGTGTCAAAGTTCATATCGATAAGGTAATTCCCTGCGAGGCAGGTCTTGCAGGAGGTAGTGCCGACGGTGCGGCTACCCTCAGACTTTTAAATGTTGCCTTTGATGCACACCTTTCTGACAAGGAGCTTTGTGAAATCGGCGGCAGGGTAGGTGCCGATATTCCTTTCTGCATCGTTGGCGGTACAAAGCTTGCACTTGGTACAGGCACATCTCTTTATAAGGTTCGTTCTATGCCCAAGTGCTTTATAGTAATTGTAAAGCCTCAGGTGTCGGTTTCTACCAAAGAAGCCTACGCCTTAGCGGATAATCGCAAGGGTATGAAGATTAAATACACCGACTACTGCAAGCAGATGCTATACAGCGGCGATTTGTCCGGTATCTGTTCTACTCTTCATAACGATTTTGAAGAGGTATTGGAATTAACCGATATTAATGAGGTTAAAGCTATTATGTACAAATCCAAGGCTTTAGGAGCCGCCATGAGTGGCTCCGGCTCTGCTGTGTTCGGAATTTTCCGTAGTGAACGTAAAGCCTTAAAGTGCGTAGACAAACTGAAAGAGACCTATACTGATGTCTACCTTACCGTGCCAACCTCTGTAGGTGCGGCTATTTGCTGAATAAATTTACCAAAACCTGCCTATAATCAGGACAAATACTGATTGAGGCAGGTTTTTAAAAATGAAAAAGCTACTTAAAGCAATGGCAGTCGCCCTTATTATTACGTCAATTTTCTCATTTTTACCTTTCGAGCAAAGGTGTCGGGATATAAGCGACGAGGTGCTTAGAATTCACATTCTTGCAGATTCCGACAGTGATGCCGACCAAAGGCTTAAGCTTTTGGTGCGGGACTCTATACTGGATTATACCGATGGGCTTTATTCGGGTGTAAGCTCTAAAAGTGAGGCCGTTGAGATTACTAACAAGCATATTGGCGACATAATCTCTACCGCTGAAAATACATTAAAAGCAAATGGTTGCACGAAAAGCGTAAGTGCCGAAATTTGCGAAACCGATTTTAATACCCGTTATTACGGCGATATTACAATGCCCAGCGGTACCTATACCGCTTTAAAGGTTACCATAGGAAGCGGCAATGGCAAAAACTGGTGGTGTGTTATGTACCCCTCGCTTTGTCTATATACCTCTGCTGATACCAATAGTCTTGAAGATGAGCTTACTAACGAGCAGTACGAGGTTATAAGCGACACATCTAAATATGAATTTAAGTTTAAAATATTAGAATATTTTGATTATTTTTGCAATTTACTTAGCTAAATCGGTTAGTCACATAAGGCGTTTTGCCTTCGATAACTGATTTGTTGCTGCGAAAGGGGAGAGCTAATTGTTAAATTTAATCTTTGGCAGAAGCAAAAGCGGAAAAACTACTTATATAGACGAGAAGGTCTGCCGTCTTGCCAAAAGCGGCGAAAATAGAATTCTTGTAATCGTACCTGACCAGGTAACCTTCGAAACCGAAAAAGCCTTTCTCACTCTTTTAGGTCCCAAACTTTCTCGAAATGTTCTTGTATTAGGTTTTTCCAGAATGTGCGATTATGTTTTCGAGGTAGTAGGCGAAGTTCGCAAAACCCCGGCCGACGAATGTACCAAAGCACTTTTAATGAGTATTGCCTTGGAAGAGGTCAAAGACAGCCTTAACTTATATGGTGACAAGGCATTAAATCCAGAGCTTGCAAAATTAATGCTTTCTGCTCGCAAAGAGCTTACCCTTTCGGGTAATACAAGAGAAAGCGTGCTTTCTGCTACAATGGATGGGGACTCGGTTACAAGCTCCAAGCTAAGTGATATTTACCTTGCAGGCGAAGCAATGGATGCTTTGCTTACAGAGTCTTTCGAAGATCCTGACGCAGAGCTAAGCGTTGTTGCTGATATTTTAAGAAAAAGACAAGTTTTCAAAGACTATTATATTTTTATCGATTCTTATCTATATTTTATAGCTCCCGAAGCAGAGGCGATTTCCGCACTTATGATGCAGTGCAGTGAAATGTACGTTACCCTTTCTTATGACGGAGCATCTGCCGATGGTATCTTTTCCACATCTCACGAAACTGCCGTTAAGCTTAAGCGAATGGCAGAAAGCGAAGGATTAAAGGTTGCACAGCCTGTACTTTGTAATTACTCGGGCTTTTACGAGAAAGCCGAACTTTCACATCTTGAGCAAAATGTATTTATGCCCGACAAATACGATTTCGGTGAAAAAGCCGAGAGCATCACACTTTACAGAGCCAACGACAGATATGACGAAATCGACTTTGTGGCAAGAGAAATCCGCAGGCTGATTATTGATTTTGGATACCGTTTTAGCGAAATTGCCGTTGTGGGCAGAGATTTAAAAGCTTATTCAAGTATAATCTCAACTATTTTCGACAAATACGAAATTTCATATTTTGCCGACAAGCCTCATGATATAACGTCAAAGCCTTTGGTAAAGCTTATTTCAGCGTGTTTTGATGCGATTTGGGGCGGCTTTGACAAGAACGACGTACTTAACCTCCTTAAAACAGGACTAACCTCAGCAGATGATAAAGATATTTCTTTATTCGAAAATTATATTTATACTTGGCAGTTAAACCACAGCTCCCTCGCAAAGGATTTTACCGCTAATCCCCGAGGCTTTGCAGACGAATTCACCTTTGATGATTTAGAGAATCTTAAGAGAGCCGAAGCTGTGCGTAAGCTGATAATACTTAATCTTATCAGCTTCAAAGAGGATTACAGCGGTAGGCCTGCACAGGACATTTGCAAAGGTCTTTATAACCTTCTTATTACCTTAGGTACCGACAAAAAGCTTCTGGAGCTTGCTGACAAATTAGAGGCTTGGGATGAGGTTTCCTATTCTTCCGAGCAGATACGCCTTTGGGAAATTTTTGTAGATACCCTTAACAGAACCGCTGAGGTCATCGGTCAGCGAAAGCTTACTCTTAAACGTTTTTACGATTTGTTTATGCTACAGCTAAGCTTAACCGATATTTCATTTATTCCCAAAGCTTTAGACCAGGTAACTGTAGGTGATATCGAGCGAATGCGTTTAGGCGGAAGAAAGTGTGTTTTCGTCATAGGCGCTGTTGACGGAGAATTTCCTAAAACCAACGGCGACAATGGGCTTTTTACATCTTCCGAAAGAAGCGAACTTTCGCGGCTTAATATCATCGAGAATGCTGATGAAGAAGAAAATGCAAATCGAGAGCTTTACTATTGCTATTATGCACTTACAAGCGCGTCTCATAAGCTTTTTGTGTCGTTTCCAAGTTCAGAGCTTAACGGCGAAATCAAATCTCCTTCAGTAATTGTCAGCGAACTTAGCACTATAACTCCAAATTGTAATTTGCGTTTAAGGCTTACCGAGAATACGGCCGATTTTTTGTGGGCGGCTAAACCCTCGTATGATTTCTTTGCACAAAGAGCAAGAAGCAAAGATATTATTACTCAAAGCCTAAGAAGCTATTACAGTAAATTGCCTCAGTACAAAGACAGGCTCGCAGGACTGGAAAACGTTATTAACAGTAACGCAAAATTTAATATCAAGGACAGCAAAATTGCCGAAAAACTTTTTGGCAAGGACTTACATCTTTCAGCTTCAAAAATTGAAAAGTATCATCTTTGCCGGTTTTCATATTTTTGTCAGTACGGATTAAAAGCAAACGAGCGTAGAAAGGCATCCATAGATGCACTGGAGTACGGCTCCTTTGTCCATTATATTATGGAAAAGTTTTTCTGCACTTTCTCAAAGTCCGAGCTGTTAAGTCTTGATGATGAAAGAATCTCTGCGATTATAAGTGACATTTCCGAGGAGTATGCAAAGCTGCACTTTGGCGGACTTAGCACAAAATCTGCACGATTCAATTACCTTTTCGACGGTGTCAAGGAAGCCTCCCATACACTGGTAAAGCACCTTATTGCCGAGCTTGCTCAAAGCGAGTTTACTCCTGTGGATTTCGAACTTGACATAGGCAAGGACATCTCTGCTTATCGTTTAGAGCTTTCTGACGGACTTTCCGTTACCGTTACAGGCAAGGTAGACCGAGCTGATATTTTAAACCTCGACGGCAAAGCTTATATCCGAATTGTAGATTATAAAACCGGCACAAAGGTTTTTAACCTCTCTGACGTAATTTACGGTCTTAACTTGCAGATGCTTCTGTATCTTTCTGTAATCAAAAACAAAGGACAGGAGCGTTACGGCAGGGAAGTAGTGCCTGCCGGCGTGCTTTATATGCCTGCTTTTGTTCCTACCTTAGAAATGGCGGCAGATGCCACAGGTGACGAAATCTTAGCCGAACGAAGCAAGAAGCTTCGTATGAACGGTATTCTCTTAAATGACGAAGCAGTTCTTTCTTCCATGGACAAAGAGCTTAACGGCATGTATATACCTGTTTCATTGGGTGCAAAGGGGCTTAAAGGTGCCGATAACCTTGCAACTTTAGAAGAATTTGGTGCAGTATTTTCTCACATTGACAAGCTTATTGCTAAAATGGCAACCGAGCTTTTGTCCGGTGATATTGATGCCGCACCTGCTGTTAATTCCTATGATGCTTGCCAGTACTGCCCGTACTCTGCGGTATGTATCGGCAGAAACGAAGAAAACACAAAAGCTATTTATAAGCTTGACCGCGAAGAAATTCTAAAGGAATTAGGACTTGATGTAAAGGAGGTACAGGAATGAGCACAAAATGGACAGATAATCAGTTGTTAGCCATTAATGCCCGCGGTGGAGATGTGCTTGTTTCTGCCGCCGCAGGATCAGGTAAAACTGCAGTTTTGGTTGAACGCGTTCTTCGGATGCTTACCGACCCTGTAAATCCCGTGTCTATCGACAGGTTGCTTATCGTTACCTATACCCGAGCCGCCGCCGCACAGCTTAAGGAAAGAATCAGTCAAAAGCTTTCTGAACTTATTTTAGCTTATCCCGATAATCGGTTTTACCGACATCAGCTTGTGCTTTTACCGAGGGCACATATCTCAACGGTAGACAGCTTTTGCTCTGATTTGTGCCGCGAATTTTTTCACGAGCTTGATATTACTCGAGATTATAAAATTGCCGAGCAGGGTCAGCTAAGTGTACTTTCTGCTGCTGCTTTAGAAGAAACCTTAAATCAGCTTTACGAACAACGGGATCCCGATTTTTACGAGCTTGTAAGATGCTTTTCAAATTCAAAAAGCGACCGCGGCTTAGGTGAAAATGTTCTTAAGCTTTACGAGTTTCTTCGGTCTCATCCCTTCTTTGATGTGTGGCTTGATGAAAAGCTTTCATATTACACCGACTTTACCTCGGCGGCTGACAGCATTTGGGGTCAGGTAATACTTAAAAATGCCAAGCGTATTATCGAATACGGCTTGTCTCTTGCCATAAAAACTATCGAAACCGCCGAGCAAGAGCCTGAACTGATGTCTAAAGTTTCGACTCTGCTTTATAGAGATAAGGCGTATTTTGTTTCACTTTCTGAGGCAATCGCCACAGCTCCTTGGGACACTCTTCGTCAGCTTATATATAGTTTCGAAGCAGGTGTTCTTAACGCCCGAGGCTACAAAGAGCATCCTGTAAAATTAAAAATTGCCGCCAATCGCGATATACTTAAGTCCTGTGTAGCAGAGCTAAAAGGCCTTTTTGAAGCTGATGAATGCAGATGCGTCGAAGATATCAAAGCTCTCTATCCTGTTGTTTCACAGATGTTTAAGTGCGTTAAACTTTATGACGAAAAGTATAGTCAGCAGAAAAAGCTGAAAAATCTTGCTGATTTTTCGGATGTTGAGCACTGGGCACTTGAGCTTTTGGTAAAACACAGCGAAGGCTCGGTAAAATTTACCGATACAGCATCAATTATCGCTTCCCGTTTCGACAGTGTTTTAGTTGACGAGTATCAGGACGCAAACGAAGTTCAGGATCTAATTTTCAAGGCGGTCAGCAAAGAAAGCAACCTTTTTATCGTTGGCGATGCCAAGCAGAGCATTTATGCTTTCCGTCAGGCAATGCCGGAAATCTTTATAAACCGCAAGGATACCTATCCTCTATATACTGCCGAGGCTGATATTTACCCTGCAAAAATTATGCTGGAGAAAAACTTCCGAAGCAGGGTAGAGCTTACCGAATATGTTAACTTTGTCTTTGACCGTCTTATGACCAAGGAAACCGGCGATATCGACTATATTGACGGAGAGGGTTTAGTAAGCGGTGCTTCCTATACACCTACTGACGTTCCTTGTGCCGAGCTTCATTTAATAGATGCCGATTCATTTGACGACGAAGACAATATCGCCCTTGAAGCACAGCACATAGCCTCGGTTATTATGAAAGAGCTTGCCGAAACCACTATTAAAGACGGTGATAACGTAAGAAAGCTTACCTTTGGTGATATTGCAATTTTACTTCGTAGCGGTAAAAAGAATTCCGCACTCTATGTTCGTGAGCTTGAAAAATTCGGTATCCCCGCAACCTTCGAAAGCTCATCGGGCTTTTTCGATTTACCCGAAATCAAGCTTACCTTAAGCGTTTTAAGGGTAATCGACAACCCCTCACAGGACATTCCGCTTCTTTCATCAATGCTTTCGCCAATGTTTGGATTTACCCCTGACGATTTGGCAAAAATCAGGTCGAACTGCCGCAAGGGTACGCTTTACGGGGCTGTACTTAAAGCGGCAGATGAGGATTTTCCGAAGGCAAAAGCTTTTATCGAAACCGTAAATACACTAAGAACTTTAGCTGTTACAATGACAGCCGAGGATTTTCTCAACACGCTTTACGAGCATTTAGGTATTATACCTGTCTGTGCATGTATGGGTGGTGAAAAAGCTGTCAGCAATCTCAGAATGCTTACAGAGTACGCCGCAAAGTACGAGCAAGGAATGACAAAGGGTATTAACGCCTTTGTTTCTTATCTTGACAGGCTAATTGAAAACGGTTCAGACCTTACTGCCGCAGAAGGAGGAGGCGACAATATCCAAAACGCCGTACGTCTTATGACAGTTCACTCCAGCAAAGGTCTTGAATTTCCTCTCTGTATCTTAGCAGGTACTCATAAAAAGTTTTCAACGGATACAACTGACAATGTACTTCTTCATTCACACTTAGGCTTTGCCGCAAAACGCCGCGACAAAGATTTAGGTGCAAGCTTCAACACCTTTGTACGCAAAGCTCTTGCTATGGAAAAAAAGCAAAGTGAAATGTCCGAAGAGCTACGGGTTCTTTACGTTGCCCTTACAAGAGCTAAAGAAAAGCTTATTATGACAGCCGTAAAGAAAAACACCTCAAAATACCTTTCTACCCTTGCAAGTAAGCTAATAAGCAAGGATACTGTTTCACCATATATTGTCTCAGGTGCAAAGTCTATCTGTGATTGGCTTTTTATGACAGCCTTGCTTCACAAGGATGCAACTTTGCTAAGGGGTATTGCAAAAGCTGACGGTTTACAGTATTCTGATAATAGCTCAATGCTTTCGGTAAAGGTTATTGATGACATTGATTTTGATGATACTGATGGCGAGGTTACCCGCGAGGTAACCTATGATATGGATGCTGAGAATATAGACGAGGTTATAGAAAAAAGATTTAACTTTGTATATCCTCACGCTGAGCTTTGCTTATTGCCTTTAAAGGTAACTGCCTCAGAGCTTAGTCATATGCACAGCGGCAAAGCCTTCGAAAAAATTCTTGCTAAGCCAAGGTTTTTATCCGGCGAAAAGCTTACTGCCGCCGAAAAGGGTACGGCTATGCACAAGTTTCTGCAGTTTGCAAGCTTTGACCTTGCCAGAAAGGACTTAAAGCTGGAGGTAGAGCGTCTTACCAATATGCGGCTTACCCCCTTGGAGGCTCAGTCCCTTGACCTCCATAAGCTTGAAAAATTCCTCGAAAGCGACCTTATTACTGATGCTATTAACAGCGATAATCAGTGCTATCGCGAGTACCGCTTTACAGTAAATATTCCTGCCTCCCTTACAGGATTTACCGAAGACCATGAAACTTCGGTTATCTTGCAGGGTGCGGTGGATTTGCTTATTGTCAAGGACGGAAAAATTACAATAGTAGACTATAAAACCGACAGGGTAAGCTCTGTAGACGTACTATACGAGCGTTACCAAAAACAGCTTTCTCTATACAAAGAGGCAGTCAGTGCCTGCTTCGAATTACCTATAAGCAGGTGCCTTATATATTCAATTCACTTAGGCGAATACAAGGAGGTTTAAAAATGAAAAAGCTTATAGCAATTATCCTTACTTTTGCAATTCTTTTATGCATGTGTCCCGTTTTTACTTTTGCAATTTCCGAGGAAATTCTTATTCTCGGTGACGCCGAGATGGATAAAAAAGTAAACATCAAGGATGCAACCGCTATCCAGAAATACGCCGCACATCTGCTTGAGTTTGACGAGGATAACTTTCTTTGTGCAGATTGCAATAACGACTCAAAGGTTAATGTAAAGGATGCAACATGGGTTCAGAAGTACCTTGCAAAAATCGAGTGCCCTTATCCTATCGGCAAAGAGATAACATACTCAGAGTCCGAGACAACGCCTCCTATAACGTCAACCGAGGTTACCGAGACTACAACTGTACCTGTAACTGAAACTGCAGAGCCTTCCGAGGTGCTTACAACTGCTAACGTTACATCAATCTCAACTGATGCTACCGAATCCACCCCTGCAGAATCAACAACCGTAGGCGAGACTCCTGCAACAAGCATTACAACCGACCCTATCGAGCCTACCACAGAAAGCGAGCCTCAGACTATGCCCTCGTATAATCCTGTAAAGCCTGACACAAATATTACTATTTACTTCTCCAACAACGTTGGTTGGTCAGAGGTCAACGCTTACCTTTATAATGAAGAAAAACAGATTGAGCTTAAATCATGGCCCGGTGCCGCAATGACCTACCTTACCACCAATGATTATGGAGAAAAAATCTATAAGATGGATGTTGACGTATCTGAGTACAACCGTGTAGTTTTCAACAACGGCAAAAGCCAGACACTTAACGCGGCACTTACTGTTGCAAGCTCAGGCTTTTTTGTTACAAGCCAGACTCCTAAAACAGCTATGCAGTTAGGCATGTATTCTTACGATACAACCGATTATGGTGCAAAAACAACAGTCAAGCTTAGCTATCCTACAGGCTATCAAAAGCCCGTGGAAATCTGGACACCTGCAGGCTATGACCCTGCAGACACCAATAAAAAATATTATGTAATTTATCTTCTCGACGGTCAGCAACAGTTTGACGATTCTGATGCCTACAACGGCGGATGGGGAAGCGACGAGGTTATCACAGCCTTGATGAAAAACGGTGGCGAGAGAATTATTCTCGTAGGTATTGATAATCAGACTAACCGAGATAACGAGCTTACGCCTAATATAGGTAATCTTAACCCAAGCTACAATTACGGCGGTTTTAAAAATGGCTCCGGTCAGCAATTTGCTGATTTTGTTGCCAAGACCGTTGTGCCTTATGTAGAGGCTAATTACAACGTCTATACCGATGCTGCACATTCTGCGATTGTCGGAAGTTCTTCAGGCGGTATCGAAGCCTTTTATATCGGCATGGAGTATATGAACGAGTTTGGCAGAATTGGTGCACTTTCTCCTGCATTTATGCTATTTGATGATTCAACATGGGTAGATTACTTCTCAAAGTATGATTTTACAGATTCAGCAAAGCTTCCCAGAATTTATTTCTACAACGGCGGCGGTGATGCTCTTGAGCAGGAACTTTTGCCTGCGGCAAAGAGAATGAAGGGCCTGCTTTCCGACTTAGGCTATGATGAAAGCAAAATGACCTTTGTTTATGACGAAAAGAACGCCCATAACGAATCTGCTTGGCGAAATATTATGCCCGAGGTCGTTACTTGGCTTTTCGAGCTTCAATAAATACCCTCAGCTCTCCCAAATTACGGGAGGGCTGTTTCTTTTTAAGTCAATTTATTTCTTCATATTATTGCAATTTTCACAGCTTGTGTTATAATTAATTTGGATTTTAATACACATTTTGAGAGGTAAATTATGATTGATGAAATTTTTGATGTAAATAATACCCCCGATGACGCAGAGGCAGAGGTTAAGTCTGACCTTAACGCACATAACAAAATCTCCAGATACAAAAAGCGAGAGCAAACCTTTCTTATAGTTTTTGAAAGCCTTTTTTCTGACACAGACGTTCAGGAAATTGCCGATAATTTCACCGACAGCACAGCTCAGTTTTATTCCGACGAGGCTATCAAAACTGCAGGCGTAATTCAGGAGTTAGCTGCTGAGCTTGATGAGAAAATTTCTTCATTTCTTACTAAGGGATGGAAGATTAATCGAATTTCAAAAATTTCTCTTGCAGTACTCAGAGTTGCTGTATACGAGATTTTATATTGCGAAGAAATTCCTGTCTCTGTTTCTATTAACGAGGCTGTAGAGCTTGCAAAAAAATACTCTGTTGCTGAGGATGCTTCCTTCGTAAACGGACTTTTAGGCTCTTTTGTTAAGGGTAAAGAGTAATGGCTCTTGTCTTAGGAATCGACACCAGTAATTACACAACCTCTGCCGCAATTTTTGATTCTGATACCAATTCGGTACAGCAAGCTAAAAAACTTTTGCCTGTAAAAACGGGGGATTGCGGTATTCGTCAGAGCGATGCTGTGTTTCACCATACAAAACAGCTCCCCGAAATTATTTCTTCTCTTGATTTTAGAGGAAGAAAAATTGACGCCGTCTCTGTATCTTCTACTCCCAGAGAATGCGAAGGCTCATATATGCCTTGCTTTCTTGCAGGCGTTTCGGTAGCAAAAAGCATAGCATCAGTTAACAGCATACCTTTGTATACTTTTTCTCATCAGCAAGGCCATATTGCCGCGGCGGCTTTCGGCAGTAAAAGTGAAAGTCTTTTAAGCTCGCCTTTTGTTGCATTTCATGTAAGCGGCGGTACAACCGAGGCTTTACTTGTAAAGCCTGACAAAAGCTCTTTTATTACCGCACAGCTTATTGCAAAAACCTCTGACCTTAATGCAGGACAGCTTGTAGACAGAATAGGCGTAATGTTAGGGCTTCAGTTTCCCTGTGGAATAGAGCTCGAAAACCTCGCAAATAATTTTATCGGTGACATTAAAGTCAAGCCTTCCTTAAAGGGTATGGATTGCTCCTTAAGCGGCTTTGAAAATAAAATAACAAAGCTTTATAGTGACACAAATGACAAGGCGTATGTAGCAGCTTACACCTTAAAGGTTATAAGCGAAACACTGATTTCTATGACCAAGGCAATTCTGTCTCATTATGGCAATCTGCCCTTGATTTATGCAGGCGGCGTAATGTCAAATCAAATTATAAAAAAAGATGTTCTTAAGATGTATGATGCAAACTTTGCACCTGCGCAGTTTTCTGCCGACAATGCTGTAGGTGTTGCTTACTTAGGTGCAAAAAAATTCTTATCTGAAAGCTAAGATTAATATGAACACAAATTTTTCTACCCCTAAGATTATTTCGGTTTCAGCACTGAATACTTATCTTAAGGGGCTTCTTGACTCTGACCCGAATTTACAACATGTATTCATAAGCGGCGAAATTTCAAATCTTACCGACCATTATTCAAGTGGGCACATTTATCTTTCTCTTAAAGACAGTAAAGCGGTTATCAAGGCGGTTATGTTTTCCTTTAATGCAAGCCGACTTCGCTTTAAGCCTCAGAATGGTATGAAGGTATTAGCAAGGGGAAGGGTCTCTGTCTACGAGCCAAGCGGCCAGTATCAGCTTTATATCGAGGATATGCAGCCCGACGGCATAGGAGCCTTAACCCTGCAATTTGAGCAGCTTAAAGAAAAGCTTACTAAAGAGGGCCTTTTTGACAATGCTCATAAAAAGCCTTTACCTCAGTTTCCTAAAAAGGTTACCGTCATAACCTCGCCCACTGGAGCCGCACTGCAGGATATTCGAAATATTCTCAGTCGCCGTTGGCACTATGCTGAGGTAGAGCTTATACCTGTACTTGTTCAGGGTGAGGGTGCGGCTTTACAGCTTACTAACGCTGTTAATTCAGTTTCTCAAAAGATTAACACCGACGTAGTTATCATAGGCCGCGGAGGCGGTTCTATGGAGGATTTATGGGCGTTTAACAGCGAAGAGCTTGCAAGGGCGATTTATGACTGTCCTGTGCCCGTAATCAGTGCTGTGGGTCACGAAACTGACTTTACAATCTGCGATTTTGTGGCCGATATGCGTGCTCCTACGCCTTCTGCGGCAGCAGAGCTTGCAGTGCCCGACAAATACGAGCAAGCAGAAATGCTTTTACAGCAGCGTCAGTATCTTTTTGCACTGGCAGACCGATTTATGTCAAAACACAACTCTGAGCTAAATGTATTTTCCACAAAACTTGATGTCTTAGCACCTGAACGAGAGTATCTCGAAAAGAAAAACACCCTCGAAAAGCTTAGTGTACGTCTAAGGGCAAAAGGTGATAGTATAGTTGGAGAAAAAACCAAAGAGCTTTCAGAGCTAAAGGGTAGCCTTTTTGCTCTCGACCCTGCAAGCATTTTACGCCGAGGTTATGCGGTTGTGGCTAAAGATAACGTTACCGTAAATTCTGTAAAAGAATTAAAAAGCGGTGATAAAGTAAATCTTCGTTTTACTGACGGAACTGTTAACGCTGAAATTATTTGATTTTATACGTGAGGTAAATTATGTCCTTTGTTCATTTACATGTTCATACAGAGTACAGCTTGCTTGACGGTGCCTGCCGTATAAGCGAGCTTTGTGCTGCTGCAAAAGAACAAGGACAAACTGCCCTTGCTATAACCGACCATGGCGTAATGTATGGTGTAATCGACTTCTGGCGAGAGTGTAAAAAACAGGGTATAAAACCTGTTATCGGTTGCGAGGTTTACGTCGCACCCCGAACACGTTTCGATAAAACCGCCGAGCTTGACCGCGATTATTATCATATGGTGCTCCTTTGTAAAAACCAGACAGGCTATCAAAACCTGATAAAGCTTGTTTCCTTAGGTTTTACCGATGGTTTTTACGTCAAGCCAAGAATCGACAATGAATTATTGGAAAAATATCACGAGGGTCTTATTTGTCTTTCGGCTTGCCTTGCAGGCGAAATTCCAAGAAGGCTTTCGAACTCCGATTATAAAGGTGCTCTTGATAAAGCCCTTTATTATAAAAGTCTATTCGGCGAAGATAATTTTTATATCGAGCTACAAAATCATGGTATAAAAGAACAACAGAGGATTATTCCTCATTTAATCAAAATCAGCGAGGAAGCCGATATTCCTCTGGTTTTCACCAATGATTGCCATTACGTAAAAAAAGAGGATGCTAAAACCCATGCAATTTTACTTTGCATCCAGACAAACCACACCATCAACGACGAAGATAAAATGGAGTTTGAAACCGACGAGTTTTATCTTAAAAGCGAGCAACAAATGCGTGACTTGCTTCCTGAATACTCCTCGGCTTTTGACAATACCTCAAAAATCGCCGAAGCGTGTAACCTTGATTTCGAGTTTGGTAAACGTAAGCTTCCTTTCTTTGACGTACCAAACAGGGAAGACCACTATGAATATTTTCGTCGTCGTTGCTATGAAGGACTTTATAAAAAATATGGTTCTAATCCCGACTCGGCAATTGTAGAAAGGTTAGAATACGAGCTTGCTACCATTAACCGTATGGGCTTTGTGGACTACTATCTTATTGTCCACGATTTTATCGACTATGCAAAATCACAGGGTATACCGGTTGGTCCCGGCAGAGGCTCTGGTGCGGGTTCGCTTTGTGCCTACTGCATCGGTATTACTGGTATTGACCCTATTAAATATAATCTTCTTTTTGAGCGTTTTTTAAACCCCGAGCGTGTAAGTATGCCTGATTTCGATATCGATTTCTGCAAAGACAGACGAGGCGAGGTTATTGACTATGTTGTCCGCAAATACGGGTATGACCATGTTGCCCAGATTATCGCTTTCGGTACAATGGCGGCACGTGGTGCCGTTAGGGATGTAGGCAGGGCATTGGCAATTCCTTACAATACTTGCGACACAGTTGCAAAGCTTATACCCTTTGACCTTAATATGACAATATCAAAAGCTCTCGAAATCAGCAAGGAGCTTAAAACCCGTTACAATACCGAGCCTCAGATTAAAGAGCTTTTGGATACTTCAATGGCAATTGAGGGGATGCCTCGCCACGCTACAACTCATGCTGCAGGTGTAATTATTTCTGACAGACCTGTGTCTGATTACGTTCCTTTGGCAATGAACGATTCACAGGTTGTTACCCAGTTTACAATGACCACCCTCGAGGAGTTAGGCCTCCTTAAAATGGACTTTTTGGGCCTTCGTAACTTAACGGTAATTAATGATGCTGTTAAGCTTATTAAAGAGCAAAATCCTGATTTTGATTTAGACAGTATTTCTCTTTCTGATAAATCTGTTTTTAATATGCTTTCTTTAGGCAATACCGAAGGTGTTTTTCAGTTTGAATCCCAAGGTATGAAAAATGTTCTTACTCAGCTTAAGCCTGATTCGTTCGAGGACCTTATAGCTGTTATTTCTCTTTACCGTCCCGGCCCTATGGACAGTATCCCAACCTATATCGAAAACCGCCATAACCCCGATAAGGTCAGATATGCTCACCCTATGCTTGAAGATATACTTGACGTTACCTATGGATGTATAGTATATCAGGAGCAGGTAATGCAGATTTTTCGAAAGCTTGCCGGTTACTCCTTAGGTCGTGCTGATATTGTACGCCGAGCTATGAGCAAAAAAAAGCACGACGTAATGGAAATGGAGCGTAAAATTTTTATTGAAGGTTTAGTAAACGATGACGGCACAGTAGAGGTTGAGGGATGCCTTAAAAGAGGTGTCAGCCGTGAAGTCGCCGAAGAAATCTACGAGCAGATGAAAAGCTTTGCTTCTTATGCCTTCAATAAATCCCACGCCGCTTCCTATGCCTTCATTTCTTACCAGACAGCATGGCTTAAATGTTATTATCCAAAGCAGTATATGGCGGCATTGCTTTCCTCTGTTCTTGATAATCAGAACAAGCTTTCCTCTTATATTACCGAGTGTCTGCGTTTAGGTATCGAGGTGCTTCCGCCTCACGTAAACTTCAGCAGTCTGGGCTTTACCGTAATCGGCGGAAATATCCGCTACGGACTTATGGCAATTAAAAATTTAGGCAAGGCGTTCATTGAGGAAATTATAAGAGAAAGAGAAAAAAGAGCTTTTACTTCTCTATATGATTTCTGTTCAAGGCTTTATTCACGAGCATTAAACTCTCGTGCCGTAGAAAGCCTTATTAAAAGCGGTGCACTTGACTCAATGGGTGCTAACCGACGCCAAATGCTCAGTATGGTCAAGCCTATACTTGACGACCTTGATTATGAGAAACGCCGCAATATGTCAGGCCAGCTTTCACTTTTCGGCGGTATTGACGACTCTAAGAATACACATCAGATTACGCCTCCCGATTTAACAGAATTTCCTCTCATAGAGCTTCTTAAAATGGAACGAGATATGACAGGCTTCTTTCTTTCTGGTCATCCTGTGTCCGAGTACGAGTGGTACGCAAAACGCATAAATGCCACAAAAATAGGGGAGATTATATCATCAGATTCAGATGTCGATATCAAGGACGGCGACCGGGTACGTCTTGTGTGTATTGTCTCAAAATATCGTACTCAGATTACCAAGTCTAATCAGATGATGGCGTTTGTAACCGCCGAGGACCGTTCGGGTATTATGGAACTTGTGGTTTTCCCGAAAACCCTTGCCGAGTTTGGCTCGCTTCTATACGAAGGCAGTGTAATCTGCGTTGACGGCACGGTCAACCTTAAAGAGGACGAGGATGCCAAGGTGCTTATTAATCGCGTCACTAAAATTCCTTCTAAAGAAGACGTAGGTGCACATAATACACCTGAGCCCGAGCCTGCTGAAATCCGACGTGTAAAAACTTTGGATGATACTAAACAAAAGAAGGTAAGTGCTTATACCTTAAACTGCCTAATATGGAGACTAATAGCTTTAATAAAGCCAAAAATCTGCTTGAAATCTTCGACGGAACTACCCCTGTGATTCTCTATTTAACAGATACCAAAAAGCAGCTTATGGCTCCCAGAGGTCTATGGGTTGACGTAAACGAGGTGCTTATAAGAGAGCTTAAAAAGCTGCTCGGCGACGACTCTGTGAAAGTAAAGTTTACAGAATAGTAATAACCACTTGAATTTAGCAACTTAATGTATTATAATATTCTATGTATTACGCCTATTGGAGGTATTATTATGTCAAATAAACCTAATTCTATCGCAGTTTTAACCAGCGGCGGCGACGCTCCCGGTATGAATGCTGCTGTCAGAGCTGTAGTTCGCTCTGCTATAAATAAAAACATTCAGGTTTACGGCGTTCGCAGAGGCTACAACGGTCTCTTAACAGGCGAGGTTGTACAGATGAATCTTCGTTCAGTTTCCGATATTATTCACCGCGGCGGTACAATGCTTTGCACTGCCAGAAGCGAAGAATATAACACTCCCGAGGGTGTTAAAAAGGCTGCTGACTACTGTCGTTCTCTTGGTGTTAACGGTGTTGTTGTTATCGGCGGCGATGGCTCCTTCCGCGGTGCAAGAGACCTTTCTGGTGCAGGCATTCCCTGTGTAGGTATTCCCGGTACAATTGACAACGATATTGCATGCAGTGATTACACAATCGGTTTTGATACCGCTATGAATACAGCTCTTGAAATGGTAGACAAAATCCGCGACACAGCACAGTCTCACGACAGATGCTCTGTCGTTGAGGTTATGGGCAGACGTTGCGGAGATATTGCTCTGCAGACAGGTATTGCATGTGGTGCAACTTCCATTCTCGTTCCGGAAAAGCCCGTTGACCTTGACAAAATGGTTGTGGAAAAGATTATCAATACTAAAGCAACAGGTAAGCGTCACTTCATCGTTGTAGTTGCTGAGGGCGTTGGCGGTACCGAAGATATAGCAAAATATATCGAGGAAAAAACAGGTATCGAATCCCGCGCTACTATCCTTGGTCATGTTCAGCGCGGCGGTTCTCCCACACTTAGAGACCGCGTTGTGGCAAGTGCTATGGGTCATCACGCAGTTGAGCTTCTTTCTTCGGGCATTGGCGATCGCGTTGTGGCTTTACAGGGCGGCAACATTGTTGACCTTGACATCACCGAAGCTCTTAACATGAAGCGTGTGTTTGATGAAGAACTTTACAATATAGCAATGGACGTTTCCATTTGATTTTAACAGGCACATTAATTTGTGCCTGTTTGTGTATAAATTATAAAGTGAGGTTTAGCCTTATGGCAGGCAAAGATAGCAATAAGCTTAAAAATTTATTTTTCTTCGGTGTTTCATTTGTAAGCTACGACTCAACAGATGTAACTACCGATATTATTACAAATATTCGCAGACGTTTTTTAGTCACAAAAAAGCCTGCATCTAATAAGCTTTACAGGTCTGCACAGGGTGAAAGCTTTGTTTACTCCTATAATTTCAGCTTCGACCGTCCCTTGCAGTGGCGTGTCAGCCGTAATAAAAAGGTTGTGGAGGAAATTGAGCACCTCCTTTCCGGTAAATATTGCATTAATCTTTATGATGAACAGGGCAAGGATTTAAAAAAGACCTTCTTTGACTCTAAACACAGATGGTTTAAGACAAATTATTACAGCTCTGTTTCGAACGAAAATCTTGTTTGTTCGCTTGTTCCCAAGGATTTTGACGAGGGTACTTCTCTGCTTAAATATGTAACAGGAGAAGTTTATCCCCAAAGGTTGTTTGCTTGCTCAATTCCTTCTTGTGAAGAGGTAAGAAGAAGAGTGCTTTCACGTATTCCTACTCCTTTGGTTACTGCACTTACCGACAGAGGTATTGTCTACTTTATGCCCGAGGACGATATGGAAAACTACGAGCATGTCCTTAATGAAGAGGAAGAAATCTACAGTGCTGAAATTGCACCCGAGGTTTATGTTTCTCCCGAGGACGCGGCAACAGGCTTTAATCTTTCTGCCGCTGATTTTGATATGAGCAAAAACCTTAACCGTACCTTCGATATTTCTTTGGCTCAGGATTTTGACGGCGAAAGCACCGATAAGCCTAATAATGCTGATGTTATTACCGAAGAGCCAACAGCTCCCGAAAAATCTGTCTCTACAGATGACGGCTCTGTAGATGCCGCTATATCTGACGCAGTTAATAAGATAAACGCCATAACTTCGCTTGACATAAATGCCGAGGACATCCTTAATTTTGATATTGATTCTCTGGATGCTCCCGCCCAAAGCAACGAAAGTTTTGAGGACGACTACATTACCTTCAATGGTAGCGACCCTGCTATTGATAAGCAGCTCAGACATATTGATTCGGTACTTGAGGGTGCTCCTATTCTTAATGCCGAGCATAAGCTTGTTATCGGCGAATCTGTTGTAGACGATGACTACATAAGTTCTATCATTGACGGAATTATTTCCTCAGCATTTATGGGCGACGACGTTGAGGTCGAAGAAATAACCGATGAGGTAAATGATTTTTCAGAATCAGAAGTATCAGTAAACTTACCTGAGCAAGAATTTATAGTTACCGCCGAAAATTCCGATGAAGCCTTAAAGGTAGAAGCAGAAACTGAAGCAGTTAAGCCGGAGCCTGTTGATACCGCCGGAGATATTGATGATACAGAAGAAATCGTAAGCTGTCAGAATGCTTTGGATTTTATAAAAGCAAACTCTTCTGATTTAACTATCGAAAGCAGAGGAGAAGCATACTACTATTATGGTACGGTTGATGAAAATGGCAAGCGAAGCGGCCGCGGAAGAACTTTAATGTCAGATGGTAATATTGCCTACGAGGGTGAATATGAAGACGACAAGCGTATGGGTCAGGGTAGCTTTTACTTCAAAGATGGTACACTTTGTTATTGGGGTAACTGGCATAACAATGAACGCTCAGGCTTTGGCGTAGGTGTCAGCTCTGATGACAGGGCGGTACATGCTGGTAACTGGGAGCAGAACAAGCCCGCCGGCACAGGTGCACGTTTTAATTCTGACGGTAGCCTTATGTTTGTTTCAAGCAGTTGTGAGGATAAGAAAAAAGGCTTTACAATTTCAGACCTTTCCGATACTTCATTTACCGTTAGAGTCTGGAGCGAAAAGGACGAAGCTTTTATCCAGCGTGAAATTTCAATTAATGATATCATTAAATAATTTAAAGCAGGTACAGTTATACTTGTACCTGCTTTTTTCATTCAACATGCAATTGCTTTTTTTAAGTCAGCCTTAAGCCTTTTAATAATTTTCTTTTCAAGTCTTGATATATAAGATTGCGATATCCCCAGCATGTCAGCAACCTCCTTTTGAGTATGCTCTTTATGTCCGTCAAGCCCGTATCTCAGCTCCATAATCAGGCTTTCTCTGTCTGGCAAGCGGTTCACAGCATCTATAAGCATATTGTTTTCAAGCTCTTTTTCGATGTTGTAGTTTATGGCATCAGGTTCGCTTCCCAAAACGTCTGACAGCAAAAGCTCGTTGCCGTCCCAATCGGTATTAAGCGGTTCGTCTATAGAAACCTCGTTTTTAAGCTGAGTTGATTTTCTTAAAAACATAAGAATTTCATTTTCAATACACCTGCTTGCATATGTGGCAAGCTTTATGTTTCTTTTAGGCGAAAAGGTATTAACTGCCTTGATAAGCCCGATTGTGCCAATGGAAATTAAATCCTCGACGTTTGCTCCGGGACTTTCAAACTTCTTTGCAATATAAACCACAAGTCTTAGGTTATGGGTTATCAAAGGCTCTCTGGCGTTTTCAACACCAAGGTTGATTTGCTCGAATATTTCCTGTTCTTTTTCTTTGCTTAGCGGCGGCGGCAGGGTAAGGCTTCCGTTAATGTAAAATACGTCATTTGAAGTTATCCTACCAAATAATTTGCTTAATATCAGCTTTATTTTTAATTTCATAAACCCTCCGTAATATCTTTGCCCATAAGGGACTTGATTTCATTTGTAAGCTTAGCTTCGCTTACACCGATGTAACACCCGCTGATTAGCTCCTTTCCGTCAATAAGTGTTTTGTTAGGCTTAAACGCCTTAAGCATTCCTTCACCTGACAAGGTTTTGTAGGGGACAAGCCTTAGCTTATTCTCGGGTATATCCTTAAAGTCAATAAGCTCTTTTTCTGCTACTATAACAGGCAATCCCGAAAACGGCTCTCTTAAATTACAGCCTGTGTCTACCATTGAGTTAAAGCTGTATTCAGTGTTTTCAGATATTATGGTTACTCTGTGGATTCGCACTTCTGGTTTAATTTTTGACTTTAACCTTTCGTAAACGCTAAGTGATATAAAGGCTAAAATCGTGCATAATATCAGCATAACAGGTGATAAGTCAAAATATACAGCATCGTTATAAATAACTACACCCGACGGCTTAAAGATAAACCATATAAGCACTACTGTCCCTGAAAACACTGTGCTTATTCCTAAAAAAGCACTAATACGTAGTATAAAGCTTTTTAGCTTGCTTTTTCCAAACGAGATAAACACAGAAATTGCTGCTGTAATCAATCTGTAAAATATAGAAAAAACCTTAGTGTAAAACGGCAAAAACACTCCAAAAGCACAAACTGCCGCAACCAACGCCCCGAGTAAAAGTCTAAATGCTTTTGAATTAATGCGTAAAGTCCTTCTTACGGCGTAAAGTATTATGTAGTCAATAAATAGATTTACACATAAAAAAGTGTCCACATAAACTGTCTGCATATATCCTCCTTCATAGCTTATTATCTAACATATAACCATTATTAAAATGTCAAAACATAAATGATTTTTTTGCGAGTAAAAAGGCAAAAATGTTAAATGTGAAAGCGAAAAATAAAAAACTACTATAATAGCTCAAACTAAGAAGAAAAACAGATTGTTTATAGCTTATGATTAATTTGTTAAGAATATCGTTGTGTTATTTTAAAAATAACTAATTCCTATATAATATTAGAATAAAATTTTAATATTATAACAAATTAAGAAGATTAACTTATAAATTGATTGACTATAAAAATCTTCGGTAGTATAATCAAAATCGAAAAGCTTAATATTTGTGAGGTGTATTATGGCTTTAAATTCATTAGAAACTATAAGAAATGCCGAGCATGAAGCATCAGAGCAAATTGCAAATGCCGAGTCAGAAGCAAGGCTAAGCCTACAAAATGCCGAGCTTGAGGCAAAGGGGCTTATAGCTAACGCCAAGAAGGACGCTAATAGCTTAGTTGAGCACAAGGCGGAAAAAGCCAAGCAGAAGGCTGACGAAATAGTTATTTCTGCTCAAAATTCAGCCAAGCTTGAAGCCGAAAGGCAAAAGTCAGAGGCGTTAAAAAATCAAGACAGCGTAAATAATCTGATTCTTCAGATAATCATCTGATTCGAGGTGAAACTCAGATGGCAATTTTAAAGATGCAGCGAATCAGTATCTATGCTCTTTCCCGTTATTCAAAAGATGTTCTCGAAACCCTGCAGCGTATGGGTGTAATGGAGATAGAAAAATGCAGTATAGAAGATTCTGTTTTCTATCAGACCGACAGCTCATCTATAAGCACGTCATTTATGCGAAGTGCATCTGTTATGAAGCAGGCAGACGAGATTATATGCGAATACGTCAAAGAAAAGAAAGGTCTTCTTTCTTCTTTGGCTGGCAGAACACCCTTGAGTGTTAAAGAGTATGAAGAAATCGCCGCTAAAAATCCCGAGGTCAATAAGCTTGCCTACAAGCTTATAGGCTACAAAAAGAAAATAACAGAAAATAAGGCTAAAATCATTGCCTACAAAACCCGTATAGAAGCTCTCACGCCATGGAAAAACCTTGATATTCCGATGGATACAAGCTCAACTAATTCTTCAAGGATAATTTTTGGTGCTTTCCCCGAAGAAATAAGTGAGGAGGATATTCGCCTTAAAGTAGCAGAAATCTCTCCCGATACCGAGCTGTTTGACGTAGAGGTTATTTCCCACGATTCTAATCAGACCTGTGTTTTTGTCGTCTGCTACAAGGGAGTTTATGACGAGGTATTGTCGGCACTTCGAAAAATCGGACTTATCTTGCCTTCGTCTACAACTCCCAATAACCCTGCACAGGAAATCAAGTCTCTTGAAAGCCGTATAAAGAAACGGGAAGAGCTGATTACCGAATGTGAAAAGGCAATTGCTTCCCATAGCTCAGATTTACAGCTTATAAGGTTTTTCGAAGACTATTACGTTATGAAAGCCGAGCGTTACGCCCAGCTGGATAACATTTCTTATTCACCCCATACCTTCGTAATGACAGGTTTTATCCCTGAAAAAGACGGCGAAAAGCTTAAGAAAGTTCTTTTCGAAAGTTTTGGTGCCGAGGTTGAGCTCGAAGATGCCGAGGGTGAAGATGTGCCTGTACTTCTTAAGAATAACCCTATTGCGGCACCTGCCGAGGGTGTGCTTCTTTCTTACAGTGCACCAAGCCGTTTTGAGCTTGACCCAACTGCAATTATGGCGATATTCTACTACATCTTCTTCGGCATGATGTTTTCAGATGCAGGCTACGGATTGGTTATGTCACTTGCCTGCGGAATAGCACTTCTTAAATTCAAGAACATGGAAGCAGGGCTTAAACGTTCTATCAAGATGTTTTTCTTCTGTGGAATTTCTACAACCTTCTGGGGTCTTATGTTCGGAAGTTTCTTCGGAGATGCGGTTTCGGTAATTTTCAATACCTTTGTTGGTCGTACTCCGCCGGTGATACCGGGTATCACAACTCCCGTATGGTTTAATCCCACAGTAGGGTCGGGTCCCACAACCCTTCTTATGTTTTCATTCCTATTCGGTATAATCCACCTGTTTGCAGGTCTTATTTTGCAAGCGGTAAATTATATCAGAGCAGGTAACTTTATTTATGCAATTTACGACGACCTGTCGTGGATATTGGTGGTTACAGGTGCAGTTTTAGCACTTCTTTCCACCGATATGCTGTCGGGTATGATGGGCGGCTTCAAGCTTCAGCCTATATTTTTGACAATTGGCGGAGTAATGGCAGGAATAGGTGCACTGCTTATTCTGATTTTCTCGGGTAGAGAAAGCAAAAATCCCTTAAAACGTCTTTTAAAGGGTGCTTATAATCTTTACGGTGCTACAAGCTACCTTTCTGACATTCTTTCCTATAGCCGACTTCTGGCACTTGGTCTTGCAACTGGCGTTGTAGCAGGTGTTTTCAACCAGCTTGGCTCTATGATGGGCAACTCGGTAGTAGGTATAATCTTGTTTGTGATTGTGTTTATTATCGGTCATCTTCTTAATATCGGCATAAACGCCCTTGGTGCTTATGTTCATACAAATCGACTCCAGTTTGTGGAGTTTTTCGGTAAATTTTATACAGGCGGCGGAAGGGATTTTAAACCCTACACCGTTAATACAAAGCATTATAATATCAAGGAGGATATTTAAAATGGAATTAGGTCTTTTTCTTGCAGTTTTAGGTGCAGCTCTTGCAACATTTATGGCTGGTATCGGTTCTTCAATCGGTGTTGGTAAAGCGGGTGTAGCCGCCGCAGGCGTGCTTGCAGAGGATTCTTCGCTTTTCTCAAAGGTTCTTATCCTTATGCTTCTTCCTGCAACTCAGGGCATTTACGGTCTTTTGGTTGCCTTCCTTATTCTTCAGGGTGTCGGTATTATCGGCGGCGGTGCAGGCGACATATCAAATCTCGAGTGTCTTCTTTATCTTGCCGCATCACTTCCTATTGCCGCATCAGGTCTTTTCTCGGCTATTCATCAGGGCAAGTGTTCTGTTGCAGGTATTCATACAGTAGCGAAAAAGCCTGACACAATGGGTAAATCCCTTATTATCCCTGCAATGGTAGAAACCTACGCTATTCTTGCTCTTCTTATTTCCATTCTTGCTATCAACGGTATCGGAGCACTCGGTATCTGATTGGGGTGTCATTATGACAGGATTAGAAAAAATAATCTATCAGATAAAGCTCGACGCCGACAGCACAGTACAGAGCATTAAATCAAAGTCTGACGATGAATGTGCGTTGCTTTTAAGCGATGCAGAAATGCAAGTCAAGGCTATTCTTAAGGACGGCGAGCTTAAGGCAGAAAAGAAGTATAACGATATTATCGCAAGGGCAAATTCTGCCGCTGAGCTTGAGGAACGAAAAATTATTCTTAACTCAAGACAGTCGGTAATCTCTTATATGGTTAACGAAGCCCTTCAACGCCTAAAAAGCTTACCCGATGATAAGTATTTTGAGCTTCTCTTAAAAATGATTTCAAAATACAGCGAAAATGCTGATGGTGTACTTTCTTTAGGCTCAGCTGATCTTAACAGACTTCCTGCAGATTTTGAGAAAAAAGCAATCGAAGCGTCAAAGGGTAAGCTTACCTTAAGCAAAGTCCCTGCAACTATCAACAGCGGTTTTGTTCTTACTTATGGTGGCGTAGATGTTAACTGCAGTTTTTCGTCTCTTTTCCTTGATAACAGCGAAAAAATCAGCGATGCTGTTGCAAAGCTATTGTTCGCATAGGAGGACTTATGAAATCTCAGGATTTTACTTATGCTGTTTCCCGTATAAGGATGAAGGAAAAGTGGCTATTCTCTAAAAAAGAAATCGATCGTCTTATTTCTCAGAAGGACTACCAGTCTGTTCTTCGAACTCTTGCTGAGCTTGGCTTCGGTGGAGATAATATAAATGATAACACAGACATCGTCACAGCCGAACAAAACAAGCTTTGGTCATTAATGTCAGAGCTTGTTGAGGATATGAGCGTTTTCGACGTTTTTCGCTTGCAAAATGACTATCATAACCTTAAGGTTTGCGTAAAGTCTGTTTACTCAGACACAGCCCCTGAGTCAATGCTTGTTACAGGCGGCAGGGTAGAGGGTGGTGTTCTTTTCGAAAAGGTCAAAAACCGCGATTATACCGACCTTCCCGACTTGTTAGCCGAAACTGCTGCTACTTCCTTTGATGCACTGCTAAAAACAGGCGACGGACAGCTTTGCGATGTTATTATTGACAAGGCGTGCCTTGATGCTGTATCGGATTTTGCAATGAATGCAAGGGATGCGGTTATAAAGGATTATGCTGAGCTTTTCGTAGCATCAGCTAATATTAAAACAGCTGTACGTGGCTCAAAGCTTAATAAATCTTACGAATTTTTTGCCAAGGCGTTGTCAAATGTCCAAACACTTGACAAAGAACAGCTTTCCCGAAGCGCGGTCAAAGGCTTCGATGAAATCTGTGCATATCTTGGTACTACAAAATATAAAGATGCCGTTTCCTATATTAAAAAGTCAATGTCTGCTTTTGAAAAGTGGTGTGACGACTTACTTATAAACGGTATGAAAAAGCAAAAGTCCGAACCCTTTACAATTGGACCTCTGGTTGCTTATATCTTGGCTAAACAAAATGAAATCAAGGCTGTTCGTCTTATTTTGATTGCAAAGCAAAATGGTCTTGACGACAGTAAAATCAGCGAAAGGATAAGGGAAATGTATGTATAGAGTTGCTGTTTTAGGCGACAAAGAAAGCATATACGGCTTTGCCGCCCTTGGACTTGACGTTTTTTTTGTTGAGCTTGCAGAAGACGCCGAGCCAATTTTTAAAAAGCTTACCCAAAGCGATTATGCGGTTATTTATATAACCGAACACCTCGCCGCAACATTAAGCGATGAAATTGCTAAGTTTTCATATAAGCCTTCTCCTGCAATTATTCAGATACCCGGTGTATCGGGTAATACAGGCAGGGGTATGGCTGACGTTAAAAAGTCAGTCGAAAAAGCTGTTGGCAGCGACATTATTTTTAACGATTAACATTATCCATGAAAGGATGATTTTTTATGAGCAAAGGTGCTATAAAAAAGGTAGCAGGCCCCCTTGTTATTGCTGAAGGTATGAGGGATGCCAACCTTTTTGACGTTGTTCGTGTTTCCGAACACAGACTTATCGGCGAAATTATCGAGATGCACGGAGATGCCGCTTCAATTCAGGTATACGAAGAAACATCGGGACTTGCTCCAGGTGCACCTGTTGAGTCTACAGGCTCACCATTAAGCGTTGAGCTTGGCCCCGGTCTTATTTCTAATATTTATGACGGTATCCAAAGACCTCTTGAGGATATTATGAAAGTCTGCGGTACAAACCTTGAGCGTGGTGTCGAAGTTCCCTCATTAAGCCGCGAGAAAAAGTGGAAATTTACTCCTACGGTTTCAGCAGGTAACAGGGTAGAGGCCGGTGATACCATAGGTACAGTTCAGGAAACAGACATAGTTCTTCATAAAATTATGGTGCCACCAAGCTTTAAAGGTACCGTTAAAGAGATTAAAGAGGGCGAATTTACAGTTACCGATGTGGTTTGTGTTCTTACCCTCGAAAACGGCGAGGAAAAAGAGCTTACCTTAATGCAGAAGTGGCCTGTCAGAGTGGGCAGACCTTACAAGAAAAAGCTTCCTCCTGAATCTCCTCTTGTAACAGGTCAGCGTGTTATCGACACACTGTTTCCCATTGCAAAGGGCGGTGTTGCAGCTGTACCCGGTCCCTTCGGCTCAGGTAAAACAGTAGTACAGCATCAGCTTGCAAAATGGGCTGAGGCTGATATCGTTGTTTATATCGGATGCGGCGAACGCGGCAACGAGATGACCGATGTTTTAAACGAATTTCCCGAGCTTATCGACCCCAAAACAGGCAAGTCACTTATGGAGCGAACTGTGCTTATCGCCAATACCTCCGATATGCCTGTTGCCGCACGTGAGGCATCTATTTATACAGGTATCACAATTGCCGAATATTTCCGAGACATGGGTTATTCCGTTGCACTTATGGCCGACTCAACCTCGCGTTGGGCAGAGGCACTTAGAGAAATGTCAGGCAGACTTGAAGAAATGCCCGGCGAGGAAGGCTACCCTGCTTACCTTGGTTCACGTCTTGCTCAGTTTTACGAACGTGCAGGTAAGGTGGAAATATTGGGTACAGATACCAATGCACCAAAAATCGGCTCTCTTTCAGTAATTGGTGCGGTTTCTCCTCCCGGCGGTGATATTTCCGAGCCTGTTTCTCAGGCAACACTTCGTATTGTAAAGGTGTTCTGGGGTCTTGATTCTTCTCTGGCTTACAAGCGTCATTTCCCTGCACTTAACTGGCTTACCAGCTATTCGCTTTATACTGATACTCTGTCAAAATGGTTTAACGAAACCGTGTCGTCAGATTGGATGAGCATGCGCGGACGTCTTATGCAGCTTCTTCAGGAAGAATCCGAGCTTGAAGAAATCGTAAAGCTTGTTGGTATGGATGCTCTTTCTTCACCCGACCGTTTAAAGCTTGAAGTCGCTCGCTCAATTCGTGAGGACTATCTGCATCAGAATGCTTTCCACGAGGTCGACACCTACACACCCCTTACAAAACAGCACATTATGATGAAGCTGATTTTGGCTTATTACGACAAAGCACTGTCTGCTTTAAGAGACGGTGCAAATATCGAAAGCTTGGTTTCTTTGCCTTCAAGAGAGGCAATCGGCAGATTTAAATATGTTCCCGTTGAAGAAATCAACAAGGCTTATGACGAAATTCTTTTCGTTCTCGATAAGGAAATAAATGAAGCAATAGCAAAAGGAGAGGATTAATATGCCAAGAGAATACAGAACCATTCAGGAGGTAGCAGGTCCTCTTATGCTTGTAAAAGACGTTGAAGGAGTAGCTTACAACGAACTTGGCGAGATTGAGCTTGCAAACGGCGAGGTTCGCCGTTGTAAAGTGCTCGAAATTAACGGATCCAACGCACTTTTACAGCTTTTCGACTCTGCCGCAGGCATCAACCTTTCTAATTCCAAGGTAAGATTTTTAGGCAGAAGTATGGAGCTTGCCGTGTCAAAGGATATGCTTTCACGAGTATTCGACGGTATGGGCAGACCTATTGACGGCGGTCCCGAAATTCTCCCTACGAAGCGTGTTGATATTAACGGCGTGCCAATGAACCCTGCAGCCAGAAATTATCCTCAGGAATTTATCGAGACAGGTGTTTCGGCAATCGATGGACTTAACACTCTTGTGCGTGGTCAGAAGCTGCCTATTTTTTCAGCTTCAGGTCTTCCTCATGCAAACCTTGCCGCCCAGATTGCACGTCAGGCTAAGGTAAGAGGCACCGACGAGCCGTTCGCGGTTGTTTTTGCTGCTATGGGTATCACCTTTGAGGAGTCTAACTTCTTTGTAGAAAGCTTCAAGGAAACAGGTGCTATTGACCGTACGGTTATGTTTGTGAATCTTGCAAACGACCCAGCCATTGAGAGAATTTCTACTCCCAAAATGGCTCTTACTGCCGCCGAATATCTTGCTTTTGAAGAGGATATGCACGTTCTTGTTATCCTTACCGATATCACAAACTATGCTGATGCACTTCGTGAGGTTTCAGCCGCACGTAAAGAAGTCCCCGGCAGACGAGGTTATCCCGGCTATATGTATACCGACCTTGCAACCCTTTATGAGCGTGCAGGAAGACTTCGCGGTAAAAAGGGTTCTATTACACTTATTCCCATTCTTACAATGCCCGAGGACGATAAAACCCATCCCATACCTGACCTTACAGGTTATATAACCGAGGGACAGATTATCCTTTCCCGAGAGCTTTACCGCAAGGGCGTAACTCCGCCTATTGATGTTCTGCCTTCACTTTCACGTCTTAAGGATAAGGGTATAGGCGATGGCAAAACAAGGGCTGACCACTCTAATACAATGAATCAGCTTTTCTCAGCTTACGCCCGAGGCAAAGAGGCTAAGGAGCTTATGGTTATCCTTGGCGAGGCAGCTTTAACCGATATCGACAAGCTTTATGCAAAGTTTGCCGAAGAGTTCGAAAACCGTTATGTTTCACAGGGCTATAATGCAGACAGAAGCATTGAAGAAACTCTTGATTTAGGCTGGGAGCTTCTCAGAATACTTCCCAGAAGCGAGCTTAAGCGAATTGACGACAAATACCTTGACCTTTACTACGACAAAAAGTAAATCGGAGACACAATATGGCTACAAAACAGGTTAACCCGACCCGTATGGAGCTTACCCGACTTAAGAAAAAGCTTGCAACCGCAACAAAGGGTCACAAGCTTTTAAAAGATAAGCGGGACGAGCTTATGCGTCAGTTTCTCGACATGGTAAAACTAAATAAACAGCTTCGTGAAAAGGTAGAGAAGGCTATAACCGAGGCAAATAAAAACTTTGTTTTAGCTTCTGCTTCTATGTCGGCTGAGTCTCTTTCAGCCGCTATGCTTGCTCCTAAACAGGAGGTTTCTCTTACCGTTTCAAGCAAGAACATTATGAGTGTCGAGGTGCCTCAGTATAAAATCAACTACCGCACCCCCGACACTAACGATATGTTTTGTTACGGTCTGGCTTTTACTTCTTGTGATTTGGACGATGCTATAAGCTCGCTGTCTCACATTCTGCCCGATATGCTGCGTCTTGCCGAGGTAGAAAAGTCCTGCCAGCTTATGGCTGACGAGATTGAAAAGACCAGACGTAGGGTAAATGCTTTAGAACACGTTATGATTCCTGAAACCAAGGCGAATATTAAGTTTATTACAATGAAGCTTGATGAAAACGAGCGTGCCACCCAGACCCGACTTATGAAGGTCAAGGACATGATGCTAAAAGAAGCTCATGGATATTAATTGACAGCAAAACAGCACCCAATTGCGGGTGCTGTTTTTAAATATATTTAATTAAGTTATAATTCTTATTTGGAATATATCTTGTCGAAATAGGTAGTATAATGACAACGTATTTTAATTTATAACCGACAGGTGATATATATGACTCAAGAAAGAATGGCTCGAAAAAATGCCGCAGAAATAAAAAAACGTCGCAAAAGACTTATAATTACAAAGCTTATTTGTGCTTTGCTTGCAGTCTTATGTCTTATTGGCGGTGTGGCATCCTTGGCATACTATAAAACCCTTACAAGTATTGGTTATCAGGATGTTGACACTCAAAGTAACGTTGTCAGCACTGATGCCGACGGCTCTGTAATTTATACCGAGCCCGAAATTTTAACCTTAGATACTAACTCGGGAAATCTTCTTTCCGACCCATATGTGCTTAATGTTCTTCTTTTTGGTGCCGACCAGTACGGCGATTCAGGAAATTCGGACACAATAATTTTAATGTCAATCGATAACCGACACGAAAAAATCAAGCTTACCTCATTCCTTCGTGACACTTACATTTCAATTCCCGGCTACTATTCATGGAAGCTAAACGGTGCCTACGCCTTAGGCGGTGCCGAGCTTTCTATTAAAACAATCGAAGCGAACTTTGGTATCAAGATTGACCGCTATGCAGTTGTTAACTTCGAAACCTTCAAGGATATTGTTGATATTATGGACGGCGTAGATATTGAGCTTACCTATGATGAAATCCAGTATATCAATGCACAGGTTGCACAGAACGGTCAGGATGACTACCTGCCTTGGGATACCGAAGAGGGTATTGTTCACCTTAATGGTCAGCAGGCTCTCTGGCACGCCAGAAACCGCGGCGGTTACGTTAACGGTCAGTACTTTTATATGGGTGACGATTGGGGCAGGGTAGAGCGTCAGCGAGCTTTTCTTGACGCTGTAATGGACAAGCTCCGTTCTTCTGCATCACTAACCGATATAGTGCAGATTGTAAATGCGGTAGGTCCCAATATCACCACAAATCTCAAAAGCAGTGAGGTTACTACTTTGGTTGCAGGTGCCATAACTTATCTGGGCTACGATATGGAAGAGCTTTCGATGCCTGAGGATAACTGGGAATCTGTAAAGAACGAAGCTGGCGATTGCCTCGCTATTGTTGACTGGAATTTGGCACGACGTACGGTTGCAGAATTTATTTATGAAGAAAGTGTAATATAAAAGATTAATCAGGTGGCTTATGAGTGACACTACGTTAATAGTATCGCTCATAAGCCACCTGATTGCTTTTATATTATCGAAAATTCCATGTGTGCAGGCACAGCGTCCAGCATAAGTCTGTCGGTATCAATCTGCTTGATATACCCGTAAAGCTCGCCAAAAACCAAGGTCTTGCCTCCTGTATTAACGCTCAGAAGCTTGCCTGATTTAATGGAAGGCTTAAATGTAAGCTCTAAAGCAGAGCCAGCCGAAAACTTCCAAGGTTTGTCAGGTCTTTCCTCTTTACCTATTGCTTTTACAGAGGCAAATTTGTGAATTTTACCATCCAAGAAAAAGCAGTTTTCAGTACCCAGCGACGTATCACCGACACCGCCTGCAAGGCAAAGTGCAAACTGATGTCCTTCAATTTCGGTGTTGGCATATAAAGCATGGTAGCAAGCCTTTTGTGAAAGCGAAAACCTCTGCCAATCAAGCAAGGCAAATGTGTGGTCTTTATTAAGATTATACTCAGCACCGCCGCAACGTACAACGCCTGACGCACTCATAGCGGGCAAAAATCTTTTAAGAAAAAAGCTTTTTGGGTTATCCTTTGCAGGGATTAAAATATTAAAGCTTTCGTCAATTCTTTCCTTAAGCTCTAAATTAATGTATAGTGTTTTCTCTTTACAAAAATCAACAAACTCGCATCTGATATATCTGTTTAGAGCTGTGTTGGAGAAATTCATCCCCACCCTTGTATCGGTAAAAGTAACGTCGCCGTTTTTGCTGGAAGCAGGCATACTTAGCTTTCCTAAAGACATATACTTTTTAAGAGTGCGAAAATCCTGTTCGCCTGTGTTAAGGTCAACAATAACAGCAGTAACCTCAGAGTTAATGCCTTTTTCAGCAATAGAAAGATAAATAGCCGCCCCGTCACCGGTAATAAGATAGCTGTCTCGTTCGTTAAGTGTAAATCTGTTTTTGCAAAGTGTTTTGTCAAAAACAAAGTCAGGCTTTCGGCTCCAACCTGCACAGCTTACTTTACCGCTTTCATCAAAAATATTTTTTTCACCGAGTATTTCACGCTGCACAGTGCCACCTCCTGCATAAACTCTGTGTACTATTATACATTATTTACGCCTTTGTGCAATACCTTTAGCTTAGTTAATTTTGGGAGAATTTTATGAAGCGTTTATCATTTATATTGTGTATAATTACTTTTGCTTTAATTTTTACTTCCTGCAAGTCGGTTAATTTAACCTCAGCCGACGAGCTTTTAAGCAAAACATGGCATGTAACTAATCAAAGCGGTATATGCGGTGAGCTTAAATTTGATGTTGACTCCTCAGAAGCCGAGCTGATTATTAAAGACTCGCAAGGCATTATAGCATCTGTTTGCGGAGTTTTTGCAGTGGATAAAGATAATTTTTACATTACAAGCACAACCCTTTGCAAAACCTACACCTTCGGCTACAAGGTGTACAAAGACCGCGTAGTGCTGAGTCATAACGATTATGAGCTTACGTTTACTGCGATAAATGAAAAAGAGCCGTAACATTATCGTACGGCTCTAAGGTTTAGTATCCAAATTTTTCTGCAAGTGAATCGTCGTTTTCAATCCAGTCTTCTACGTAAAGTGCAGTAAACTTGGTTTTGTTGTTTCTTATAACAACTCGAGTAATACCCGCGTTGATAATTGCTCGCTTGCACATAGCACAGGCACTTGCATTTTCAACGTAAGCACCGCTGCCTTGTTCTTTGCCCACAAGGTACAAAGTTGCACCAAGCATCCTGTCTCTTGAAGCATGAATAATAGCATTCATTTCAGCATGTACGCTTCTGCAAAGCTCATAGCGTTCACCTCTGGGAATGTTCATGGCTTCTCTTTGGCAGTATCCAAGGTCAATACAGTTCTTTCTGCCTCTGGGTGCACCGACATAACCTGTAGAAATAATCTGGTCGTTATTTACAATAATAGCACCAAAATTACGTCTTAAGCAGGTTCCTCTTTCCAAAACTGTTTCTGCAATGTCGAGGTAGTAATTTTCCTTATCAATTCTTGTAAACATAATAATCCTCCAGTTAGTTTACTTCAATTTAATAATGAGGCAAAACTATGAGTTTGTCAAGACATTTTTATTCAGATAATTCCTTCAAACAGCATTTGCATATGTGATTTCCTTTATATTCCTTAAGTTCCTCGGAATTACCGCAAAAAACACACTGAGGCAAATATTTTTTTAAAACAATTTTATCGTCCTCAATAAACAACTCCAAGGGGCTGTTTTCGCCTAAATCAAACATTCTTCTGACTTTTACTGGAATAACAATTCTTCCTAATCGGTCTACTTTACAAATATCACCGAAAGCTTTTAACATATTAAATCCTCCCAACTAAGGCCACAAATTAACCGCCTTACCTAAATATTACCAATTAATACCAAAATTGTCAAGATTAAACTGTAAAAAATATATAACTGTCGAAAGGAAGATTATTTTGCTAAATTTTATCTGGGCGTTTATGATGATTATAGCCTTTGTTTCGGCAATTTTCGCAGGAAAAATGGAATTACTCTCCGACTCAGTCATAAAAGGTGCGGGGTCGGCGGTTGAGCTTCTCATATCTGTAACCGGTATTATTTGTTTTTGGTCAGGTATGATGGAAATAGCCGATAGAAGCGGTATAACAAAGGGTATAGCAAAGTTGTTTTCACCAGTTCTGTCAAAGCTTTTTAAACGTGTACCAAAAGAAAGCTATGCAATGCGATACATAAGCCTTAATATTAGTGCTAATTTGCTTGGCCTTGGTAACGCTGCAACCCCTTTCGGCCTAAGTGCTATGAAGGAACTGAAAAAAATCAATAATAATAAAAACGAAGCATCCGACGATATGCTTCTGTTTGTGGTGTTAAATACAGCTTCCATACAGCTTATACCTACAACTCTCTGCGCGTATCGCTCTAATTACGGAAGCACAGCACCGTTTGAGATAATTCCCGCTGTATGGCTTACGTCTGTCATAGCGCTTTTTGTAGGCATAACTGTGGCAAAGCTGTTTTTTAAAGAGGAAAGGTCTCATTTATGAGTTACATAATTCCTTTGATTGTAATTATTTTTGTAGTGATAGGAATTATTAAAAAAGTTCCTGTTTTCGAGGTGTTCTGTCAAGGTGCATCAAGCGGATTAAAAACTGTGCTTACTATAGCGCCTACTCTAATGGGTCTTATCACTGCGGTAACCATGCTTCGCGAAAGCGGTGCATTAGATGCACTAATAAGTCTTATCACTCCTTTCGCTGATAAACTCGGTTTTCCTGCCGAGATTGTTCCTGTTGCTATTCTCAGACCAGTCTCAGGCGGCGGGTCAACAGCTCTTTTAATCGATATTTTCGAGCGTCTGGGTCCCGATAGCCTTGCAGGAAAAATTGTTTCGGTTATGGCGGGCTCAACAGAAACTACATTTTACGCCATAACTCTGTACTTCGGCAGTGTAGGCGTAAAAAAAATCCGCCAGACCCTTGTTGCAGGCTTAATGGCGGATTTAACAGCTGTAATTTTTTCGGTATTAACAGTAAGACTTTTCCTTACCTGAATCGAAGCACCTTGTGAAGGAATGCTTTTCCGTTGAAGGGAACAAGAGGATAAAGATAGCTTTTTCCGCTGACAGTTTTGTTAGTAACCAGTAACACAAGAGTGAATATAAGTCCGGCAATAAATCCCCATAGATTGAAGAGAACTGTAAGAATAAGGATAATAACTCTCATAAACTTAAGGCAGTAGCCAAGCTCATAATTAGGCTGAGAAAAGCTTGCAATGGTTACAAAAGCCATATACAGAATGGTTTCGGTATTAAACCACCCTGCACTTACAGAAAATTCTGACAGAGCAATAGCACCTATAATACCCAAGGTGCCTGACAGGCTGTTAGGCGTGTTAAGTGCCGCAAGCCTTAGCCCGTCTATGGTGATTTCTAAAAGTATCAACTGCCAGAATACAGGTAAGCTACATTCTTCCGTAAGTAGCATAAACTCAAAAACTTTAGGTACATATTGAGGGTTTTGAAGCATCAGAAGCCACACAGGTGTAATCAGCAAGGCGCCTATTGTTATGAGAAGTCTTGCTACTCTTAGATAAGAGCCTGTAATTGGCGGAAAATAGTAGTCGTCGGCTTCCTCGGTAATGTCAAAAATCGAGGTTGGCAAAATCAGTGCCGACGGCGAGTTGTCCACAAGTATTACAATATTACCCTTTAAAAGGTTTGCAGCAGCCGAATCAGGCCTTTCGGTGTATTTGATTTTTGGAAAAGGATTGTACCATTTTTTTGGATAAATTGCCTCTATAAGGCTTTGCTGATTCATAGCAAGGGAATCAACGTCAATTGCATTAATCCTGTCGGTAATCTGCTTCAAAAGCTTTTTATCTACCTTGTTGTCCATATAGCAAACAGCAACGTCGGATTTTGAACAATGGCTGACGAAAAAAGGCTTTACCGTAAAGTTAACGTCTCTTATCCTACGTCTTATAAGTGCTACGTTGCTAATCATGGTTTCGACAAAGCCGTCCTTACTGCCTCTCATAACCTTGTCGTCATCAGGCTCGCTGGTTTGTCTCTGAGGATATGTCCTCATATCCATAAGCACAGCCTTATCAAAGCCGTCTATAATAAGTGCCGTTACCCCACACAGTACGTTTTGGATAATCAGCTTCGGGTCGCTTTCTGTTGTTACTTCAAAGTAAGGAACGCAGTTTTCGGCAAAGGTGTCGGCATCCTTAAAGTATCGCTCGTCATTAACCGAATTAAAGAATACCAGCGTTTTCATAAGCACTGCATCCTTTACAAATCCGTCGATGCAGTAAAGTGCAACCTTTCTATTGTTAATTACAATATCTCTTTTAATAAGGTCGAAGCTTTCATTTACTCTTAAATCCGAGTCAATAACCTTTGTATTTTTCTCTAAACTTGTTGTAAGCATCATAATCACCTGTTGGTATTTTGCACCACGCTTGCTTAATTATGTAAATATAAACGCAGTTTGAAAAATATATACAAAAGTTATGCTTGTTTCTTCTTCTTTTTCTACCCGCAATATATAGTAAACCCTTTGACAAAAGTAAGGATTTATAGTATAAATATAGTGTAAAGAAAAGCTTCTATGTGACTGACGGGTTTCACTGAAAACAGTGGGGGAGTGTAGAAGTTGCAAAGCCGACCGTCTGGGCAATTCACATGGAAGTGAATTGCCCTTTTTTAATTTGTTTTATAAGTAATTTTTATATTAATTCATTCAGTAAGGAGAGATGTATATGGAAAACAAAAACTGGATTGGATTTAACAAAGGCGTATGGCAGGACGAAATCAACGTTCGTGATTTTATCCAGACCAACTATACTGAGTACACAGGTGATGCTGAGTTTTTAAGCAGCGCGACACCTCGTACCGAAGCTCTTATGAAAAAGCTTCAAGGTCTTTTTGCGCTTGAGCGTCAGTTTGGCGGTGTTCTTGATATTGACACAGCAACCGTTTCTTCACTTACAAGCTATTCACCGGGTTATATCGACAAAGACAACGAAATTATCGTCGGAATGCAGACCAACCGTCCTTTAAAGCGTGGTGTTAATCCTTTCGGCGGCATCCGTATGGCTCGTCAGGCGTGTAAGGCTTACGGCTATAAATTAAGTGATAAAATCGAAGAAGAATTCAGATACCGTACCACTCATAACGACGGCGTTTTCCGTGCTTATACCGACGAGATGCGTGCCGCCAGAAAGTGTCATGTTATTACAGGTCTGCCTGATGCTTACGGCAGAGGTCGTATTATCGGCGACTATCGTCGTGTTGCTCTTTACGGCGTAGACAAGCTTATTGAGGAAAAACAGAAGGACAAGGCAAAGCTTGCCGCTGAGTCCTTTGATTCCCCTCAGATTCGACTTGATGAAGAACTTTATCAGCAGATTGCTTTCTTAGGTTATATGAAAGAAATGGCCATGATGTACGGCTTCGATATAAGCCAGCCTGCCCAAAATGCACGCGAAGCTATACAGTGGACGTATTTTGCCTATCTTGCTTCTATCAAAGAGCAAAATGGTGCCGCTATGTCTTTAGGTCGTGTCAGCACGTTTTTTGATATTTATATTGAGCGTGATATTAAAAACGGTGTTTTAACCGAGGAAACAGCTCAGGAGCTTATGGATGATTTTGTAATGAAATTAAGGATTGCAAGACACCTACGTACTCCCGAATACAACGAGCTTTTCGGCGGCGACCCTATGTGGATAACCGAGGCTGTCGGCGGTGTTGGCGAAGACGGCAGAACCTTAGTTACCAAAAACTCCTTCAGAGTTCTCAACACTCTTTACACCTTAGGCTCTTCACCCGAGCCTAACCTTACTGTACTCTGGTCTGTAAATCTTCCCGAAAACTTCAAGAAGTTCTGTGCTAAGGTTTCCAAGGATACAAACTCTATCCAGTATGAAAATGACGATTTAATGCGTCCTATCTATGGCGACGATTATGCAATTGCTTGCTGTGTTTCCGCAATGAAGGTAGGCAAGCAGATGCAGTTTTTCGGTGCAAGGTGCAATCTGCCTAAGCTTATGCTTATTGCAATCAACGGCGGCTACGATACCACAAGCGGCATTCATATTGGCCCTCAGATGCCTGTACTTTCAGGCGAAAAGCTTACCTATGAAGCTGTTATGGAGCGTCTTGATATTTACCTTCCTTGGCTTAGCCATCTTTACGTAAATACAATGAACATCATTCATTATATGCACGACAAGTACGCTTACGAAAAAACCCAGATGGCTCTTCATGATACCTATGTTGACCGTTTTATGGCGTTTGGAATTGCAGGTCTTTCTGTAATTACTGACTCTTTAAGTGCAATTAAGTACGCAAACGTAAAGCCTGTTAAAGACGATGATGGTTTTATTGTAGACTTTGAGACCACAGGCGAATTTCCTAAATATGGTAACGATGACGACAGAGTAGATTTACTTGCCAAGGAAATGACCCATAAGGTTATTACAGAGCTGAGAAAAACCAATACATACCGTAATTCAATTCACACTTTGTCAGTTCTTACAATTACTTCTAACGTTATGTACGGCAAAAATACAGCCGCAACTCCCGACGGCAGAAAAGCAGGCGAGCCCTTTGCACCGGGTGCAAATCCCATGCACAACCGCGAAGAGAACGGTGCACTTGCTTCTCTTAATTCTGTTGCAAAGCTTAGCTACGACGATTGCCGTGACGGTATCTCCAATACCTTCTCAATCACCCCGGATGCATTAGGTAAAACCGAGGACGAGCAGGTAGAAAACCTTGTTACAATTTTAGATGGTTACTTTGCTAAGATGGCTCATCACATCAACGTTAACGTTATGACTCGAGAAACCTTGCTGAAAGCCTACGAAAATCCCGAGGCTTATCCCAACCTTACAATCCGTGTTTCAGGCTACGCTGTAAACTTCAATAAATTAAGTCGCGAACAACAGCGAGAGGTTATCAGCCGTACGTTCCACGAGGCAGTATGAGCAGGGGATATATCCACTCTTTCCAGAGTCTCGGTACTGTAGACGGTCCCGGTGTACGATTTGTAGCTTTTTTTCAAGGCTGTAACCTTCGTTGTAAATGTTGTCATAACCCTGACACATGGTCAAAGAAAGGTCAAGCAAAGCTTTATACTGCCGCAGAGGTAGTAAATCGTGCACAGCGTTACAGGGAATATTTTAAGCAAAACGGCGGTATAACCCTTTCGGGCGGCGAGCCGCTTATGCAGGCAGAATTTGCCAAGGATATTTTTGCCCTTTGCAAGGAACAGGGAATTAACACCTGTCTCGATACTTCAGGAAGTATTATTAATGAAGAAGTCCTCAGCTTGCTTAATGTAACCGACAGGGTGCTTCTGGATATTAAATATACCAGCGATACTCTTTATCGAGAAAACGTAGGCTGTCCTATGGATATTCCCCTTGAATTTCTTCGTATTCTTAACGAAAATAAAATACCTGTAACTCTACGTCAGGTTATTATTCCTACCATTAATGATAGCGAGGAAAATATAAAAAAGCTTTACTATATAGCAAAGAACAATAAATGTGTTGATAAAATTGAGCTTTTGCCTTTTCGTAAAATCTGTCAGACAAAATACGATGAAATGAAAATTCCGTTTCCTTTTTCCGAGTTACCCACCCCAACTAAGGAAAGTATCGAGTATTTGAAGTCTTTTTTAAGAGAATATGTTTAGTATGTTTTCTCCCTCGAGCTATTAATCGGGGGAGATAATTTTTTGTGAATTTTTGTGTAACAAATCGCGAATAAAGTTGCTATTTAGGTATCAATATGTTATAATACTTAATTATTATAGGCAAATTATGCGTGAAAGGATGTTCGGCGGTGACGGTGCTTGGTATTGACCCGGGTTATGCTATTATCGGCTACGGTGTTGTTAACGCCGAAACAGGCTCCTATAAGCCTGTTGCATATGGCTGTATCACTACCGATGCCGACACGGATTTTAATACTCGTCTTAAGTTAATCTTTGACGGCATGAATAAGGTTATCGAAAAAGCAAAGCCTGACTGTATAGCCATTGAAAAGCTTTATTTTCAGAATAACCAGAAAACCGCTATTATGGTTGCCGAGGCAAGGGGAGTTATCTTACTTGCCGCCCAGCTTCACAACATACCGATTTTCGAATATACTCCGTTGCAGGTTAAAACTGCAGTGACAGGCTACGGAAAGGCAAAAAAACAGCAGGTTATGGATATGACCAAAAGGCTTCTTAAGCTGCGAGCAATGCCTAAGCCTGATGATGCTGCTGACGCTCTGGCTATTGCTGTGTGTCACATACACGCCGCAGGAACAGTCTTAAGGCAAAGACTAATGAACGGCATCTGAAAAAGGAGGAATAAGTGTGATTTATTCTTTAAGAGGCAACTTAATAGTTATGGAGCAAGGTGTTTCAGTTGTTGAATGCGGCGGTGTAGGCTATAAATGTAATACAAGTCTTAATACGCAGAAGGCATTAAAGCTTAATTCAGAGGTTACTCTTTTCACTTATATGAGCATCCGTGAGGACGCCTGCGAGCTTTTCGGCTTTGCAACAAAGGCTGAGCTTCAATGCTTTAAGCTGTTAATCAGCATTTCGGGCGTAGGCCCTAAGGTGGGTATTGCACTTCTTTCCGATTTAACTCCCGAGCAGATAACTCTTGCAATCTCTGCAGGTGACGTTAAGTCTTTGACCCGTGCACAGGGTGTTGGCCCCAAGCTTGCTTCCAGAATTATTCTCGAGCTTAAGGATAAGCTCAAGGGTCTTGCAACTTCCGACTCAGGTATCGAGCTTAAAGGCTCTGTTATCTCTGACACCGGTAATATTTCTAAGGCAGTCGCCGCTTTGGCGGTGCTTGGTTTTTCAGCTGCCGATGTTACCCCTGTACTTAGTAAGCTTGACCCGAGTTTAAGTGTAGAACAGCTAATCGGAGAAACCTTAAAGAAAATGGATAGATAATTATGAGTGATTTTAATTATAGCGAAGAGTTTGATTTTGAAAACAGAATTGTCGATACAGCCGAAACTCCCGAGGATGTTTACGAGGGCGATAATCCTTTACGCCCCAAAACCTTCGACGACTATGTAGGTCAGGAAAAGGTTAAGGAGAACTTAAAGATCTTTATCGAAGCCGCCAAAAAACGCGGTGAGGTTTTAGACCATGTGCTTCTTTACGGCCCTCCTGGGCTTGGCAAAACAACCCTTTCTGCAATTATTGCCAACGAGCTTGGTGTTAATATTCGTATTACCTCCGGCCCCGCCATTGAAAAACCCGGTGATTTAGCCTCACTTCTCACCAATTTAAACCACGGTGACGTGCTTTTTATCGACGAGATTCACCGACTTAACAGGTCTGTTGAAGAAATTCTCTATCCTTCTATGGAGGATTTTGCAATCGATATTATTACCGGCAAGGGTCAGATGGCGGCTTCCTATCATCTGCCGCTTCCTAAATTTACTTTAGTCGGTGCAACCACTCGTGCGGGTCAGCTTTCTGCTCCCTTAAGAGACAGATTTGGTGTTTTATGCCGTCTTGAGCTTTATACTCACGATGAGCTTGCAAGAATAGTAACAAGAAGCGCAGGTATTTTAGGTATAGATATTGACGAAAAGGGTGCCATGGAGCTTGCCTCTCGTTCCCGAGGAACTCCGCGAATTGCTAATCGTCTTTTAAAGCGTACCCGAGATTTTGCTCAGGTTATGTCTGACGGAGTTATTACCGGCGAGGTCGCAAAGGTTGCTCTTGATCGCCTCGAAATTGATTCTTTAGGCTTAGACCAGAACGACCGCAGAATGCTTCTTGCGATGATTAACAATTATGGTGGAGGTCCCGTAGGTCTTGATACCTTAGCTGCCGCTATCGGGGAAGAGGCTGTCACCATTGAGGATGTATACGAACCTTATTTAATGCAGATAGGCTTTTTAAACCGCACACCCCGAGGCAGATGTGTAACATCTTTGGCTTACGAGCATTTAGGAATTAAAAACAACGAAGCTGCACAGCAAAGCTTATTTTGAAATTAACGAATTTAGTATAGGAGGATTTTATAATGGGTAGATTATTCGGTACAGACGGAGCAAGAGGTATAGCAAATACCGAGCTTACCCCTGAGCTTGCAATGAATATCGGCAGAGCCGCCGCAATGGTGCTCATAAGCGACACAGTAGAGCATCCCACTTTCTTAATCGGTAAGGATACACGCCTTTCGGGCGATATGCTTGAGGGAGCGTTGATTGCAGGCCTTTGTTCGGTTGGTGCAAACGTTGTACTTTTAGGTGTTGTTCCTACTCCAGCAGTAGCATACCTTATCAAAAAGTATAAGGCTGACGCAGGTATCATGATTTCTGCATCGCACAATCCATTTGAGTTTAATGGCATCAAGATATTTAATGACGAGGGTTACAAGCTTCCCGATTTGCTTGAAGAGCAGATTGAAGCAATCGTCTTAGACCATGAGTGCGACTATAAAGTTTGCCGCGACTCTGACATCGGCAAGGTTATACGCAAGGACGATGCTGTTGACGATTATATTGAACACGTTATAAGCACTGTAGACTACGACCTTAAGGGTATGAAAATTGCTCTCGACTGCTCCAACGGCTCATCCTCAACTACAGCCAGAAAGCTCTTCGAAGCCTTGGGTGCAGAGTGTCACGTGCTTTTTGACACTCCGGACGGAGTTAACATCAACGCCAACTGCGGCTCAACTCATATCGAAACCTTACAGCGTTTTGTTAAGGATAATCATCTGGATGCAGGCCTTGCCTTCGACGGCGACGCCGACAGATGCTTAGCTGTAGACGACAAGGGCGAGTTTGTTGACGGTGACTACATAATTGCAATTATCGCCGCAGACTTCAAAAGCCGTGGAATGCTTAAGAAGAATACAGTAGTTTGCACAATTATGACCAACATGGGCTTCAACAAATTCTGCGAAGCTAATAATATGAATCTTGTATCAACTAAAGTAGGCGACCGTTACGTGCTTGAGACAATGCTCAGAGAAGACTATAACATTGGCGGCGAGCAGTCAGGTCACGTTATTTGTCTTGACTATTCTACCACAGGCGATGGCCAGCTTACAGGTGCACAGCTTTTAAGTCTTATAAACCGCCGTCAGGCTAAGCTAAGCTCTATTGCAACACTTATGGAACGTTTCCCACAGGTACTTGTAAATGTTACAATTAATCCTGACCTTAAGACAAAATTCTACACCGATAAGGAAATTAAAGAAGAAATTAATCGTGTTGAGGATATCTTAGAGGGCAGAGGTAGAATTATCGTTCGTCTTTCAGGTACCGAGCCTTTAGTTCGCGTAATGCTTGAGGGCGAGGATTTTGCCGAAATTACACGTCTTGCAAACGAGACAGCAGCACTTATAAAGGATAAGCTTTCATAATGAGATGTACTGAAAATTGGCTCGACTACGAGCTTTTAGACGCCTCTAACGGCGAACGACTTGAGCGATGGGGCGATATAATTTTAATCCGTCCCGATACTCAGATTATATGGAATACAAAGCGTACCGATTATCGCTGGAATAAAGCACATGCACGCTATATCCGTTCCAACTCTGGCGGAGGTCATTGGGAATACTACAAAAAGCTCCCCGAAACTTGGAATATTAAGTATGGCGACTTAGGTTTTGTTATAAAACCCATGGGTTTTAAGCACACTGGTGTTTTTCCCGAGCAGGCTGTTAACTGGGACTATGCTATAGAAAAAATTCGAAATGCCAACCGCCCGATAAATGTGCTCAACCTTTTCGGTTATACCGGCGGAGCAACTGTCGCCTGCCTTAAGGGCGGAGCCTGCGTTTGCCATGTTGATGCATCAAAAGGTATGGTTAATATGGCAAAAGAAAATTCCGTCTTAAGCGGAGTTTCCGATAAGCCTGTAAGGTGGATTGTTGACGATTGCGTTAAATTCGTCAATCGCGAAATCCGCCGAGGCAGACGTTACGATGCAATTATCATGGACCCACCTTCTTACGGCCGAGGTCCTAATGGTGAGGTGTGGAAGCTTGAAACCGAGCTTTTTCCGCTTTTAGAGCTTTGCAAGCAGGTATTATCAGACGACCCACTGTTTTTCCTTTTAAACTCATATACCTCGGGGCTTTCTCCTGCGGTTATGGAGTACACCCTCACAAGTGTGTTGGGCGAGGATTTCGGCGGTAAGGTTACTGCTGATGAAATCGGCTTACGCGTAAGCTCAACCAATTTAGTTTTACCCTGCGGCAATACCGCAATCTGGGAGAGATAATTTTAAATGAATCAAATTGACGCTAAGGACCTTGTTTTCACATATATGTCCGATGAAGAAATACAACAGAATATTTGTGATTATGTTTTAAACGGGGTATCTCTTACCGTTAAAAAAGGTGAATTCTTAAGCATTATTGGTCACAACGGTTCGGGCAAATCTACCCTTGCAAAGCATTTCAATGCTATATTGCTTCCCACAGGCGGCAAGCTTTTTGTTGAAGGTATGGATACCTTGAATGAGGATAAATGCTACGATATCCGCCGCAAGGTTGGTTTAGTTTTACAAAATCCTGACAATCAGCTTGTTGCAAGCATTGTTGAGGAAGACGTAGCCTTCGGCCCCGAAAATTTAGGTGTAGAGCCTAAGGAAATCAGAAAGCGTGTGGATGAAGCCTTGAAAGCCGTTGGTATGTACGAGTACCGTACCTTTGCTCCTCATAAGCTTTCGGGCGGTCAGAAACAGCGAGTTGCCATTGCAGGTATACTTGCCATGAAGCCTGATTGCATAGTTTTAGACGAGCCTACCGCAATGCTTGACCCAAAAGGCAGGGAAGAGGTACTTTCGGCAATTCATACTCTTAATAAAGACCATGGCATTACGATTGTCCTTATTACTCATAATATGGACGAAGCAGTTACTTCTGACAGGGTAATTGTAATGGACGGCGGAAAAATACTGACCGAGGGTACACCCGAGTCTGTATTTTCTCAGGTCGAGCTTTTAAAGAAGCACCGTTTAGACGTACCTCAGTCTACCGAGCTTTGCTATAAGCTTCGTGCTTATGGTGTTAATATCAAAAATCTCCCATTAAATATTGACGACTGTGTCAAAACTCTTAAGGAGGTGCTTTTATGAGTATACTCCGAACAGAAAACTTAAGTCTTGTTTATGGTAAGGGTACACCCTTTGAGAAAAGAGCCGTAAATAATGTTAATATCGATATAAACGAAGGCGAGGTCATCGGCATTATCGGCCATACCGGCTCGGGCAAATCATCTTTGGTGCAGATGCTTAACGGCCTTTTCAAGCCTACTGAAGGCACTGTTTACTTCGAAGGTCAGGATATTTTTGCAAATTCTAAGGAGCTTCGCAAATTCCGCTTCAATATAGGTCTTGTGTTTCAGTATCCTGAAAATCAGCTTTTCGAAGAAACAGTAGCCAAGGACATTGCCTTCGGCCCCAAAAACATGGGACTTTCCGATGAAGAAATTAAAGAAAAAGTCAGAAAAGCGGCTCGTTTTGCAGGTCTTAAGGACGAGCTTTTAGACCGTTCACCCTTCGACCTTTCAGGCGGCGAAAAACGTCGGGCGGCAATTGCGGGCGTAATTGCTATGGAGCCTAAGGTTCTTATACTTGACGAGCCTACTGCAGGCCTTGACCCAGTTGGCAAGGATGTTCTGCTTACGCAGATTGAAGCCTATCATAAGGAATCCGGTAACACTGTTTTACTTGTTTCACATAATATGGAGGATATCGCACGAATTTCTGACAGAGTTTTAGTAATGAACAACTCCGAGGCGGTTATGTTCGATACTCCAGAGGCTGTATTTTCCAGAGTACAAGAGCTTAAGTCTATAGGACTTCGCATCCCTGAAATTACCGAAATTACAATTAAGCTTAAAGAGGCAGGAGTGCCGTTGTCTTCGGGTATACTTACAGTTGAACAGGCGTTTAAAGAGCTTTGCAAGATTATAAGCAAAGGGGGAAAGGCTGATGCGTGACATTACATTAGGCCAGTATTTCCCATCAAACGGAATACTTCATAAGCTGGATGCAAGGGTTAAAATACTTTTTCTCGTTACTTTTATCGTTTTAATATTCTGCTCTTTTAATTTTTATGCCTTGGGCTTAGTAGCACTATTTACGGCGGCGACAGTAGTTCTCAGTAAAGTTCCCGTAAAGATGTTTTTAAAAAGCCTTAAAACCATTATTCTTATTGTACTAATTACTTCATTTCTAAATCTTTTCTACGGTGGCGGCGAGCCGATTGCACAGTGGTGGATATTTTCCATTACGTTAGATGGTATTTTCAATGCGATATTCGTCACAGTTCGTATTATCTGCCTTGTTGTGGTAAGCTCAGCACTTACCTTTACAACCTCGCCTACAGATATGACCGACGCTTTAGAGTGTCTCATGAAGCCTCTTACGGTTTTTCACATAAGTGTTCACGAAATTGCAATGATGATGACTATTGCTCTTCGCTTTGTTCCGACACTTTTAGAAGAAACCGACAAAATCATGTCTGCCCAGAAAGCACGCGGTGCCGATATGGAAAGCGGCAATCTTATTAAGCGTATCAAGGCTCTTATACCGGTTTTGGTTCCCTTGTTTGTGTCTTCTTTCAGGCGTGCTTACGACCTTGCAATGGCTATGGAGTGTCGTTGCTACCGCGGTGGAAAAGGCAGAACCCGCTTAAAGGAAATGCATTTATCAAGGCGTGACGCAGTAGCCACTGGCGTTATGCTAATACTTACTGCAGGAGTTGTACTTTGTGATATCTTCCTCAAATGAAAATTTGCGTAATCTTTTAATTACAATTTCATACGACGGCTCAAAGTACCATGGCTGGCAAATTCAGCAGAATGCAGTTACTGTGCAGGAGGTTTTTCAACAAGCCCTCTATTCGGTTATTAATGATAAGCCTGATATTAAAGCCTGCAGTCGTACCGACTCGGGAGTTCATGCCGAGATGTTTTGCATAAGCACTAAAATCAGCCACCCGATACCTGCTATAAGGCTTAAAGCGGCTCTTAATTCTTACCTTCCCGAAAGTGTTGTTGTGCTTGATGTAAAGGAAGTTTCACTTGATTTTCATGCAAGGTATAATGCCAAGGGCAAAAGGTATATTTACAGAGTTTTAAATCGAACGGAACGTGACCCTTTTTATGTAGGCAGAGCCTTACATTATAAATATGATATTGACGTAGAACTTTTAAACAAAGCTTCAAAGGCTTATATCGGAAGTCACGATTTCACCTCGTTTTGTACTCTTGATAATCGTGAGAAGGGTGATTTTGTCCGTACAATTTACGATTTTTCCGTTGTACGCAAGGGTGATATTGTTGAGTTTTCTGTTGAGGGCAACGGCTTTCTTTACAATATGGTGCGTATAATGGTAGGTACTCTTCTTTACATTAACGAAGGCAAGCTTAGCGCCGATTCTATATCTGATATTATAAGTGCAGAATCCAGAGACGCCGCAGGTCCTACCGCACCGCCTCAGGGACTTTACTTAAACAAAGTGTTTTATGATTTATAATTTTTTGAAAGGAGGAGCAGTATGAAAAAAAGAAAGCTTTCTCCCCGACATTATAAAGAGGAAATGTACGATACCAAGCGTGCAGTTTTAAGCTACGAACAGCTTCCTCTTGATGAATATGACCAAAATGCAGGGGATAAGGATAAAAAGAATAAAAAACCCCTTTCTTATAAAAGGTTGATTCTTGCCGCAATGGTGCTTGTGCTTCTTGTTGCTATTGTTTTTGTGGTGTTCAACCGCTTTACATGTACAGGCTGCTCCTCTTATAACCACAGCACGGCGGCTTTCCCGATTTCTCTTAGGGGCTCTATTGTTACAAACGGCAATTTCGATACATACAATAACGGTTTTGCATACGTTTCTGATACGCATTATGCGGTTTTTGACAACGACGGCAACGAGAAATTCAATACACAGGTTGCTTTCAATGACCCGATTTTGAAGCTTAACTATAATGGTACCGCAGTTATTTACGACTTAGGCGGTCACAATTATTCGTTATATTCGGGCGAGGGACTTGTTTATTCAGGTGAAACTGATACAAAAATGTACCTTGCCGACGTAACCCCCGAGCTTAAGTTTGCAACTCTTACTGAAAGCCGCGACTATAAGGCAAAGCTTTCGGTGTACAGTGATGCTGATACTCCGCTTTACGGCTATTCATTTGAGGAGTACTATATAAGTGCAATGGCTCTTAATCCTGATGCAACGGGTGCTGTTGCCTGCGGTATAACTGCTGAAAACGGCATTGAAAAGAGTGTTGTCTATGTGTTTGATTTTACCGAAGAAAAGCCACTTGCTTTCCATGAGATTCCTTCAGATGTTGTTTTCGACTGCGAATATCTTGACGACGGCTCTGTTTGTGTTATTGGAGAAAATGCCTCTTACGTTATAAACGGCAGAAATTTTTCCAAGCTTACCAAAAACTCTTATTCTCAAATGACACTTACCTCTTACGATATTAATACCGACACAGGTGAGCTTCTTTTAAGCCTTTCAAGAAGCGGCGACGGACGAAATTGTACAATTATGTCTGTTGATAAGTCTGGTTCAGTTAATTCAAAAATCGAAACCGACTATGCCGCTGATTTTATAAGCTCGTATAAAAATCGCGTTGCAATATGTGATAAGTCCTATATTTATCTGTATTCTCAAAACGGTGAACTGCTTTCAACTATTAAGGCTGTGGGTGACAGCCGTCAAATACGCCTTGTTGCACCTGATGCCGCTGTTTCTTTAGGTATCAAGGATATTTCTCTATATACTTTTTAACGGTGAGATATGATTTTAGATATTCTTTCTTTGATAATGATTTTAGTTTTTGCTATAATCGGTATTAAAACAGGTGCCGCAAAGGTTATTTGCAGACTTTTGTCAGTTGTTGTAGCGTTTTTAGCGGCTGTTTTTCTGTCACACTTTTTAGCAGAGCTTGTTTATAATACGTTTATAAGACAAACAATAATTGATAACATCAGTAAGGTTGTAAACGACTCTGCCTTAAACACAGCGGCAGATAAGGCCGCAGGACTTTTAGGCGGCATGCCGATGGTGCTTTCTAATTCGCTAGCTTACTTCGGTGTAACCGAGGTCAAGCTTTCTTCAATGTTTGACACCTCTGCAGTAGAAAGTATTGAAGGCGTAATAATGACCCCTGTTGTAGGCGTTATTTCAATTGTTTTCTTTGTCATATTATTTATACTGCTTTTATTCTTGCTTAAAAAGGTAATGGGTGGTATATCTAAAATATTCCGTCTCCCTTTAATTAGGGTGGTGGACTCTGCCTTTGGTTTTGTTTTAGGTCTGTTTGAGGGCTTATTGGTGGTTTATATTTTAGCTTTTCTATTAAAGCTTGTGATTCCTCTTACAGGCGGTGACCTTTTTATACTAAACGAAGTTTACGTTGCCGATTCAATATTTTTCTCATTACTTTATTTCGGCGGCTTAACATCAGTAGTTCAAAGCTTTATTTATAGCTTTAGCAATATTTAATTTGGGTGGGATATGAATGGATTATAATAAGTCCAAAAAAGTAGATTGGGCATATATTTTTACCGTGCCTAATATACTTTGTTATTTCAGGATTGCATTGATTGCACCAATGCTTTGCTTTTTCTTCAAAGCACGCACTATGGATTACGCCGAGGAATACACAATCTCGGCGGCAGTCTGCCTTGTGCTTTCCGGATTAAGCGACTTTTTCGACGGGCTTCTTGCTCGGAAATTAAATCAGATTACCGAGCTTGGCAAAATGCTTGACCCTGTAGCAGATAAGCTTACTTTGTTTGCTGTAGGTGTGTGTGTTGTTTTTATCGAGCCTGCGGTAATTCCTGTAATTACCTTGCTTATACTTAAGGATTTTCTGATGCTTATAGGTGCTTCTTATATGCTTAAAAAGCATGTAAAGCCTTGTGCATCAAGATGGTATGGTAAGGTCGGTACTTTTTTATTTTACATTTCGGTAGGATTGATTGTACTTTTCGACCTTATTTTAGGAATGGAAGACCAGTTCAGAATTTTCGCCATTATTCTGCTTACTTTAACAGCAATAATGATGATATACTCACTTATAAGATACTTTTTGTTTTTCCTTGAAATTATGAAGAAGGAAAATACCGAGAAGGAGGCAACAAAATGATATGTTCAAAATGCGGCAAACGACCTGCTGTGGTCTTTGTCTATGTAAATAAAGACGATGCAAATCCTAAGGGATACTGTCTTACCTGTGCAAAGGACCTTGGCATCAAGCCTGTTGAAGATTTAATCAAGAAGATGGGACTCTCTACCGAGGACTTAGAGGCTATGGAAGAGCAAATGAACTCCATGATGGAAAACATGAATGATGGCGATATGAGTGAGATGCTTAATGCCATTAAGGAAGAAGGCTTGGTAGAGCAAATGCGTCTTGATGATATGCCGGCTGACAGTGAAGATAAAGACTCAAGTGATAGCTTTTCTCCCGGCGGTGCTTCTACTTTTCCTGCTTTTTTCAATAACTTTTTTGGCGGCGGCAAGGGTGGCGACTCAACCTCTCAGGGAAGCACAAAGCAGAACAAGAAGCAGGAGAAAAAGCAGTCTAAGGAACGCAGATTTTTAAACCTTTACTGCTACGACCTTACCCGAAAAGCACGCGAAGGAAAAACCGACCGCATTATTGGCAGAGACAAGGAAATAGAGCGTATTATTCAGATTCTTTCCAGACGAAGCAAAAACAACCCCTGCCTTATCGGTGAGCCCGGCGTTGGTAAAACTGCAATTGCCGAAGGTCTTGCTATGCGTATTGCATCTGGCGATGTACCTCAGCGTCTTAAAAATAAAGAAATTCACCTCTTAGACCTTACTTCTTTGGTTGCTGGCACCCAGTTCCGTGGTCAGTTCGAAAGTCGTATCAAGGGCTTAACCGATGAAGTAAAGGCACTGGGTAATATTATTCTTTTTATTGACGAGGTTCATAATTTAGTCGGTACAGGTGACGCCGAGGGCTCTATGAATGCCGCAAATATTCTTAAGCCTGCTCTTTCTCGCGGTGAAATTCAGGTTATTGGTGCTACCACCTTTAACGAATACAGAAAGTACATTGAAAAAGATAGTGCGTTAGAGCGTCGTTTCCAGCCCGTAACCGTTGCCGAGCCGAGTATCGCCGACACTATCGAAGTTTTAACGGGTATCAAGGAATACTACGAGCTTCATCACCGCGTAGTTGTAAATGAAGATATCGTGCGTAAGGCGGTTGTGTTTTCCGAGCGATACATCACCGACCGCTTTCTGCCCGATAAGGCTATCGACCTATTGGACGAGGCGTCTGCTTGTGCAGGACTTCGCAACAAAGAGCTTGAGCGTTTTGATAAGCTTAACGAAGATAAAAAGAAATTTGAAGTACAGCATAGCGAGCTTTCTGCCGCCGAAGAAATCGACTACGAAAAGCTTGCTACTGTTAAGTCTGAACTTGCAAGAGTCGAGCAGGAGCTTGCATCAATTCCTGAGGAAAGCCTTATTAACAACGTAACCGAGGAGGATTTGGCCAAGGTAATTGAGCTTTGGACAGGTATCCCTTCTTCAAGAGTAAGAGAAAATGAGCTTTTAAAGCTTGCAGATATTGACTCTGAGCTTAAAGAAAAAATCATAGGTCAGGACGAAGCTGTTAATGCTCTGGCAAGTGCTATTAAGCGTAGCCGTGTGCAGATTGCACCTCGCCGCCGCCCTGCGTCATTTATTTTTGTAGGTCCTACAGGCGTAGGTAAAACTGAGCTTGTTAAGCAACTGTCGATGCTTCTTTTCGATACACCCGAAACTTTAATTCGCCTTGATATGAGCGAGTTTATGGAAAAGCACTCTGTATCCAAAATTATCGGTTCACCTCCGGGTTATGTAGGTTATGATGAGGCTGGTCAGGTTACCGAAAAGGTTCGTCGCAGACCCTATTCTGTTCTGCTTTTTGACGAAATAGAGAAGGCTCATCCTGATGTTCTCAACATTCTTCTCCAGATTCTTGACGAAGGTAAGCTTACCGACGCCCACGGCAGAGTGGTTAATTTCGAGAACACAGTTATTGTTATGACCAGCAACGCAGGCTCCAATAAGCGTGAAAATGCTTTGGGCTTTGGTAAAAGCGAACAGGATGCAACACGCGAAAAGGTTATGAAGGCTTTGTCTGAATTCCTGCGTCCCGAGTTTTTAGCCAGAGTTGACGAGGTTATTGTTTTCCGTCACCTTGAAGGTGAGGATTTAATTAAAATCGCTAAGCTTATGCTTAATGAATATGTGCCGACTCTTGAAGAAAAAGGAATTCGTTTCAGCTTCTCCGACGAAATCTGCACTTTCCTTGCTGATAAGGTTAAGGACGGCAGAAGCGGAGCAAGAGATTTGCGTTCTGTTATCCGAAAGGAAGTCGAGCAGCGTATTGCTGAAGAGATGATTCTAAAGGGTGCAGGCAATATTTCCGCTATCCATGCTGATGTTAAAGACAACGAAGTGTCTTTACAGGTGATTTAATTAAAAAAATCCCGACAAGTGCAATGAAACTTGTCGGGATAATTTTATGTGTTTTTATTTGTTAAGAAATCGGTTCATAAGGGTGTAGCCCTTGTCAATGTATACGCCCGTCTTCTCAGCTTCGGCTTCCGTAAACTTCTCAACGCCTGAGTTAACTTTTGCATTACTTCTGTAAATAAGATAGGGAACAGGAGTACGAGAATGAGTTTTTGTGTTAAGGGGTGTGGGGTGGTCAGGGCATACAAGTACTGCAAAATCCTCGTTCATACCCTCAAGAGCCTCAACAATAGGAGTAAGCACCTTTTCGTCTATAAGCTCAATTGCCTTAACTTTGTTCTCTGCCTCAAATCTGTGACCGCACTCGTCGGGTGCTTCTACGTGTACATACACAAGCTCTGCACCGTTTTTGAATTCCTCAATAGCGGCGTTTGCTTTTCCTTCGAAGTTTGTGTCTATGTAGCCTGTAGCACCTTTAACGTCTACACTTTTCATTTTAGCACAAATCGCAATGCCTTTTAAAAGGTCAACAGCAGAAATCATACTGCCCTTAACACCGTAAAGCTCCTCGAAGCTGTCAAGCAAAGGTTTAGTACCCTCGCCCCAAAGCCAGATAGAGTTGGCAGGCCTTTTGCCACGTGTTTCTCTTTCT
>JAFUPE010000072.1 GCA_017481395.1 Ruminococcus sp. | reverse complement strand
GTATTCCTCGATAGCCCTTTGCTTCTGCTCTTCGGTAAGCTCAGCGGACTGAACAGCCTCTTTAGCTTCGGCAAGTGCCTTTTCTTTATTATAAGCAACGATGTTCATAACAACACGAATTGCCTCGTAGATAAAGAAAATAATCATCGGAAGCAGAACACAGAGGAAAAATCCAAGCTGAGTTCTGATAAAGCTTAAAGCATTACCCACAGCAGGAATTTTAGTTCCTGTATAAAGGGCAATGATTGAATCTGATGTTTGTAACTGAACATCAGGGTCAGGGTTTGTTTCGGGATTGTCGCCTTGAGTTCTGTAGTATGTAATACCCTCGTCCTCAATAACCTCGATAATTCTATGTGTATTGAAAGTCTGGATACCGTCAATCTCAAAGGGGAAAGTAACAATATCGCCTACTTTATATTCATAGTCAGCGTCTTTTGTAACTTTACAAAAGATAAGGTCGCCCTTGTTGATTGTATTTTCCATTGAGTATGACTCTACGCTTAAGGGAGCAACACCAAGAACATTGGGGACCCCTTGTGACTTTGTAGTAAGGGATAGTACAACAACGAATATTGAGACTATCAAAATCAATACAACTATTATGTCAACGATTGTATTTATTATCTTTTTCACTTTACTTTTCATAAGGGGTCTCCGAAATCAATCTAAGTTATGTAATACTAATTAAAAGTTAATTAGTCAACAAGTACATAAGTTAATGTAATGTTACCTGTTGAACCAACAACTGTCTGTGCATTTGCATTGTTACAAGATTCATCCTGACCTTCTACCCAGAAGTAAAGTGTACCAATCTTTGTAGCATCAGCTGCATCCTCAACATAAGAAACAGCAGGAACTTCTACATCAGTAACATTAGCACAAGGTACAGCAGATAATGCAGTAGCCTCAACATAATTTGTTGCAGTTGCAGGAATTACAAAGTTATCATTTGTTTTTACACCAGTAAGATTGCTACCAGTAGCCTTTACAGGGTTAACAGATCTAGTACCACTACCGAAGTTCATATAAGCCTTCTTTGCACCATCTGCATAGTATGCACATCTTACAACATTGCCGGGTGTAGACACTGCATCCTGAGCGATAGAATCTAACTGAACATCCTTTGCAACTTCTGCACCATCTGTGCCAGGGTTAGATGCGGATAAGATACCATAAATATCAATAGCGATATAGCTACCGGACTCAGTAATTGCAGAAACATTCTTCTTATCGTCAACGGTTGCACTATAGAATTTAATATCATCAGCAGCTGCATTACCAGAAGCAGGTGTAAGAGAGCCCTGTGCTAAAGATGTTAAATCAATGGATGAGCTGTAAGCATCAAGAGCAGGTGCATTTGTACCAGCTGCAACAGCAGCGATTTTAAGACCTGAGGGAGCAGCTACAGTGATTTTTGCGTTGTTAGCTTTTGCTGTGGTTGTGTTGGTAAACCAAGCGTATGTTGATGTACCGAGAGCAACAATTGCTACTAAGAGCATTGCTACGGAAGAGATAAGTACTCTTCTTCTTGAATTTGCTTTCATGAGAAATTCCTCCTAAAAAAATAATTTTTGCCCCTAAAACACCATAGGGTTTTTTGTTTTTTATATTAGTACACATTGTGTACTTAATACCGATATGTAGCACCAAAGTGCTATGAAGTAAATCCCAAGGGATTTATGAAATATCGCTTATGCGATATGAAGTACGGTAACCGTATGAAGTATTTGCCGATGGCAAATATAAATTAGTTAAACCAACCTGCACCGAAGGGTTTGGAGTCGTCTTCGTCATCTCTTACCTCAAAGAGCATACGCATACGAACGTGACCGCCGCGGATATCGTCGATACACTCTGGGTCGTTGCCCTCTGCCCAGATTACGATTGTGTATTTGTCAACCTGGTCAACTTCGAAGTTTTCGCTTGAGGTTGTCATAACGCGGGAGTCGGTTTCGAACATTGTGCAGTCGGTTTCTGCAGTATTACGGTCGTCGTACTTTGATTTGCCGTACATTGCCTGCTCGCCGTTTTTGTAAACCAGAACTCGGACTGCTTCGTCAGCAGATTTAGCAACGCCTGTTACCTCAAGGTAAGCATCATAGTCAAGGGTTTCCTGACCGTTATTCTTACAATAGAAGGTATATGCAACGTAGTTTTTGCCGTTGTGAGAGCCGTTGGCAGAAGTGTCAAGGTCTGTGGGAAGCCAAGAATATGTAATATTGGTTACGTCCTTAACCTGAGTTGCAGAAAGCTTGTGGGTATAAGTTTCAAACTCGGGGTCTTCGCTGATAACGATGCCCTTTCTGCCTGCAAAAGAGTCAACGCTTATTACAAGGTCGCCCCACTGGGTAAGAAGCATTGAGATAATCCAGAGCACCAACAGCACAAAAACTGTGGCTGAAATTACGATGCTTAAGATTTTCTTTTTCTTCTTATAATTGATAACGTCTATTGAATCGTTGCGGACGTGTAAGTGCTTTATGTCGGAATCCGCAATGGATTTGTCATTAAACTTGCTTAACTCCTCGGGAGTTACAGGCTGTTCGGTTTTTGGTTTTTTATTAAAGAACATTGGTATCAACTCCGTTGGAAGATTTAGAGGTGAATCCCTCCACCGCTACGCGGTCCCCCTCCCTTTAGATAAGGGAGGCAAGTGGGGTGCCTTATTAATGTAAAGTACAGATTAAGAAATGGGAATATTGTCCTCGTCGCAACCGATGAAGCCAAGCTGAACAGAAAGCTGAGCCTGCTGTACATCGTCGTCGCACTGGGGGTCTTCGCCGTCAATCCAGAGGCTAATTGTAACCTCGGTAGGCTCCATAGCATTCAGGTGGAAAAGACGGGTGCTGTTAGAATATTGCATTGTACCAGAGGGTAAATCGAATGTATTCTGACCGCTTACAGGAGTACCGCGGTTAGGCTCGTAAATCGCACTGTCGCCATTCTCGGCAACAAAACCTACACGGGGGCAGTTAATAACGTCAGCCTGTGCACCTGTTGAGGTTGTAGAAACCCTTGTGCCGTCGTCCATGCCGTCATCGGTGCTTTCGGTTGTGAGGTGAACCCACATATCCTCGGTTGCGATGAAGAAGCATTTGAACTGTAAATACGAACGGTCGTTGGGTGCCTTTTCGTTACCGCGCTGATTTGTGAAAACTCTGCCGTCGGTGGTGGTAACGGGGTCGAGGACAATTTCCTCGAGGCGTGTGTTATACTGACCGAGGTAGCTGTCAATCATTTCGTTGGTGATGATTTTTTCGTAAGCTTCAAGGTCGGTGCCATGGTCTTCCATAGAAACCTTAAGCTGTGCACTTACGCTGATGTGCATATCAAGAGAATCAACGCCTGCGAAGGTGTTAATCTTAAACCAAGCATAGGTTGAGGTAACCATTGAAAGAAGCGTCAATATGGAGACAAAGACTATTAAAGCCTTGCGTTTTGTATGGGGAACTTTTTCGTTAACCATATCGTCAACTATTCGGTTAAAAAGACCCATTGGTAACACTCCTTTGATAAAAAATAGCAATAGAAGACAATTCGGCATAAGCTTATGTCGAACTGTCGAATGTATTGAAATATAGGTAAATATTGGTTTTGAACGCAATACTGCCTTATGTTTCTTAAATTATATTACAAAAGTATTAAAAAATCAAGAATTTGTAGTGCATATTTGCCAAAAAACATGAACAAATTTACAGAGGAAATTTATAACTTTAGTTCATGTAATTTTTATTTTTCGTCATTTTTTACATTGTTCAACAACACAAATTGGATAAATAACACAAACTTTTTGTGAAATTTTAAATTATCACCAAAAACACTTGACATCATTTAGTGATATTAATTATAGACAAAATCACTATATTTGTCTTTTTAAACAGCAAAGCTCCCCTTGGGTTTCAAAGGGAGCTTTGAGTTAAAGCAATGTGTTTATATAATTATTCAGAGCATCAAAACTGCCGTTGGGGTAAACAGAAATATCCTTATCTTCTTTATTGATAAGGCAATCGGTAAGCAAAAAAACCTTGAAGCCTAAATTTTCAGCTACCATATCATCCCCCACGTCGTTGCCAACCATCAGGCAATCTTCGGCGTTAAGATTTAAACGTCTGAGAAGCTCTTCGTAATACTTAAGATTTGGCTTTGAGTAGCTTATATTTTCGTAAGAAGTGAAAAGCTCAAAATCAGTGGGACTTAAGCCTGCCCACGCCATACGCTTTTCGGTAGCTATGCTTGGAAAAATCGGGTTCGTTGCTAAAACTGTGCGGATACCCTTTGACTTTAAATCACGAACAATACGGGCAGAATTAGGATTAAAACCACATACGGACTTTACGTCGTCAAAGTTTTCTTCATAAAATTTGTCAAAGTACACAGTATCATTAAGGCACTCTTCGCCATAAATCGAGGTGAATGTGTTCCAAAAAACCTGCTCGTTGGTATATTTGCCGTCGTTTTTAATCATTGCACCTGTTCCCTGCCAAATAGCACCCACAAGCTCTTTGGGATTATAACCGCGGTTTGCAAGCTTTGAGGATATTCCCCCGAAATAAGCCTTGACGAAAACATCCTGATCCATAGGAAGAAGGGTTCCGTCCAAATCAAAAAATACAGCCTTAAGTGACATAATATCTCTTCTTTCGCATAATATAGAGGATATTTTACACCTGTGATGTTGATTTGTCAACATTATATGTTAAAGAAAAACCCAAGTGCTGTTAAACACTTGGGTTTGAATTATGCAAATAATTTATCGTGCGTAGGACTCGTAGCCGTAGTGGCCCTTGTCGTTTATAACCTCGCCTGTAAGGTAGAAGCCGTTGTTAACTTCGTTGTTAAGGTTGATGTCTGCACACTGAGTGCCATTGCCGTTGCTGAAAATAATGTAGTTGTACTCAGCCGATACGGTGAAGGAGTAAACCTGCTGACCGTAGCCGTTGTCCTCTTCTACGAGAGTCATCATCTCGCCGGGCCACTCAGCGTTCTGACCGCCTGCATCGTTCCAAACGTAAGCATATACAGCATCCCAATGGTTAACATTGGAGAAGTAAACTGTTCTGCCCTCGCCTGAGGGAGGATTGTAGGGGTCGTCACCGCCGCCATTGTAGTTGGGGTCGTAAGCTACCCAAGAGCCGTTAGAATACATCTGACCGTCGCCTGCGATATCCGCATTGTCGGTCTTTGCGGAGTCACTGCCTGAACCGTCGTTGAAGATAATACCTGTAAACTCAGTGCTTACCTCAGCAGAATAGATATTACCGCTTACGTTGGTCATGGGGTCACCGGGCCAAGGTGTGTTTGTGCCGCCTGCATCATTCCATGCGTGCCAGTAAACAGAAGACCAGCCGTATGTATTCTCAAAGTAGATTGTGATTGTACCTACGTCAGGATTATCGGGATAGTCGGGATTATCTGGATAGTCAGGATAATCGGGCTCGGTATACTGGGGCTGTGTGTACTGAGGCTGTGTTTCTGTGGGAAGAGGTGCAGCAGTTGTAGAAGCCTGTGAAGGCTCGGTTGCTGCTGTTGTAGCTTCTGTAGCCAGAGTTGTAACTGCCTCGGAAGGCTCGGTTACAGGAGCAGTTGTAACAACGGGAACAATTATAGGAGCCTGAGTTGTAGATGCCTCTGTAGCCTTTGTTGTGGGAACGGGAATAATAATTTCGCCTGAAGATACGGACTCGCCGATTGCGTACTCAACGTCAATCTTTGCAAGCCACTTCTGGATATTTGTAACGTCGCGGATGTTGATGATTTCGTTAGCATCAACGTCGCTTAAGAACTGAGCATTCTCGTCAAGGGTTGTAATCTTAGCGATATGCTTCTGAATAAGAGTAGCATCCTTAATGCTTACCTTGCCGTCGCCGTCAGCATCGCCGAGTATGCCTGTTGTGGGAACAACAACGGGATTAGAGGGAATTGTATTAACAGTTGTGGGGTTTTCGGTTGTGGGGGTTGTATCATCAAAATCAAGAGTAGGAACCTGAACTGATGCAGTTGTTGAAGGAACCTCTGTGGGAGTTGTTTCTGAAGGCTCAACTACAGGGGGAACAACAATGGGGTCTGAACCCTCTGTGGGAGCAACTGCAGTTGTAACCTCGGAAGGCTCTGTAGCAATAGGCTTGTCAGCTGTTGTGGGCTGAGTTACTACGGGGTCAGCAGTTGTGGGCTGAGTTACTACGGGGTCAGCAGTTGTGGGCTGAGTTGCAATGGGAGGAGGTGCAATTGTGCCGCCTGAGCCAGTTTTACCGATACGGGCAAGGTCTACTGTGATAACGTCCTCGTCGTCTTTTTCGTGTGAAGTGTTATCAGAAACTTTATACTCACCCATCGCATTATCAAGCATTGTTGTATCAAAGGGAATGCAGTCAAGACCTGACTCACCTCTTGTTGCTACAACCATAGCACCGATACCGTTAGTGGTAAGATAGTTTGCATCAATGCCAAGAACAGAAAGAGGAATCTTAATCTCATAGAAAGAGTCATACTTTGTGTTGTGAGTGCCCATAGAACCTTTAAAGGTCTTATAGTCTACCCAGTCAGCACCTGCATTTGTTACATCGGCAGGGTCCTCAGAATAGTTAAGACCCATGATAGTATCACAGATGTTATCCTCTGCCATTTTGTACTCAATGCCTACGGAAGCAAAGGGTCTGCAACCTGAATTATAGTCTGTATTACCCTCTGCATCAACTGCAGTAAAGATAGCAGGAGTACCCAAACCAGGCTTACCGCTCATATAAAGAAGGTGATCTACCTGAGTTTCAAATGTAAGACCCATAGTCTCACCCCAGATAGGACCGCCCTGGTTGTTCTTATTAGACATTACTGTCTTTGTAGGGTCTACTCTGAGAGCAAGAATAAGAGGAACGTCAAGAACACGACCTCCGTCAGAAAGTGAGCCATCGCCTTCTCTGTGCCATGTGTCAGTGGTATTTACCATCTGCCAACCAATATAAAGGTTTTCGTTGTCCCATGCACCGAAAAGTGCAGTTGTATCAAGAAGACAGTTTTCATGAGCACCTTTGTAGTGGTTAGCCACGTCCCAAGCAGCACCTTTTGCAATAAGCATATCGCTTGACCAGTCGCTAAAATCGCCGTCGATAGTGATTGTAGCCTGCTTACCAACCTGTCCGTTGGGGTTAGTTGCATAATACTCGCTGCAAAGAGCGGAGTTTTCGATTCCTGCTGCAGATGCGCTTACCATTGTAGCTGATACTACAGTTGTAAGAACAAGCATTACTGCAAGCAAGAGTGATAAGAAACGCTTACTTCTTTTCATAGTTAATTTCCTCCTTTTAAAATTCAATTACATAATATCAGCAAATAATGGAAATTACAATAGAAAAAGATAATTTTTCTACATTTAGATAATTTTTAACCATACACTTAGTGCCTTTTTATTTTGAAAATGAAAAAAGAGCAGATTTTATCTGCCCTTTCTTTAGATTTGCTGTGGCTTTTGCTTTTTGATGCCGTAAATTTTGCGAAGGAAGAAGGATATGAACTTAGGATTTTCGATAAGTACGATTTTCAAACTCTACGCCTCCTGAAAATAAAACATATTATAATAATTGTTATGGCAGCAACAACCACCACGAACTCGCAGGGTAAGAGACTTGCAACCAAAAGCCCTGCCGCAAATGATAGTACACAGCCTGCACTTTTCTGTTTCATTTACCTCACCCCTATACTGCATAATATACTGTCGGGTAAAAAATTGTTACAGAAATTTTAAAGGAATATATTGACATTTTCGAACACCTGTTCTATAATACCTTTGTAAGAACATTTGTTTGGTTTAAATTCTGAGGCTTTTATGAGGTACATACTGCATTCTGATTGTAACGGATTTTTCGCAAGCGTGGAATGTCTTTACAATCCCGAAATAAGAAATAAGCCTGTTGCGGTCTGCGGCGACACAGATATGCGTCATGGTATTATTCTTGCTAAAAACGAAATCGCAAAAAAATTCAACGTTAAAACAGGCGAGGCTATATGGCAGGCTGTGGAAAAATGCCCCCGGCTTGTAACAGTTAATCCTCATTTTGACAGGTACATAAGGTTTTCAAAAGAAGCAACAAGGATTTACAGCAACTACTCAGACCGCATTGAGCCCTTTGGCATTGATGAGTCATGGGTGGATTTGACAGGCTGCGTAAGTAGCTTTGAAGAGGCCGCGGCCGTCGCCGACGAAATAAGACGCCGTATTAAATATGAGCTGGGAATAACCGTAAGCATAGGCGTAAGCTTTAATAAAATTTTTGCAAAGCTTGGCTCAGACTACAAAAAGCCCGACGCGGTAACCGTAATTACAGACCAAAATTTTAAGAGCATCGTGTGGAGATTACCTGTAGAAGATTTGCTGAGCGTAGGAAGGTCAACAAAGAAAAAGCTTAACGCTATGGGGATTTTCACCATAGGCGAGCTTGCCGCATTCCCCTACCCTATACTTAAATCCAATTTCGGCAAGTGGGCAGACACACTGCACACCTTTTCAAACGGACTTGATATGTCGCCCGTTAAGGCATTAGGCTTTGTAAACACACCAAAATCCATAGGTAATTCTACCACAAGTCCCAGAGACCTTGTGAATTTTGAAGATGCAAAAATCGTTATGAACGTACTTTCTGACAGTGTTTGCAGAAGAATGCGTGAGCAGGATTTGACTGCAGGCACTGTAACCGTAAGCCTTAGGGACAACACCCTGATGACCATAACACGCCAATGCAAAATAGACCCTACCAATATAAGCACCGAAATCCTTTGTGCGGCATTAAAGCTGATAAAATCCAACTACAGCTTTGAAAAACCTTTAAGAAGCATTGGGATTTCCTTAAGCGATTTCAAGCCTTGCATAGAAGCCCGGCAGCTCAGCCTGCTGAGAAACGAAAAAGAGCGTACAAGGCAAAGTGCCTTAGACAGCTCTATCGATGTGCTAAAAAAGAGGTTTGGCACGTACTGTGTACGCCCTGCCATACTTCTTGCAGACAGAAAGCTTTCGGGATTTTCGCCTAAGGAAGAACACACAGTTCATCCCGTAGGTTATTTTGGTTAGCCACCGTTAGCCACGGTGGGCAGTTCTGCCTACGGAAAAGTTAATATAACTCCCGCATTACGTCAACGGCGGGTTTTGGGAATGAGTAAAATATGAAACAATACATATCTGTAACCGCAAGGTTTGACCCCGACGGCAATCTACTGCCACTTAAAATCCACTGGAACGACGGCAGAAGCTTTGATATAGACAGAGTTACTGACGTAAGATATGCCGCCTCGCTTAAAGCGGGCGGCATGGGAATTCGTTATACTTGCAGAATTTTAGGTGCTCAGCGGTATTTGTTTTTAGAAGAAAACCGCTGGTTTGTAGATGCGAAAGAAAACTCTTAATAAAGTACACAGGTTATAACAAAATCGCTGGACATAGTTACGTCAATTTCTGTAACAAAGCCTGCATCATCAACGTCTTTTATAAAAGCAGATTTGATAGCAGAGTTGTCATATCTCAGTTCTACTTCTGAATCTGATATAAATTTATACGTTCCACCGTAATTTTCAGGAGGTCCCTGTACAGTCAGTCCTATGAAAAATCTGTCCGAGTCAAACTCTACGTATCCCTCTCTGAAGCTGTTGCCAAAAGCAACCCTTAAATCCATCTCGTCACCATTTTCGTCGCATACAGAAGTGATTTTATATTTTTCCGCAAAGCACAAATCTGCTTCATCACTTTCGGCGACAGTTGTTAATGGTACAGTTGTTGATGGCAACACCTCTGTATTTACTGTAGTTATATTTTCAGTAACATAAATATCGGTTGTAGCAACAGGGTCGGTGGGGGTCGTGTTGCTGTTTATACCCAAAATATCTGTACATACTGCAAAAACAAGAGTTGCACAGGAACCTAAAAAGAGCACCAAAAGTACAACTGTAAGCACCTTTGCTTTAGGGGTGCTTTTTCTTTTTTCACTCATTTTCTTTACCTCTTTCCTTTAACTCGTCAAGAATAACACTTTTCTTTATCATTTTTCCGTTATAAAAAACATATTCGCCAGTGCTTTTACTGAGAGCTTCAACATCAAAATCAGAATAGTCAGGCTCTTCTGCAGCTTTCTGTGCTTCTTCATCTTCTTTACGTATAGCCTCGATGGTAGCTTTTGCCTCACCTGAAATTACGTGTTTCATATTAGGATACAGGCAAGCTGTAATAATTGACGAGACCCCTGAGGGCACAAGCAAAAGCAACGCAAGTGCTATATAAGCAAAAATCACATATACGCTAACCGCCTCGCCCCAAACGTGAGAAAGCAAGCCAAAAAGCATAACAGGCAAGCTTAAAACCGCAAGGTAAGCAACCAAGCCTACAGTCGCAAAAAAGTTAGACTTAAGCTCGCCGAAGGTCATAAGCAGGCTATTTTTGTAAACATCCTTAAGCTTCAAATCAAAGAACGCACTCATCAAAGGAGCTCCGTACAGAAGGAACAACAGAAATAAAGCTAAAAGAACAGACACAAATACCATTACATAAAATATTCCGCTGGACTTTGCAAAAAGATTATAAATGACAATGCCATGATAACAGCCTACAAAAGCCAGATACGCAACAACGCCATGAACCAGATAAGCCTTGAAATTGTTCTTTACGGCAGATAAAAACGCCTTGAAAATTCCGAAATTAATTTCATCATAGTAAATATTTTTACTTACCACAACTACTCCCGAATAAAATGGAGCCGACAAAATCAGAGCAAGCGGCAAAATTACCATAGTCAGGTTCGGCAATAAAAACCTGCACAAAAGATAGCAAAGCACCACCGAAACAGCAAAAGGTAGCGCAAAAATAAGATTAACTAACGTAAACTTTCCAAGCTTTGAAAAATAAGTAGATAAAAATTTTTCAAAACCCATCTTTTTTCTTTCAGTTGTCATTTTACACATCCTCTGAGAGTTTTAGAAAAAGAGCCCTGACACAAAGCTCCAGAAAAGCATGTCACACACTGCCCCTACCGCCGAGAAAAGCAGATAATAGGAGCACCTGAACAAATAATTTTTAACGTACACCGTAACAGGCACCGCACCCTCGCCCTTGACAAACAAGAGCCTTGCAAGTCTTAAAGACATAGAGGCACAATGTGCCGACATAAAAAGCAGTGCCAACGAAAACAAAAATGTACCGGGAAGGACAACTACTATGTAAAAACCGAGTCCCTTTACCCCGTAAGCACTTATTAGATACGCCGCAGAAAGTCCCGTGCCAAAGCCCTTGAAGGCAACAATAAAAGGCAAAACCCCTACACCCCATGGCGAAAGTCCGCAAAGAGCCGCCGCGGTGAAAAATATAAAGTTAGATGCAAAATGTGCCGCAAAAGAGGAAAGCATCCCCTGAGAAAGTCTTGACTGCAGGTTTGTAGTAAACAGAAAATCCATATCCGTCAAAAAGTCAGCCTCAGCCTTAACCGAAACTACAGCTCCCCAAATAATGCCTGCGGTAAAAAACAAGGTAAAAATAAGAGTTGACAGGTATCTTCTGAGGAACACCTCGGCAGATTGCCTTTGCCTTGCTATTTTGGGTCTGCTTCTTGATGGAATAGATAATATAACGCCTTTCATTTTAAAACTCCTTTATCAGGTTGTCCTTATGATATTAGAGTTTATGCAAAAAGCTCGGTTAATATGATTATGCCTCGTCAGAAAGCTCCTGTGCACGCTGTGTACAAGCACGCATAGCGTCATCTATAGCACCCTCAAAGCCGTGAGCATAAAGACGCTCCAAAGCCGCAATTGTGGTGCCGCCCTTAGAGCTTACCTTCTGAATAAGGGTATCGGGGTCGTCACCTGATGAACGAAGCATCTCGGCACTGCCCTCTAAAACAGCGGCAAAAAGCTTCATAGCCACTTGCCTGTCAATACCCTGAGCCTCGGCACTATCGCATACAGCCTTGGCGAAAAGGTAGATATAAGCAGGACTTGAGCCGTTGACGCTGATAACTGCGTTCATTAAGCTTTCTGGCAGAATTTCTACCACACCCGAAGAAGCGAACATACTTTTAACCATGGCGAAAGCATCATCGCTTACATTATCAGAGGGAGAAAGTGCAGTAGCACCCTTGCCTAAAAGCAAAGGGGTATTGGGCATAACCCTTACAACAGGAACATCTAAACCCAGTTTATTACGCACATACTCCACAGTAATGCCTGCAGCTATGGAAACAAAGGTTTTGCCCATATCAGCAGCAGGTGCAATACCCTCGATAACCTCGCCGTACTGCTGAGGCTTAACGGCTAAAACAATAATGTCAGCCTCTTTTGTAAGCTCCTGTGCCGACCGGGCAACACTTAAACCCATTTCGCCAAAGGTGCTGAGCTTTTCGGCAAAGATGTCGTAAATGTAAATATCTTTTTTACTGAAGCCGGAGCGTACAAGACCGCCGATAATGGCAGTAGCCATATTGCCTGCTCCGATAAATCCGATTTTCATAATATTTCCTCCGTTTATAGCTTAAAGGACTTGTCCCTGTCACAGACAAAGGAGTATCCGAAGCGATTTTCGTCGCCGTCTCGTTCATAGTCGCCGTAGTAGAAAAGGTCAAGCTCGTCAACCCTGCGGTAAAGAAGACCCGAAATACAGTTAGAGCTTGCGTGGTGATACTCGAGCATCACCCTTGTAAACTCGGCTTTATCTATAAGGCTTAAGTAAATTTCACCTTCCACCGTAGGAACACCCAAGGTAACGTAATCCTTGTATATATAGCCTTCTCTGCCGTCGGAACTTTTTACATGATACCAGACGTCATTGTGAAGCTTTGTATCAACAAGGGTAAGAGTATCAGGGTAGCTGAGCCAACCGAGGCTTTCAAACTCGGTACCCGCACCCTTGCGGAAATTAACCTGAGTTCCATTAACGTACGCGGCGTTTTTGTCGGTGTTTTGCACCTCTTTCTTTTCCTTAGCTTCAAGAATCAGAGCACGGATTTCGGAATCGCTCTTTAGTCCGTAATAACCGATATTATATGCAAAAGACACCAAGGCGTCAAATTGCTGTTGATTATAATTTGCATCCAGTGACCTGAGGTAAGAGTTTACGTTTGATGAATATCCGCCGTTATTGACAGTATCATAAAGCTGAGCATATGCCTCGGTTTTGGTCATATCGTTATAAAAGCTGTCGCCAACGTAAACCACCTTGCCGTAGCCTAAAGTGGGAATGCCCCCCGCTAAGTTGTCAAAATATACGTTACCCACGTAACCCTCAAAGGAAGCAAGCAAAGAAATAAGACTATCGCTTGCACGTCTGTCCTCGTTAGTTTCCTTAAGCAAATCCTTGTTTTCTCTTATAAAAACAGTGGTTTTGCTGTCATCGCAGGAAGAAAACTTAGAACCAAGCTTTGAATAAGCGGTAACCTTAAAGGTGCCTGCCTCGGAAATTTCGGTAGTGCCGGTCCAGATAATAGTGTTACCGTCGGCTTTCTTCGAGGTTGCATCAATGGTTTTAACCGTTCCGTTTATATCAATCTTAAACTGCACCGCTGTGCGGGTTTTATCGGTAATTGCCACAAGATTTACGGTTTCATTCTTTGCGGCAGTATTGGGGTAAGCATAGGTAAACCGAACAGGCTCTGCCGACTTGACGGTAACCAAGCAGGTTTTTGTGCCTTTTTCAGAGTAAGCTGTTACTACTGCTGTACCCTCACCTACACCTGTGATAAATCCGTTTGAAACAGTGGCAACTGAGGTATCTGAGCTTGTCCAATTGATATAGGCAGAGGATGCTGCACCGTTGTAAAAGGTTTTGCCACTTGTAACCGAAACCTCAGAATACTCGATAGAAAGCCCTGTACTTGCCTTGGTAACTGTGATTATACAAGTGCCTGATTTACCGTCGGCTGTGGCGGTAATTATAGCCTCGCCTTCGTTTACGGCTGTAACCAAGCCACCGTTTACGGTTGCAATACTTTCGTTACTGCTTGACCAGAGGGAATTTTCCATAGGTGAAGTAAGTACGTAAAGGTTGCCTTTTTCGACGCTTGCCTTTGAAGCTGAAAGCTCAAAGGTATTATTCTCGGTAGGAGGCACCGTAGTTGTGGGAGCAGTTACCTCGGGGTCGGTAGGCTCTGTGGGCACAAAAGGCTCGCCTGTTACCGACACCGAACAAATGGCGGTTTTGCCTCCATATGACGCCGAAATTTCGGTACTTCCTGCAGTTAAGGCTGTAATAACACCGCCTTTAGAAACTGTAGCTATAGAGTTGTCAGAGCTTTTATACGTAATTACGCCGTCAATGCCGCCGCCGAGAATAAGCGGAGAAAGCTTATATGTATCGCCTGTGTTAAGGCTTAGCTCTTTATCCGTTAACACAAATTCGCCTGTAAGCTTGATTTTTGATAAAAGGCTGTCGCCCTCCAAAAGAGAAGCAGAGTAACAATTAGGCGTTCTCTGGGGATTTACCGAGGGTGAAGTCGGAAGCTGAGGCTCGGTGGGTACTTCGGAAGGTTTCGTAACCTCTGTAGGCTCTGTTGCCTCAGTAGAAGGTTTGGCGGGCTCAGAAGGCTCTGTTGCTTCGGGAGTATTAAGTGTTAGGCTAAGTAAAGCATAGGTTCTGTAAACGTAGCCTTGCGTATCATCAATTTTAATCTTTACCCAAGCTTCGTTGGTATTGTCGAGAACTATGTACTCCTGTCCTTTGGGAAGAAGTCCGTTAGACGGATAATCGGTAGACGGACCTTGGCGGAAATTAACCTCGTCGGTGGTTATACCCGTAAAAGTAATGTCCGAAGCTTCGGGAACACTAAGGTAATCAACCGAGCAATACCCCTCTTCGCCACTGCTTCGTCTGACATTTGCCCAACCGTCTGAGCTGTTACCAATCAAAGTAAGGCTTTCAGAAACGCCAAGGGTGGTAATAAAGTTTTCGTCATTTATTTCGGGAGTACTCCTGAGCCGTACGGCGTCGGTAGTTACAACGGTATAATCGGCATCAGTTGCAGACACTGAGGCAACAGCACAAACCGATAAAGCCGCAATAACTGCCAGTATTAAAGAAACAAAACGAAGCAAACGGTTATTATTCATACTGTACCTCCTGTCAAAAAATAAAGGGCGGAAAATCCGCCCCGCAAAGCAAAACTTCCTTAGATTAATTATATCACAATGAAGCGTGCTAATCAATATTAGATTTTATAATTTAAAGCGTTTTCTCCAGACGTTAAGATATGCTGACACAAGCCTCGTTACGCAAATATCGTAAGCTACGAAAACAAAATTTCCCAATACTAAAAACAAAATCGGCATATTAACACCGAAAAGACTAAAGCTTTCTACAGGGATATTCAAAATATAGATGCTTATGTAAAAGGCGGCAACCGCCATTACGTTAAAATACACAAGCTTTAACATAAAGCTGAGCCACTTTACTTTTATACGCTCAAAAAGGCTTTTAAGCACAGGATAAATGCCTAAAATCAAGGTATAGTATAGTGCGGCTTCTTTGTCGCTTACAAGTAAAAACGAAAGCACCGACACACCAACATATACTCCGATTGCCCAAGGAATACCGAACTCGATAACAATTGCGGTGAGCAAAATTCCTGCAAAGGCAGGCAAGGCATAAGTGCCAACAGGAATTACACCTGTAATCAGCATAAGCACCAAGGAAAGTGCCGCTATAACTCCGCCGAAAGCAACCTTACGGGATTTCATAGCTTCACCTTAACAGCAACGTATGCAGTCGCCGCCCATACACTCGCAACAGCAATCAGCACACAAGAGTCCCGAGCAGATATCGCAGGTAGAGCATCCGCCGCCATGGGTAGTCTGATACTGTGTATTTGAATACTGCCGCTGACGGTTACACATATTAAATGCCTGTCTGAACTCATTATTAGAAGGCTCCATATCGCAGGCTGTCTTAAAATTGGTGTAGGCTCTGTCTGTCCAGCCGCGGCGGTAGTCAATCATACCTGAAAGGAAGTACCACTCTGCATCACGCTTACTTACAGGCACACCGTTTAAAATAGTCTGAGCGTCGTCAAGCCTGCCGCTTTGAATGTAATTTCTTACGTCGGGATAATTTGTGTGGGTATAGCCATACTGATTACCCGAGTAGGTGTTGTAGGCGTTTGTATTACCATAGGCATTGTAACGTCTGCCCTCTCGCCTTAATTTCTGGATTTCATCGTAGGCTTCGTTTACTTCTTTCATTTTTTCCGATGCCACGTCTGCCAATGGGCTGTCCTGATAATTATCGGGATGATATTTTTTCGCAAGCTCTCGGTATGCTTTTTTAATCTCTGCATCTGTGGCGTTTTCCGAAACGCCTAAGACGGTGTAGGGATTTTTATTCATTTAACTTTTCCTTTCGGGATAAAGAATATCTCTTTGTTTTTTAGCTAAGCCGCTGTATATTATATTGTCCAGTATATCGTGAAATCTGCATTTGTCAATAAGTTCGTAGGCTTTTGTAAGCAAAAAGTAGGATTGAGAAATAACCCTGTCTGCCTCTTTAAGGTCAACCTTTGAAATATCGCCGAACTTGAGCAAAAACGGGTTAAAGTTACCGCTTTTGCTATCTTCTTTAATATCAGCGGCGGCATCCATAAGGTAAATCCACCTGCCCAAATGATAGCCAAGCTGTGCAAAAGTCTTTTTCTCGGCTTCATTTTTAGCTTCAAGGCAAAGCACGGCTTCAAGCATTTTTGCCGTTGGTTCTGCCGCCATATCAAGGTGGGTGTTTATGTCCTTTTCGCATTTAAGCTGAGCGTAGTACATTTCCTTTACGGCATCTTCATAAGAAGGATAATTTTTCTTAGCCTTTTTGTGCCATAGGGCAAAGATTGGCCTTACTAAAGTACATCCAACCTTCTTTAACGGCGAGCCGTCGGCAATGCTGTCAAGCAGCTTGTAGTAAGAGGTAATAACAGTAAGTGCCGCACCTTTATTCAAGGCATCATCCGCATTTACGGTATAATTACACTTTTTGGCTATATTAAAGGGGCATCTGCCCTTTTTAAATCCGCAACACTGCTCGCTTCTTGCCATAAGTAAAAGAGAAAGAAAGGTACAGTCGTAATTTAATATAAAACGTGCAAAAACAGAGTAGTTTTTACCCAAGGCTTTGCAAAGACTGCAATATACACCGCGGTAGGCTTCGTAGTCTTTGATTTTAAGCTCGGGCTTGTCTATATAAACAAAGCCGAACATACGCCTTCCCCCTTTCTCATAATCTATAATAATATTATTTTTGAATTTATAAATTAACAAGGTGTAAATTTTCTTGAATATCTTGGAATTTAGTAGTATTATGTTATTATTACTTTAACGGAGAATATTATGAACGCCTACGATTTTGACAAAACCATTTACAAAAACGACAGCTCTACGGATTTTCTTATATTCTGTATTTTACGCCATCCCAAGGCACTCAGGTGTGTACCTTCTATTATAACAGGGTATGTCAAGTATTTTATCTTAAAAAAGGGACGCAAAGAAGATTTTAAGGAAAAAGCCTTTAGTATTGTAAAATATTGTAGCTTTCCCAAGGATATTGAGGATTTCTGGCGAAAAAACAAAGGTAAAATCAAAGATTTTTACCTGAAGCAGAAAAACGAAGACGACGTTATAATATCCGCTTCTCCGCGATTTTTGCTGGAGCCTGTATGCAATGAGCTAAAAGTAAAAAATCTTATCTGTACCGAAGTTGATGAGAATACAGGCGAATTCTTAAGCCTTAATTGCTGGGGGCAGGAAAAGGTTGTCCGATTTAAAAATGAATTAGGTAACGCCGCAGTTGAAAAGTTTTACTCTGACAGCTTAAGCGATACACCAATGGCAAAGCTTGCAAAGACAGCGTATCTTGTCAAAGGCAACAAGCTATTGCCGTGGAAATAAAATATTTACGAGGGGTTTTTGAGATGAAAAGTAAATTTATTAAACCAATTGCCGTTTTACTTTGCCTTATGACAATTTGTGCTGTATTTGCAGGCTGTGAAAACGAAGGCAATACAAATACCACAGACATTATAACTGCTCCTGCAACCGAGGCAGAAGTTACCGAGACAAAAAAAGACGAGCTTTCTTTTGTACCTTACAAAGAGTACAACTTAGAAGAAAACACAGAAGTCAAAAATATCATTCTGATGATTGGCGACGGCATGGGCGAAAATATTATTGAAAATGCAGAAATCGTTAAGGGCGACAATTTAGCAATGCGAGCAATGCCAAACAAATGCTATGTAACTACCGACTCTTTAGACGGAACTACAGACTCGGCGGCGGCTTCTACCGCCATAAGCTGCGGCGTCAAAACTCACAACCAGTACATAGGAGTTGACGAAAACCGCGAAGCCGTGGAAACCATCGTAGAATTTGCAAAGGCAAGAGGACTAAAGACAGGCTTGATTGATACTCAGATTATCCCCCACGCCACACCTGCAGGTATGGTGGCACATGTTGACTACCGAGGTCTTTACAATGTAATTTTAAAGCAGATGGTAAACGCAAACGTTGACGTGCTTTACGGTGGCGGAAGCGAATATACCGACACCACTAAGATGATTAACCGTTTTGAAAACGCAGGATATACCTACATTAAAACCGCTGACGAGCTTTACAAAGGCGGCTTTGAAACACCTGTAATCGGTGCTTTTTACTGGAATGGTATGTATGCAGGTTCACTGCCATCTCTTACTGATATGACCGCGTCAGCTTTAGAGCTTTTAGAAGGCGAAGAAGGCTTCTTCCTTATGGTTGAGGAAAGCTACATTGACATTACAGAGGCTGACCTTGATATGGAAGGTACCATTAAGGAAATGCAGGTTTTTGACAAGTGCATCGACTACGCCTTATCTTGGGCGGAAGACCACCCCGGTACCCTTGTTATAGTTACTGCTGACCACGAAACAGGCGGTGTTATTGTGCCCGAGGTGAAAGCTCCCGAAAATGTAAACAACGACTGCTTTACCTCAGGCGGCGAGCACACAAGCACAAACGTGCCTCTTTTTGCGGCAGGTGCAAGGGCAAGCGAGCTTTTCAGCGAGGATTTAATTGACAATACCGATATTGCAAAGATTATGCGAAAAGCCTTAAACGACACCTATGGCGAGGCAGAGGTTAACCTCTTAAACGAAGCAGGACAATAAACCGTTAGCCACGGTGGGCGGTTCCACCTTTGGGAAGATTCATATAAAGGTAAGGTATCGTTAACGGTGGGGATAAACCACCAACTGTCCGAAAGACAATAAAACTAATCGTTGGTTGCGGTGGGCAATTCGCCCGTTAGCCACGGTGGGCAATTCGCCTTTGGATAGGCTAATATAGAGGTTAACTCATATTAACGGCGGGTTGTAATCTATTGTAGAGAAGACATTGATGTCTTCCGAAAGGTCGATTTATATCTATGCTATCGGAACGCATAAATGCGTTTCCTACTATAATCTTTCATTACTATCGCACGCGTCAGCGTACCACCGAAATTATTCATTAAAACGCCTCCCGAAAAGGGAGGCGTTTTGCTTAGTCTCTGCCGCAGCCGCAGTTACAACTGCTGTTTTTATTGTCACAAATATTGGGTGGGAAGAATTGGTCTTTGGGGAAATCAAGGCGAGAAAATACCTCGCAGGGGTTATCGGTGGAGTTGGTGCATTCTTTCTTAGGAATACAGAAATCGTAAGCGTGGACAAGCATCTGCACGTTACGCTCAATCTGAACAATGGAGAAAAGGCCCAGAGTAACTGTTACACACTTATTGCCGTTGTCAACAGGCACTCCGCCCACACAGTTGCAAACACACTGAGGCACCGAGCAAGGAACAGATGTGCCTGAGTAACAGGCACCGATTCTTGCAGAAAGGGCAATGGGCTTTGCCACCTGAACATTCACTCTGGGAAGACTTAAGGTTTGTGCCTCGGCAGGGTCTGAGCCGTACTCGGTGGTAAACACCTTAACAGAGCCGTCACTGCCATAAAGAATAACCTTTTTGTTAAAGACGGCCATACCGTCTACCTGAGTCGGTGCGGTTCCGGGGGATGTGTAAAGGTCGAGAATTATGTCGAAGAAAAAGGTAATGTCTACCGAATAAAAGCCTTTGTTAAAAGGTACAGGCTCTAAATTGGTAACAACAGTCAGAACTTCTGCATCCTTTAGACGTACATTTACAGCATTGTCTACCTGAGCCTGTACGGCGTCGGTAAAATAAACACGCAAATCATTGATACAGTCTTTGTCAGAGCAACTGTCATAAACACGCATTGCATCAATGCATACAGCGTTTGAGCAGTCAGACTGGACATTTGTGCTGTCGCACATCGAGATATTTTCATTATCTGCCATAAGCTTACCTCCGTATAGTTTTTACTCTATACTATGGAGGTTTTTCGGATTTGTGATAAATAAAAGCAGCAGGTAGATTTAAATATAAACCTACCTGCCGTTGATTAAAGGTTTATTCTAAAGGTAACCTATCCAAGGCGAATTATAACTTTTCCATTTTACTGAAATTTGCCATAAGGGTTTTGGTGCCTACACTATCAAAAGAAATTTCAAGCATAGTATCCTTGCCCATAGGCTCGGCAGTAATAACCATGCCGATGCCGAAAACCTTGTGCTTAACCTTGTCGCCTACCTTATAGGAATTACCCGAGGCGGCAGTTGTACTGCCTGCAGGCTTCTTCTGAGCAAAAGGATTGTACACACTCTTAGCTCCTGCACCGACATTCTGCTTAAAGGCAGAATCTGCAGAACCAAAGGCTTTTGTAACTCCTGTACGCTCAATATACTTTTCGCTGATTTCCTCGGCAAAACGGCTTACCTTATTATGCTGGGTCGAACCAAAAAGCATACGGCTTTTGGTACAGGTCATATAAAGCTTTTTCTTGGCTCTTGTAATGCCAACGTAGGCAAGGCGGTGATCCTCGTCAAGCTCTTCGCCTGACATCAAAGCCGCAATTGAGGGAAAAATGCCTTCTTCCATTCCGATAAGGAAAACTGTAGGGAATTCGAGTCCCTTAGAAGAATGAAGCGTCATCATAGTGGCACAGTCGGCTTCAGCGTCGTAGTTGTCGATATCAGTCTGCAGAGAGATTTCCTCTAAAAATGCAGAAAGGGTCGCTTCGTCCTCGTAGTCGCTTTCAAAGGTGTTGATATTAGAAAGCAATTCGTCGATGTTCTCGATGCGTTCGTCGGCGTTTTCCTTTTCGGCTTTAAGGTAATTTTTGTAATCTGTATGCTCTAATATGAGATTGTATAATTCTCCTAAAGAAGTATCCTCGTCGTTGGCGGCTTCTATTAAACCCGAAATAAGGCTGTGAAAAGCCATAAGCTTTGATGCAGAACGTGAAAGCTCGGGAAAATCAGAGGCATGGCCTATTACCTCAAAAAGGCTTTCGCCTATACCTGCACCGATATCCAAGGCTCTGCCGACGGTGGTGTCGCCGATACCACGCTTGGGCTTATTGATAATTCGGCTGAGTCTCAGACTGTCGTCGGGGTTATTAATAACCTGCAAATATGCAGTCATATCCTTGATTTCTTCGCGGTCGTAGAAACGGTGACCGCCGATAATGCGGTGAGGCACACCTGCACGGGCTAACGCCTGCTCAACTGCGTTGGACTGGGCGTTCATTCGGTAAAGCACAGCAAAGTCCGAGTAATTGGCACCCTTTGCTACCTCATCCTGAATAGTGTCGGCGATAAAGCGGGCTTCTTCCCTTTCGTCGTAGGCTGTGTGCAGGGTAATCTTTTCTCCCTCTTCATTTTCTGTCCACAGGGTTTTACCCTTACGCTGTTTGTTATTCTCAATAACATCGTTAGCGGCGGCGAGGATGTTCTTTGTGCTTCGGTAGTTTTGTTCAAGGCGAATAACCGAAGAATTCTTGAAAGTTTCCTCAAAAGAAAGGATATTTTCGATAGTGGCACCGCGGAATTTATAAATACTCTGGTCGTCGTCACCAACTACACAGATATTGCCTGAGTCCCCTGCAAGTAAACTTACAAAGCAGTACTGAACGCGGTTTGTGTCCTGATACTCGTCAACCATTATGTACTTAAACTGGTGCTGATAAAGCTCTAAAACGTCCTTGTGCTCCTCAAAAAGCAAAACTGTATTTAAAAGCATATCGTCAAAGTCCATTGCGTTGGCATCTTTAAGCTTTTTTTGATAAATGCCGTAGGCTTTGGCAATGGTCTGCTGACGTGTATCGAAAGAAGCTTCAAGCTTCATCTGCTCGGGAGACTTCATCTCGTCTTTAGCGGAAGAAATTGCGGCTAAAACCTTGCGGTGAGGCAACATTTTTTCGTCAACGCTAAGCTCTTTTAAAATATCCTTCATAAGGCGGCGTTGGTCGTCGGTATCGTAAATAGTAAAGTGCGAGCCGTAGCCTATTCTGTCTCCAAATCGACGTAGAATTCGTGCACAGGTTGAGTGAAAAGTAGCCGCCCATATGTCGGCACCGCCCTCTGGCACAGACTTGCATATACGCTCCTTAAGCTCGGTGGCGGCTTTATTGGTAAAGGTAATTGCTAAAATCTCCCAAGGCTTGCAAAGACCGCACTGCAAAATGTAGGCAATTCGGTTAACAAGTACCGTAGTTTTGCCCGAGCCTGCACCTGCCAAAATAAGCAGAGGACCCTCGGTATGAAAAACAGCCTTTTGCTGCATATTGTTCATTTTACTAAATCGGCTTCTGATTTCCTGTGTATCCATAATAAAAAATCCCTTCGAAAAACTTTAACCATTGTAACACAAATAAGATTCTGTATCAATACGATTAAAGAATTAAAACGATAACAAACTGCAATAAAAAAACCGCCGTTTTTAGCAACGGCGGATTGAATAATATCAGCTAAAAAGTAAATCGTCGCAGATTTTGACTGCTTCTTCGTACTGCTCGGTAATAATCAGCGAAACCAATACGCCCTGAGTACGTACAGAACATTTGTCGGCTACGGCTAAAAGCTCGGCAGAGTAGCTTGCACAAAGGTCTTTCTGAGACTGGAGCCTGAGCTCAAGCTTTTCGGCTACTCGCTTGGCAGCTTCTTCGTCAACAGCTTTTACAAGCACAACCTCGTCGATTTCAGTTGCTGAATTCTTTGCTACCTCGGCGGCAAATTCGGCTACGTCGGCAGGGTCTATAGAATAGTAAAGCTCTAACTTATCGAGAGAATCAACCGCCCTCATACCTTCGCCGCCGTTAAAAAGCTGGGCGTTTATGCTTTCAAGTGCCTCTGTTAAAGGTGTGTCGTTAAGGGCTTTGCCGCCACCGCAGGCAGTAAAAAGACACATACACATTAAAATAGCCACTGCTGACATCAATACTTTTTTCATAAAATTACCCCCTGAAATTTGTAAGGCTATTTTATCACAAGAAAATTTATTTGTATAGATAATTTGTAAAATAATGTCGGAATTTACAGTTTATTTCTTTTAATGCCGACTAATATTGACAAGCCTTAAAAATAAAACTATAATTTTGGTTATATAACTTTTACGATATTTAAAGGTTGTGTATTATCAGATGAAGTACGGAATAAACGAGAGCAATGGCAAGTTTGCATACCTGCAGATTTACGAGCAGATTAAAAGTGATATTGTAAGCGGTGCCCTAAAGTATGGCAGTAAGCTGCCCTCGAAAAGGCTTCTTTGCGAGGAAACAGGAGTAAGCGTCATAACTGTAGAGCACGCCTACTCTATACTTTGCGACGAGGGATATATTGAAGCCAAGGAGCGAAGCGGTTACTTCGTAATTTACAGAGAAAGCGACTTTTTATCTACCGCAGAACCCCGGCTCGAAAGTTATAAAAGCAACAAAACACATCAGAAAATCGACTGCGACTTCCCCATTTCGTTGCTTCAGAAAACTGTACGTAAGGTGCTAAGCGAGAAAGAAAGTGAAATTCTTAAGAAATCGCCAAATCAAGGGCTCGAAGAGCTGAGAAGTGCAATTGCAAGGTACCTTTACCGCAGTAACGGAATTAAGGTTATGCCTCAGCAAATTGTAGTCGGTGCAGGTGCCGAGTACCTTTACGGTCTTATTGTTCAGCTTCTCGGAAAATCAAGGGTTTTTGCTTTAGAAAATCCGTCATATGAAAAAATACTTAAGGTTTACTCTGCAAACAACGTTGAAACAGATATGCTTACCTTAGGCAGAAATGGCATTAAGACATCTGAGCTTGAGAAAACCACTGCGACAGTTTTGCACATTACCCCATTTAACAGCTATCCCTCGGGAGTTACCGCAAACGTAAGCAAACGGCAGGAATACCTTAAATGGGCACAAAAGCGTGGGGGCTACATTATTGAGGACAACTACTCCTCCGAACTAACCGTTTCGAAAAAAAACGAGGACACTGTATTTTCGCTTTCAAAAAACGACAGAGTAATTTATCTTAATACCTTTTCCGAGACTATTGCTCCATCTATGCGTGTAGGCTACATGGTACTGCCCGAAAGCCTTGTGAAAATATTTGATGCACAGCTTGGCTTTTACTCCTGCACTGTGCCTGTACTTGACCAATATGTAATTACCGAGCTTATCGAAAGCGGTAATTTTGAACGACATATTAACCGCGTAAGGCGAGCCAAAAGAAAATCGCGGTAATCTGGTTATATTATTTTTTACTATTTTGATTATTTAAGTATTATCAACAGGTGGTAAAATAGAACCCGTTAAGAAAAGGAGATGGTATTTATGTCATATAAAAAAATTCTGACAATTCAAGATATTTCCTGCGTGGGTCAATGTTCGCTGACTGTGGCTTTGCCTGTAATTTCTGCCTGTGGCGTTGAAACCTGCGTTTTGCCTTCGGCTGTGCTATCCACGCACACAGCTGGCTTTAAAGGCTACACCTTCAGAGACCTTACCGAAGATATGCCCGCTATAAACGAGCACTGGGCAAAGGAAAACATAAAATTTGACGCTATTTACACAGGTTACCTTGGTAGCACAAAGCAGATTGACTACGTTAAGGATATTTTTAAAAGTGCACTTAAAGAAGGTGCCAAAACCATTGTTGACCCTGCTATGGCAGACGGCGGCAAGCTTTATCCCGGCTTTGACCAATGTTTTGTTGAAGCTATGAAGGGTCTTTGCAGTGAGGCTGACTACATTATCCCCAACATTACCGAGGCTTGTCTGCTGACTGATACCGAGTACAAGACCGAATACGATAAAGCTTATATTGACGGAATTATCAGCAAGCTTTGCGATTTAGGCTGTAAGAATATTATCTTCACAGGTATTTCTTACCGAAAGGGATTTACAGGTGTCGTTGTGTTTGAAGACGGCAAGCAAAGCTACTATGAGCATGAGCTTTTGCCTAACTCCTGTCATGGTACAGGCGATATTTACGCCTCTGCCTTTGCGGGTGCATTTATCCGCGGCAAAAGTGCATATGATGCCGCAAAAATCGCCGCTGACTACGCTTTGGAGTGTATCAAAGCTACCGCCGAGGAAGAAAACCACTGGTACGGTGCTAAATTTGAGCCTGTGTTGGGCAAATTAATTGAAATGGTTAATAATTAAGTATGATATAAAAATACCGACCTTGCAGAATTTGCAGGGTCGGTTTTTTGCAGCCTTTATAATCGCAACTATTTTTATATAGCAGGATGGACAAGCTCCCTTTCAATAAGGTCAACGGTAATCGAGGTATTAAGCATCATGGCGTCATATGGGTAAATTTCCTTTACTTTGCCTTTGTAATATTTCGCCGCAAAATGGTTTACGGCATCCGTCTTACTACCGCCCGACTTTAAGATTTCTGCAATTTCCTCAGCGGTAGATACTGCACTGTCAAAGGCTTTGTTTAAATAAAGCTTTGCCTCTTCTTTTTCGATAACACCATAATGAGGAACAAGAATTCTTTCGACGTCAAGGCTTTGGACTTTTTTAATAGAGTCAAGCACCATTTGGTAACCTACCAGATAAGAGGGCACCACCATACCCTCGCCTACATAAACACCTAAAGACTCGGTGCTTAAAAGAAGCTTTTCGCTTTCTAAATAGTAGCCTACCGAACATTTTGTGTGCCCCGGTAAATTAAGAGCAGTAAAGCACATGCCGCCTGCATTTATTTTGTCGCCGTCTTTAACACTGATGTGCACCTTTAAATTGTCAGCTAAATCCTCGTACACCTCTACCCCGTTTTTATGGGCGAATTTTTGGTCAAGCTCACGCATAAGAGACTTTGCCGTAGGCTTTGCAAAAATCTTTTCGGCGTATTCGCCTGCCACAACCTTAGCATCCTTAAATCGCTCTAAAATGTAAGCCGAGCCTAAGGCGTGGTCGTAGTGAGAATGAGTAAGAAAAATGAAGTTAAGACTTCTGCCCTTTAATTCTTTTTTTATATTTTCGGCCACACTAAAGCCTGTAAAGCCAAAGCCCGAATCGTACAGCACCGAGGTTTTTCCGTCGTCTATAAGAAATGCACTGTCGCCCTTTAAGGAGCGTACGTCTGTAATTTTTATATCCACTTTATCATATCCTTAAAAATCATCATAAATGAAGTTAAAATTATGAGAAAACCAAAGTTAAACAGCGAAAACTCGCCGATATACCTTAAAGTTTTACCGCTGTTATGGCGGTTATACTCGCGAAAGGTAATAAGGCTTGCCAGAGACGAAATCAAAGTTCCTACGCCGCCGATATTAACGCCCACAAGTAAATCGGCATAATTTTCGGTAAACTGAGAGAGAAGAATTGCCGAAGGCACATTGCTGATTATCTGACAAGAGGTAACGCTTACAAGCAGGGTGTTTTTCTCAAGAAGAATCGAGAAAAGCTCCCTTACGACTTCGATACGGCTCATATTACCCGAGAAAGTAAAGAAAAACACAAAAGTAAAAAGCAATCCGTAGTCTACCGCCTTAAGAGCCTTGTAATCGAGAATTCCTATGGCTATGGGGATAATTATGAGTCCTATCCAATATGGAATTATTCTGAACACTATGATAATCGACAAAGCAAAAAGTGCTAAATACACACCTGTTCTTCGGGGACTTAAGTAAATCTTTTTGCTTGAAAGGCGTAGGGGCTCTGCCTTTACAAAAAAGAGACAGCAAGCTGTAATAAGTGCTATTGAAAGCAGAAACGGCGGAAGCATTATAAGCACAAACTCCCCTGTGGGGATACCGAACTTTGAGTAAAGGTAAAGATTCTGAGGATTGCCAAACGGGGTAAGCATTCCGCCCAAGTTGGCGGCAATGTTCTGCATAATAAATGTAAAAGCCATGTACTTTTCCTTATGGGTTGTATGAAGCACATAGTAGCCTAAGGGCAGAAACGTCAGAAGTGCCATATCGTTAGCTATCAGCATAGAGCCCAAAAAGGTTATGTATACAAGTGCCAAAACAGCAAGTCTGGCATTTCTGAAAAGCTCGACGATTTTTCGGGCAAGAACATAGAAAAAGCTTATGTTTTTAAGAGCACAAACCACCGCCAACACACAGAAAAGGCAGGTCAGGGTTTTGTAATCGAAATAGTCAAGATATCCTTTATCAATCGGCACAAAGAAGCAAGTAATAAGTGCCGCGAAGAAAGCTATGGTAAGCACAGGATTTTTCTTTATAAACTCTATTATTTTTGAAAAAATATTATTAAAGCTTATGGCTTTCATATTATTCTATCCCCTTTTTAAATACCTTGTATATTTTATAACTTTGCTTAGCTTTGTGCAATAAACGGATTTTTAGAAATATTTTGCTTAATCTTGAAGCTTTCTGTCGATTATGATACAATATTAAGGTCTTAAAAGGAAACAGGTGCAAATCCTGTACGAGCCCGTCGCCGTAAGGCATCTTAAAATTTTCTTCTATCCCCTGCCGCAAGGGGTGACAAGCCATTGGATAAAACCGAGAAGGCGAAGAAAACGAGCCAAAGTCGGAATATTTTTAAGGCAAAATCCACACAAATAGTTGCGAGTGCCGACAAAGTGGGGAAATACAAAATTTATAGGAGAATAATATGAAGATGACAAATTTTAAAAAATTTTTGTCGCTTTGCCTCCTGACTGTGCTTATTGCGGCTATGGCACTTGTTTCAGCAGGTTGCGGTGACAATAATAAACCAACCAACACAGAAACACCTTTAGTTACCACTTCTTCAACAGGTGTTACTGTACTTGGCGAGGGCATTAAAACTTTTGACTTTACGGTTACAGACTACGACGGTATTGAAACTGTTTTTGAGATTCACACCGACAAAGAAACTGTAGGCGAGGCACTTTTGGAGCTTGCTCTTTTAGAGGGCGAAGAAGGGCCCTACGGACTATACGTCAAAACCGTTAACGGCGTTACCGCAGACTTTGACAAAGACGGCAAGTACTGGGCTTTTTACATTGACAATGAATATGCAATGAGTGGCGTAGAGGTCACCCCTATTGAAGAAGGCAAGGTCTATTCCTTTAGAGTAGAGTAATGAAGCTTAACATCAAGGAAATTGCTGTTTTCGGCATGTTGGGAGCAATGATGTTTGCGTCAAAAATGCTGATGGAGGTTCTGCCTAACATCCATTTACTGGGCGTATTCACCATTGCAACCACAGTAGTTTACAGGCAAAAAGCACTATACCCCATTTACATTTACGTACTTTTAAACGGACTTTTTGCAGGCTTTAACGTGTGGTGGGTACCGTACCTTTACATCTGGACAATACTCTGGGGTGCAGTAATGCTTTTGCCAAAAAATATGCCCAAAAAAGCAAAGCCTTTTGTATACTGCGGACTTTGCGGTTTGCACGGCTTTTTATTCGGCATACTGTACGCTCCTGCTCAGGCAATATTCTTCGGGCTGAGCTTTGAGGCAACTGTTGCGTGGATTATATCGGGACTGCCTTTTGACCTTATTCACGGAGTAAGCAACATTGTGTGCGGACTTTTAATCTGCCCCATTATAGCAGTGCTTAAAAAAGCAGAAAAGTATATATATTAAATTAACCACCGAGGTTTTTATCAACTTCGGTGGTTTTTATTACTACTCACTTTTCAGAACTGAATACCATAATTGGAAATAAAAAAGCACAATAGCAAAATACTACCGTGCTTATATAGTCAAGGCATACAAATTCGATGCCCTTTGAATTTTTGAGTTATGAGCTTGAACCCCTACATATTTAAGCGATATTTTGTGCTAACGCACAAAACGATATATTTAGCTTACGCAAATTCGATATAACTACACTTCGTTGCGTTGCGATATGATATAAATTCCATTCTCGTCCCGCAGGAACATATCGCATTACTCTGTAATATATCGCTCCGAAGGTATATCGCAAATTCCGTTAGGAATTTATATCGATGAAAAAACGACAAGTCGAAACTTGTCGCTTTTTCTGGTCGGGGTGACGGGATTCGAACCCACGACTTCATCGTCCCGAACGATGCGCGCTACCAAACTGCGCTACACCCCGATAACAAATTAAACAAAAATAAAAACGGCTCCGATTGACTCGGAGCCGTATTGGCTGCGGAACTAGGATTCGAACCCAGACAAACAGAGTCAGAGTCTGCTGTGCTACCCTTACACAATTCCGCAATGGACAACGTTGATTATTATACCCCTTTTT
>JAFUPE010000005.1 GCA_017481395.1 Ruminococcus sp. | reverse complement strand
GGCTTTCGCCTGTGGAAATAACATCATCCAGAATAAGAACTCTTTTGCCTTTGAGCTCTTTAACTTCGCTTTCGCCTAAATGCATAGTCTGCTCGTTTGCAGTGGTTATTGACTTAACGGTTACACTTAAGGGATTACGCATATAAACCTTAAGGCCTTTTCTTGCCACAATAAACTTTCTGCAGCCGATTCTTGCAAACTCATAAGCAAGAGAAATACTCTTAGCCTCGGCAGTCAGCACAACATCGTGCTCAGGGCAGATTTTAAGAAGTGCCTCGTTGGCTTTCTCGGTAATTTCAACGTCGTTAAAAAGGATAAAAGCGGCAATGTCAAGATGCTCGTTAACCTCGAACATCTCAAGCTCACGCTCTACCCCTGCAATAGTCATTTTATATGTACTCATACCCTTATACCTCAGTTAAGCTTCTCAGAAAGCTTAGTGCCGCCAATAAGGTGGAAGTGAATGTGCTTAACAGTCTGAGCGCCGTTTTCGCCGCAGTTGTTAACAATACGGTAGCCATCCTCTAAACCGCTAAGCTTTGCAATGTGAGGAATCTTTGTGAAGATATAAGCGATAATATCAACGTTGTCCTCAGTAATATCGTCAGCACAACTTAAGATATGCTCCTTAGGTATAATAACGTTATGTACAGGTGCACAGGGGTTGATATCCTTAAAAACAAGGATTTTGTCGTCCTCGTAAACCTTTGTTGAGGGAATATCGCCTGCTACGATTTTACAAAAAATACAGTCCATTTTAATTCTCCTGTAGTCAGATTTCTTTTGACCTTATTTTACTACAAAGAAATACTCAATTCAAGCATTTGTTATATTTTTTAAAGAAAATAAAAAGAGAGCCTTTTTAATAAAGACTCTCTGAAAAATTTATGCTTCTTTTTTCTTTGCGGTGATTTTCTTTTCTTCACCTTTTAAAATACGCTTTATATTGTCCTTGTGCTTGATAATTGCAAAAAGACCAATGCAAGCTGCTAAAATAGTAGTAACCCATACAAAGGTAATGCTATAAGGGTCAACTGTATCAAGTGAGGGCTTGTACATAAAGAAGTATGTTACAACAAAGTTTGAGGGGCCCATCATAATACCAGCAATAATAGAGCTTAAGGAGATAATTCTGCTGAACACAAACACCACAAGAAACGTACCCAGAACAAAAAGGAAGAACCTCCAATCCACAACTGCCATCATAGCGGCTGTGGTAACCACGCCTTTGCCGCCTTTAAAGTTAAAGAACACAGGAAAGCTGTGACCTATAACACAGAAAAGACCTGCAATAAGCATTGTATAATACATATACTCGGTCTTTAAAGAAGACTGGCTTAACATACCCTCAACAGGCATATATGACACCAGAAGTCTCGCGGCAAGCACAGAGATAACCGCCTTTAAAAAGTCAAAAACAAAGGTCATAACCGCAGGAAAAACACCTACGCATCTGAGCACGTTAGTAAAGCCCGCATTACCCGAACCAAGTGTTCTTATATCTTGCTTTTTTACGAGCCTTGTAAAGACTACCGCAAAGTTAACACTACCTAAAATATAAGAGAAAGCAGCAAGTGCTATAATGCACCACCAATAATTCTGAAGATAAAAAGTTAATCCAATCATTTATTTATCTCCTCTTTCACGAACAATAATTCTTATGGGAGTTCCCTCTAAACCAAAGGTTTCGCGGATTCGGTTTTCCAGATAACGCTGATAAGAGAAATGGAAAAGCTGAGCGTTATTACAGAAGAAAACGAATGTAGGCGGCTTTGTAGAGGGCTGGGTTGCATAGTAAATCTTAAGTCTTCTGCCCTTATCAGAGGGAGGCTGAACTCGGGTTGTAGCCTCGGCTAAAAGCTCGTTTAATATACCTGTCTTAATACGCATTGCGTTGGTATTTGCAACGTACTTGATAAGCTCAAAAAGTCTGTCAAGCCTCTGACCTGTTTTTGCAGAGATAAAGATTGTGGGAGCATAGGACATAAAACCGAATTCAACATCTAAGTTTTTCCTGAACTCGTTCATTGTTTTGTCGTCTTTCTCAATTGCATCCCATTTATTAACGGCAATTATACAGCCTTTGCCTGCCTCATGTGCCATACCTGCAATTTTTGTGTCCTGCTCGGTGGGTCCCTCTTCGGCATCAATCATAATAACGCAGACGTCACATCTGTCAATAGCCATCTGTGCACGAATAATGCTGTACTTTTCTATAGCATCATCGACCCTGCTTTTACGGCGGATGCCTGCGGTATCAATAAAGGTAAACTCGCCGTGTGAGTTTTTGATTTTACTGTCAATGCTGTCTCGGGTAGTACCTGCTATATTGGAAACAATACATCTTTCCTCGCCTGTAATGCGGTTAACCAGTGAAGACTTGCCAACGTTAGGCTTGCCTATAACAGCAACCGAGATAACCTCACTGTCTTCTTCTTCCTCTGCGTCCCAATTAATAAACGAGAAAACCTCATCCAAAAGGTCGCCTGTGCCATGACCATGAACTGATGAAACTCGGATAGGCTCACCCAGACCCAAGTTATAGAACTCATAGAATTCAGGCTCAGGCTCGCCTACTGTGTCGCACTTATTTACACAAAGCACAACAGGCTTGCCGCTTTTTAAAAGCATTGCGGCTACCTCGTGGTCGGTAGCAACCACGCCTGTGCGGATATCGGTAACCAATATTGTAACGTCGGCAGTTTCTATTGCAAGCTCTGCCTGACGTCGCATCTGCGAAAGAATTATATCATCGGAATAAGGCTCTATACCGCCTGTATCAATAAGGCTTGCCTTGTGGCCGCACCACTCAATTTCGCCGTAGATACGGTCTCGGGTAACGCCGGGGGTATCGTCTACAATAGCGGTACGCTGACCTGTAAGCTTGTTAAAAAGTGTGGACTTGCCTACATTAGGTCTGCCCACAACAGCTATAACGGGTTTTGCCATATTATCGCCTCTCTTATCTTAAAATTTCGTCTAAAAGCATTGCACCGTCGTTAGGTGTCGGCACAACTTCTATATCAAGTGCTTTTCTTACATCGTCAACAGAGGTGTCGTCTAAAAACAAATCCCCGTCACTTCTAAGCATTGATGTAGAGAATAAAAGCTTGTCTCCTAAATCTTTGCCTTTAAGAGTATTTATTAAATCCCTGCCTACAACCAGACCTGTAACGTTTATCATATGACCGAAAAAGTCGTTTATTATAGGCACAACGTTAACGTTAACGTTTGGAAACTTATCTTTAAGAGTGTCAAAAAGCTTTTGTAAGTAAGGTGCGGCAGACTCGCCTGATGCCAAGGTTATATCTCGCACCAAGCCTTTATCTGCTTCCTTTTCTTCCAAAGCAAACTCAAACTCGTCATAAAGCAGCGACAGCAAGCCGACACCATTCTCTAAGCAGGAAAAATCCTCGTAAAATTCTGCCTTCGGGATTTCACGCTCTGCCATAATGTAAAGCTCATCAGCGGCAAAAGCCATACGCCTGCCGTGTTTTTCTAAGCACTTTTCGGAAAAATCCTCGACAATTTTAAGGGTAGCCTCGGCAGTTTCCTTGTTAAAAGGGGTAAGGGGATAAAGACCTTCTCTGTGGTCGGTAAGACCAACAGGCACAACTGCAATAGTGTTGACACTAAGCTTTTCAAGGTCATTAAGACTGCATTTAAGCTCGTCACCGTCATTAATGCCGGGGCAGATTACAAGCTGACAGTTAAGGGTAAGCCCTGCATTTGCAAACTTTTCCATAATCTTAAGAGACTCGCCTGCAAAGCGGTTGTTCATCATCTTACATCTTAGCTCAGGGTTAGTTGTATGCACCGAAATGTTAACGGGACTTATGTGCATTTTAATAATGCGTTCAATCTCATGCTCTGTAAGATTAGTAAGGGTAATGTAGTTGCCGAAAAGAAAGCTTAAACGGCTGTCGTCATCCTTATAATAAAGGGTTTCACGCATACCCTTGGGAAGCTGGTCGATAAAACAGAAAATACACTTATTTTTACAGGAGCGTTCTTTGTCCATAAGGTAGGTGTCAAACTCAAGACCAAGCTCTTCATATTCGGTTTTAACTGCCTTTACGGTACGCTCGCCGTTTTCGCCCTCTACTGTAACATCAATGTGTGTTTCGAGTTGATAAAAGCGGTAGTCAAGGACATCTACAATTTTGTTGCCGTTAAGAGACACAAGCTCCTCCCCTGCCTTAATACCTGCCCTTTCGGCGGCAGAATGAGGGGTAACGGCTGAAATTTTAACAGACATAAATTCCTCCGAAAAAAACAAAAGGGCGGCTAAATTAAAGCCGCCTTGTATCTTTTGTTAAGCTAAAATTTGGCTCAGATTAGTCTTCCTTAGCGATAACCTGTCTGCCGTTGTATACGCCGCAGCTGGAGCATACCTTGTGGGGAGCCATGTACTCGCCGCAGTTGGGGCAAATGCTGAGTGCGGGAGCGTCGAGCTTCCAAACATTGG
>JAFUPE010000071.1 GCA_017481395.1 Ruminococcus sp. | reverse complement strand
TTTCTATACAGGCAAGAATAGATAAAGCAAATAGCCGACTTACAAACTTGATTGCTATGAGAGCTGACGGAGAGATTTCAAAAGACGAGTATCAGTCTATGAGAAGCCCTATTGATGCAGAGATTAAGGAACTCCAAAAAGCTCTTGACGATACACCAACAGAAAAATGTAGTCCGAGAGGTCTGGATTTAGAGGGTATCCGTTCTACGCTGAACAGTCTTATTGATTTTAGTGGTAGCACAATCAGCCACGATGTTGTCAATCAGTTTGTTTATATGGTAACGCCGACTTCGGATACCACTTTTGATTGGTATGTCAATCTGAACGGAACGGCTGATGTGAAAGCAACCTTTACAGCAGAGGGCAGGAAGAAAAGCTGTATTATCAAGTTGGAGGAAATCGAAAAGATTTCCTCGTTACATAGGAAAGAGAATGAGGACAACGTACACCTCATCAAAAACCCCATTGTTTTTACCTTTCTGCACAGGCAGCTATCAAGGGCATGAAATAATTTAAGACCCGAGCATTTTATATAGCTGAATAAAATTAAATTTCCCCACCGAGCAATCGGTGGGGATTTTTGCGTTTAAATTATGATTTTGACCCTATAGCTGTAAATATCACATTTTTACAAATATGTGCAAATTCAACTTTTATTTTCTGTTTATTCTGTCTTTATTTGTTGACATATATATAGCTTTATAGTAAAATATATAAGAATAATTAGGCTTATATTGTGGATAAGTATATACTTTTGTAAGTCTTGTTTTTTATTTTGTTTTAGTGGAGAATACGAATGATTATATATTGGTCAATGCTTTTGTGGGTGCCGTTTATATACATTATATACTCGGTTAACCGCAAAGGAAAAGAGGCGAAAGCGGCTGTGCCGAGCTTGGCAGAAACGCCCCTTGAGCCGCCTAAAACTGAAAAATTCCCCTTATCTTATGCTATAGCTATATTCGCATATTTTACCTTTTGGATAGGTATGCGAGGCTATATTATGGATACGAGTACATATATCCGTACTTTTAATTCAATTTCACCGTTTTTTTCGACTGCCTGGGCAGAGATTGATTGGGAAGGCAAAAGTCCTGGTTTTGATATTTTCAACGTACTATTTAAGTGCTTTATATCTGATGATTATCAGTGGTGGTTAATGGCTATTGCCATAATAACTATGATTTGCATAATTATACCCCTGAGAAAATATTCTTGCGATTTCTTTTTCAGTGCATTTACGTTTATTGCATTATGTACTTTTACCTGGCCGATGAACGGAATGCGTCAGTTTATATGTGTTGCGGTCTTATTTTCATGCTGTGATTTAATTAAAGATGGTAAAACCATTAAATTCGCAATCGCAGTATTGCTTATGTCAACCATACATATTACCTGTTTGCTTATGCTTCCAATTTACTTTGTTGCAAAAAGTAAACCTTGGCAGTTCAGAATTTTTGTTTTTATTATAGCTATTGTTATAATTTGCATCTTTGCTGAACCTTTTTTTGAAGGATTAGAAGATAGCGTGTTAAGTGATACGTCTTATGCCGGAGTGACAGATCAGTTTGAAAATGATGATGGCGTTAATCCTTTGCGTGCACTTTTTCATTCTGTATTTCCTATATTGGCTTTTGCAAGAAGAAAGAGCCTCGAGGAGCAATATGAGAGCAACCCCATGCTTCCCATAGCTGTTAATATGTCCTTGGTATCAGCTGCGTTGAATTTTGTTGGGATTTTCACCAGCGGCATTCTTATTGGTAGACTTCCTATATATTGCAGTGTCTACAATATGCTGTTGATACCTTATATCTTCGAATATGGTTTTAACGATAAAGACCGTGCTTTTGTAAAGTTAGGTATAGTTGCTATGAATATGCTTATGTTCTTTATGGAATGTCCTAAATATTATCATAGCCAGCTTACAGGAGTTCTTTCTTAACAGGAGGAGAATTTGATATGATTCCTAAAAAAATACATTACTGTTGGTTTGGTAAGGGCGAGAAGCCGAAACTCGCTTTAAAATGCATAGAAAGCTGGCGTAAGTATTGCCCGGATTATGAAATAATTGAGTGGAACGAAGACAGCTTTGATATAAATATGAATGGTTACACAAAAATGTGTTATGAAAATAAAAAGTATGCTTTCTTAAGTGATTATGTTCGTTTATTGGTCGTAGCAAAGTGCGGTGGAGTATATTTTGACACTGATGTTGAGTTGCTTAAGCCTCTTGATGATATGTTGTCAAATGAAGCTTATTTTGGTTTTGAATCAAATGAGTTTGTTAATACTGGTCTAGGTTTTGGTTCAGTTGCAAAGGGTATAGCTATAGAAACTATGGTTAAAGAATATGATGCTTTGCTTTCTGGTGAAAAAGGCGTTGAGATGTGTCCAAAACTGAACACCAATGCTTTGAAAAAGTTAGGGTTAAATACTGATGGTTCATATCAGTTGCTGGGTAATACCGCAATTTATCCTGCAGATTATTTTAATCCTTATGAAAGTGCAACAGGCAGACTACGCAAAACAGAGAATACCATATCTGTTCATTGGTATTCGGCTGCCTGGATGAGCAAAAAAAGCAAATTAAGAAAAACTATCACTAAGCCACTGCACAGAATATTTGGTGTGGATGCGTTTAAGAGGTTCAGAAAATGAAAAAGAAAGTTTTGATTTTGTCGCATGCTTTGGAACTGGGTGGTGCCGAAAGAAGTCTGATAGGGCTTCTGGATGCGTTGGATCCCGAAATGTGGGATGTTGATTTATTTTTACTAAGGCATGCAGGTGAACTTTTAAGCTCGGTGCCTGAGCATATAACACTTTTGCCCGAGGTTAAAGCATATACTGTGTTGGCTCGTCCGATGAAGCAAACATTAAAAGAAGGTCATCTCTTGCTTACAGGAGCACGAGCTTTAGCAAAAATATTTTCTAATAGTTATGCAAAAAGGCATAATCATACTGAAAGTGGTGTGAGCTTGGAGTATAGCCATAAATTTTTGTGCCCTTTTATGCCTGATATTCAGCCGGATAAAGAGTATGATTTAGCTATTAGTTTTTTAACCCCCCATTATTTTGTTGCAAAAAAGGTAAAAGCAAAAAAGAAAATTGCGTGGATACATACAGATTATACTGTTGTACAAACAAACACGGATTCAGAAATAAAAATGTGGAATATGTATGACCATATAATTTCTATATCAGATTCTGTTACAGACAGTTTTTCAAAAGTATTTCCTTCTCTTAATAATAAACTAATAATTGTTGAAAATATTTTACCCAGCAATTTTGTTCACAGTTGTGCAGAAGAAAACCTGAGTGAAGAAGAGTTTAAGCGTGGTATTGCTTTGGTATCGATAGGCAGGTTTTGTTATCAGAAAAATTTTGATAACGTACCCGCTATCTGTGCAGAACTTATCAAGTCAGGCCTGGATATATATTGGTACTTAATCGGATTTGGCCCTGACGAAGAATTAATTAAGAGCAAGATTGCAGAAGCCGGTATGCAAGACAGGGTAATTATTCTTGGAAAAAAGGATAATCCATATCCATACATAAAAGCTTGTGATTTATATGTCCAACCCAGCAGATACGAGGGTAAGGCTGTAACCGTAAGAGAAGCTCAGATGTTGTGTAAGCCGGTTGTGATTACTGATTATCCTACTGCACCAAGCCAACTTGAAGATGGGGTGGATGGTGTTATTGTTCCTATGGATAACAAAGGTTGTGCCAAGGAAATTGAAGAATTATTGCGTGACAAAAAGCGAATGAATTTGCTTTCGAAAAATTGCATAGAGAGAGATTATTCTAATTCCGAAGAAGTACAAAAGCTATATAACTTGTATTGATTTAGTTGTTTGTTGCTAAAATTATTATTTTAGACAGATGTGCTTATTAATATTTAGAAGCAAAGTACACAAATAGGATATAGAGAGGTTTCTAACTTAATCTACCTGCAATTCAAATAAGGAGGAAATGCAATGCAAATCAAAACAATAACATGTCATGATGTATATAATGTAGGTGCAAGTTTACAGGCATATGCATTATCGAAGTATTTGACAAATTGCGGGCATAAGGTTGAAATCATCGATTATAAACCCGACTATCTTTCATATCATTATAGTCTTTCTTGGGTTGGAACAAAGAAATATAATAAGCCAATAATTAAGCAAGCTTATTTACTGGCAAAATTGCCCAAGAGATTAATAGCATTAGCAAGTAAAAGGAAAAGAAACTTTGATTTATTTAAAAAGAATTATTTACCTGTAACAAAAATAAGTTATAGAAATATTGCAGAACTTAATGAAAACTGTCCCCATGCTGATTTGTATATTGCAGGCAGCGACCAAATATGGAATCCGTTTTTCGATAATGGCAAGGATCCGTCATTTTTTTTGCAGTTTGTGCCAAAAGAAAAAAAGAAGATTTCATATGCAGCAAGTTTTGCAGTAGATAGTATGACTCTTGAAGACCAGGAAAGAATCAAACCTTGGTTAAAACAGATAGACCAAATATCTGTTAGAGAAAAAACTGGATTGGATTTGTTAAATAGCATGGGCTTCACGGGAGTTAATGTATGCGACCCTGTATTTTTGCTAAATAAAGAAGATTGGGAAGATATTGCAAAGCCGTTTAATGAGTTTCGGTATGTTTTTGTGTACGATTTTGATAATAACGGCCAAATTGCTGAAATAGTAAAGAGGTTAAAGAAAGACAGAGATCTAAAAATAGTATCTTTCTTTGACAATGAATATGCTGACCGTGTGTGTAGCGATATGGGTCCCCTTGAATTTGTTGGTGCCATAAAAAGTGCTGATGTTGTAGTATCCAATTCATTTCACGCTACTGTATTTTCTATAATATTTAACAGAGAGTTTTACGTTGTTAAAAGGCAAGAGCAGATAAACAGCAGGATGGAGGACTTGCTTAGATTAGCAGGAACTTCGGAGCACCTCATATCTACATATGATGAAATTTTAGAAAACAATATGCGTACAGATTTTGACAATGAATCCATACTGAATATGATAGAAAAATCTAAGGAGTTTCTGCTATCGCATATTAGCAAGGAGTAGAATTATGTTTAAAGATAAAGTAACTATTGTTGTTCCGATTTATAAAGTAGAAGAATATCTTGACCGATGCGTAAAAAGTTTGCTTGTGCAAACTTATACAAATTTAGAAATTATTTTGGTAGATGATGGTTCGCCTGACAAATGCCCTCAGCTTTGTGATGATTATGCAAGGCAGTATAATAATATTTCTGTTGTCCATAAAAAGAATGGCGGATTAGCGTCAGCCAGAAATGCAGGTTTAAAAGTTGCTACGGGTAAGTATATATTCTTTGTTGATAGCGACGACTGGATTGACCCCAATACAATAGAAGACTTATATGCGATTGCAGAAAAGAAGAATGTTGATTTTGTAAGATTTCGTCCGATGTATGCAGGATGGCCTAACCATGCTGACGGGGATCTTTGTGATTTCGGAACAGAAAAAGGGATGACTGAAGGACTATATACGAGAGATCGTATAGTAAACGAAGTTTTCCCTAGATTATTGGCAACACCCCAGTTAACATTCGGTGTGATCGTGTCTGCGTGTCGCTCTTTATATAAAACAGAGTTTTTGAAGATAAACAATTTGTTTTTCGATGAGGACGTGAAATATTCAGAAGATTCTATCTTTAGTGCAAAGCTTGTTTATGCAACAAACTCTTTTTATTATTTGGATGGTCCCAGATATTATCATTATTTTTATAATTCTGCATCAATATCCAAGTCTTTCAGGGCTGACCGTTGGGAATCGTGCCAAAGATTGGTGTATCGCTTCGATGAGTTTTTTGCAGATAATAAGACTTATGACTTTGAAGAACAACTATGGTTGCAAAAAATATTTTCTGTTTTATCTGCTTTGTCTCAAAGAGGTCTAATTACAAATAAGAAAGATAGAAAAAATTACTGTAAATTAATATGTAACGATAATATCACCAAATCAGCTTTTAAACATCTTAATTTGGTTGATGTGCCTTGGAAGCTATATGTTTATTTGCTGATTATCCGATACAGACAAGCCTGGTTGCTTGCGATAATTTGAATATGAGCAAAGTAAGTTTAATTATCCCAATATATAATTTGGAAGAAACACTAAAAAGGTGTCTTGATTCTGTAGTTTCTCAAACGTATAAGAATTTAGAGATTATTTTAGTAGATGACGGCTCTATAGATAAAAGTAAAGATATCTGTCTGGAGTATAAAGATCAAGACGGTAGAATTAAATATTTTTACCACGACAATCATGGCGTATCGTATACTCGAAATAAGGGAATTGCGAATGCCACAGGGGAGTATCTGATGTTTTTAGATGGCGATGATTGGTTTGCGGTTGATATGGTTGAGAATTATCTTATCGCGGCTACTGAGTACAGTGCAGATGTAGTTATTGGCGGAATGCAGGTGTACTCCGAGAACGTTATGATAGCAGAAAAAAAGCCTCCTGTTTTAGGTACCTTCGGATTGGATGTATGGAATATTATTTGTGCAGAAACTGAAGGGATTTTTGGTTATGTTCCTAACAAAATGTATCGAACTGAAATTATAAAGAAGGACAACATTAACTTTGATGTTTCTATGTATGCTCAGGAAGATTTGGATTTTGCTTTATCGGTTTATAGCAAGTGCAGTAATTTCTATTTTATCGACTTTACAGGTTACTATTATCAATATAGTCCAGGCAAAAGACAGCATCCTTATGAGATGTACATTAAAAATTGTCTCAAGATGTTGCGTTTGGCATCCGAAAAATGCGAATTGGAAGAAAGCAATAGAAATGCCATTATTCAAAGAATTTGCGGTTTAATTTATGTCAGTTTATACGAAGTTAATAAAGACGATTTCTACAAAAAATTTATGCAGTGTTATGAAATAGATGATTTGGTAAATGTTTTGGCAAACAGAAAAAGCAAAGTATCATGGGAGATTAAACAATTTTGCAAAAAAAGAATTGGTTTGTTGAAAGTTTATTTTGTCCTTAGAAAACGAATTAGCAAAGCATTGCATAAAAATTTATAAGGAGGTAATTTTTTTGACTGAAAACGGCTTGATAAGCATAATTGTTCCAATATACAATATAGAGAAATATCTGGAAGAATGTTTGCAATCTTTAGTTCAGCAAACGTATAAAAATATCGAAATTATTTGTGTGGATGACGGTTCAACTGATAATAGCGGAGAGATTTGTAAGCAGTTTGCTGATTCTGACGAAAGAGTAATCGTTATTAGTCAGAAAAACAAAGGTGCCGGAGCCGCACGAAATACAGCATTACGTATGGCTAGGGGTGAATATATCGGCTTTGTAGATAGCGATGATTATGTCTCGAAGGATATGTATCAAAAGCTTTATGATGCAATTATCAAAAATGATTGCGATATAGCTTCATGCAATTTTTGTAATGTTTTCAAAAACAGAATTGATGCTGTGGAAGCCAAAGATAACAAAAGCATATATTCAAATACTGAAATCTTAAAGTTAACAGCAGTTCACTGGAAGTATTATATTGTTTGCAATAAGCTGTTCAAAAGAGAGTTGATTGACGGTATAGAATTTCCTGAAGGGAATTCTATTGATGACGGATTCTTTACATATCAAGTTTTTGCAAAAGCAAAAAAAATTGTATGGATAGAGGATGTTTTATATTATTATCGCCAAAGAAAAAGCAGTGTTATGAATGAAGAATCCCGCCAAAGAAAAAGGGCTTTAGAGGCAAGTAACTTGCACAAAGAAAAATTAGAATTTGCAAAAAAAAGCTTCAAGTCTCTATTAAGTGTTTTTCAGAAGAAGTTAATTGACACATGTATTATAAATATACGAAACGGATATCTTACTTCGGAAGAGGTTAGAGATTGTATATGCTATTTGAGAAAAAATTGCTTTAAAGCATTGCTGTGTGAGTATTCTTTTAAAGAAAGCCTAAGTATAATTCGTTTTCTCTTTTTTTCGAAAAGAAAAACCAAGGCTTCGGTTAGTACGGTTTTACTTAACAGTGAATTGATTGATGAAGAATATTTTGAATAAACCATGCTTTTCCAATTAAGGTGATTTAAGGGATTACACCACAAATAATAGTTATATAGTACGGTATTAGAAAATATTTGAATTTAATATACAAGGTGATGTTATGCGAAAAATTATTATGTACGCACACGGTGGTAGTGGAAATCATGGTTGTGAAGCAATTGTGAGATCTACAGCAGATATACTAAATGGAAATGATTTAACGTTAATTTCTTCAAAACCAGAGGAAGATTGCTTTTATAACGTGGACCGTGTTTGCTCTATTATCAAGGACCGCAGCACCGCTTTAAATAAAAAAAGCATAGATTTTATTAAAGCATACTTATCGCTTAAATTGAAAAAGTCTTATGTAGCAATGGATAGCCTTTGGTATAAAGAAGCTTTTTCAAATATAAATAAAGGTGATGTTGCTCTTTCTATCGGTGGAGATAATTATTGTTACAGTAACGTAAAGAAGTACATAATGATGCACGATATGATAAAAAAGCGTGGTGCACAAACTGTATTGTGGGGTTGTTCTGTAGAGCCGGAAGTTACAAAGCGTGACGATGTTGCGGCTGATTTGGCAAGATTTGATTTGATTACTGCACGGGAAACGATTTCATATGATGCATTAATAAAAGTCAATCCTAACACAAAACTCGTTTCTGACCCTGCTTTTTGTTTAAAGCCTCGTAGTATTTCTTTACCTGAGGGCTTCGTTGCAGGCAAAACAGTTGGAATTAATTTGAGCCCTATGACTATAGAATTGGAATCATCTTCAGGAATAGCCTATGATAACTATAAGAAGCTTATTTCGTATATTATAGATAAGACAGATGAGCAGATTGCATTGATTCCTCACGTTATATGGGATGATGGCGACGACAGAAAACCTTTAATAAAGTTGTATAATGAATTTAAAGATACCGGTAGAGTGGTTTTGGTTCCAGATAATGGTTGTTGTGAACAAAAGTTTTTAATCTCACAATGTTCTTTTTTTGTGGGTGCTCGTACACATGCTACTATAGCGGCATATTCTACAGGCGTTCCTACATTGGTATTGGGATATTCCGTAAAAGCTAAAGGTATAGCAAGGGACTTGTTCGGCACAGAGGAAAATTATGTTTTACCTGTGCAGAATCTTAAAAGTGATACAGATGTGTTAGATGCTTTTATAAAGCTTTATGTGCAAAGAGAGAGTATTCATAAACATTTAAATGAAATAATGCCTGAGTATATAGAAAAGGCAAAAGTTGATATAAATTTACTATAGAGAGTTATTTGTTATGAAACATAATCAAGTAAAAGCAGGTGCTGCATTATCTTTAATAAGCCTGTTAATTAGTAATTTAATACCTTTCGTTTATACACCAATAATGTTGCGTATGCTTGGACAAGCCGAGTATGGACTGTACGGCATTGCTCATTCGTTTATGGGGTATATTAACCTACTGAATTTTGGTATCGGCGGAGCTATTGTTCGATATATTTCCAAATATCGTGCAAGCGGCGACAAAGAGGGCGAAGAAAAAATATTAGGACTGTTTATTAAAATTTACAGTATTATAAGCGTTGCTATCTTGGCGGCAGGAACTTTCTTATCTTTTAATCTGGAGTTTTATAGCAGATCGTTAACAGCCAGTGAACTGGAAACACTTAGGGTTTTAGTTTTGTTGATGACGTTAAACACAGCGCTGTTTTTACCATTGAGCCCTTTTAGTGCAATGATTACTGCACATGAGAAATTTGTATTCAGTAAAACAATCGCTATGATGACGACTATTGCAGCTCCGATTTTGAATTTGTTATTGCTGTTTAGCGGTTATGGCTCTGTGGGTTTGGTTTTATCAACGGTTATTTTAAATATAATTACTTATATTATTTATGTAGTTTATGTTGCAAAAAAGCTAAAGCTACGACCTCGTTTTTCAAAATCAGGAGATGGAATTCTACGAGAGATAGTAGGATTTTCATTATTTGTGTTTTTAGGTCAGATTGTAGATATGCTGTATTGGTCTACTGATAAACTGATAATTGGATGGGCGATAGGATCTAAAGCTACGGCAGTATATAACATAGGTTCATGTTTTAATGGATATGTTACTAGTATATCGACTGCTATCAGCGGCGTTTTGATGCCACGAATCACAAGTATGAGTGTAAACAAATCCTCTAATAAGGATTTTACAGAGTTGTTTATTAAAGTTGGTCGTATACAATTCGTATTAATATCATTTATTGTATCAGCGTTTGTTGCTTTCGGGAGACAGTTTATAGCCCTATGGGCGGGTGACGGATATGAAGAAGCATACGCGGTAGCGTTACTTACAATGATTCCTGTTACAGTACCATTAATTCAAAATACAGGTTTGAATATATTGTTTGCACTAAACAAGCATAAGTTCAGGTCTATAGTTTATGCATGTATTGCGGTATTAAATGTAGCGTTGACCTTTTGGTGGGTTGAGCTTTTGGGAATAATAGGTGCGTCTATAGCTACATGTCTATCGTATGTAATTGGCAACATATTGATAATGAATTGGTATTATTATAAAAAGATTAAAATTGATATTCCTTTGTTTTGGAAAAATATACTGACGATGAGTCCGGTTATGATAATAATGGGTATATGTGCTTGGTTTGCTTTGAACTGGATTCAGGTTAATAATTGGATTATGTTTTTCGCTTTTGCTATAATATACAGTGTTGTTTATTTCATACTTGCATATATCTTTATGATGAATAAATATGAAAGAGATATAATTAAAAAACCAATATTTAAAATATTATCGAAATTAAAGTTAAAGCGAGGATAGGATGCTGCATAATGACAAAGCTTTGTGATAAAAACAATTGCATTGGCTGTGGTGCTTGTGCAAATGTATGCCCCAAAAATTGCATAGCACTGTCTGCCGATGACGAAGGATTTATGTATCCGACAGTTAACATCTCTTTGTGTGTAGACTGTGGTTTATGTAATGCAGCGTGTCCTGTTATTGGATTTAAACCCGTAGGTGTTTTTGAGACTCCTGTAGTGGTAGCTTCTTACAACAGAGAACTTGATATTGTTAATAAGAGTTCTTCAGGTGGCGTTTTTACAGCTTTGGCTACATTTATAATTAGTCAAGGCGGAGTAGTTTATGGTGCTGCATATAATAAAGATTTTTGCGTTGAGCATATTAGAGTTGATAGGTTTAAGGATGTTTATTTGTTTCAGGGTTCAAAGTATCTGCAAAGTAATATGGGTACCGCTTACATAAAGGCAAAGGCAGATTTAAAAGCAGGTTTAAAGGTTCTGTTTTCGGGAACCCCTTGTCAAATTGCGGCGTTAAAACAATATTTAGGAAAGCCATATAAAGACTTGATTTGTGTAGATATAATATGCCACAGTGTACCTTCACCAAAGGTTTGGGAAGAGTATTTAGCTCAGATTGAGAGAAATCATAAAGCTAAGGTTGTTAGTGTTAATTTCAGAGATAAACGTGATAGTTGGCGTAGATATTGTCTTTGCATTGCACTATCTAACGGTGAAGAGGTATTAAGAACAATGGATAGTAACCTATATATGAAAGCTTTTATTGAGGGCCTGAGTACAAGAGAATCCTGCTATAGTTGCAAGTTTAAAGGACAAAACAGAGGCAGTGACATAACTATTGGCGATTTTTGGGGTTGTGAATCGGTGTGCCCTGAGTTTGCATATACTAAAGGAACATCTTTGGTTTTGTTGCAGAGCGAAAAGGGAAGGAGTGTCTTTTCGGCTATTTCAGACAAGCTTAGAGTTGCTTCTGTGGAGACAGAGGCGGCACTATCGAAAAATCCTGCTTATTATCAACCTGCAAAGCCCCATGCGAGGAGAGCAGAATTTTTTGAAAGGTTCAATTCAGAGAATTTTGAAGAGTTAGTAAAAGCTTTGACAGCATCCGAGCCTAAAACAATCGCTAATGGAAAGTGGCACAAAAACCTTTTTTACAGAGGCTTGAGAAAAATTGGTAGGATAATTTGCAGGAAATAGTATTCAGATAATCAAGTTTTGCGTTCTAAATGCTATTCATGGAGCAAAGATTAAGTATGCAGTGCAGATGATATTTAAGGTGAATGTATGAGAGACGGTAAAAAAATTAAATGTCTGGCGTATTTTGATGCTCAGGACAGCACTGACAACAGAATGAACTGTTTGGCGGCGTTTACTAAATCCTCGTATATTTTTGATTGCTTTCAGCAGCTGGGATATGAGGTGGACGTGTTGTCGGCAAGTTATGCGGTCGGCAAGCGCAGGGCAAAAGGCACCACCCGCAAGCTCAGCGACAAGCTTACACTCAGAACCTTAAGCTCTCTGGGCAGAGGCAACAGATTAAAAAATATTATCGGAAGAATTTGTTTTGCGATTAATTTGATTTTTCATCTTTTGTTTTTTGTGCATAAGGGTGACGTGCTTTGGGTTTACCACTCGTTGGGACTCATCGGTTACGTAAAGTTTCTGAAGAAAATTAAAAATTTCAAGCTTATTCTGGAGGTTGAAGAAATCTACGGAGATGTAACTGGATGTGAAAAAACCTCTGCCCGAGAGCTGGAGTTTTTTAAGTGTGCAGATGCTTATGTATTTTGCAACAGAATGCTTGATAAGCTTATTAACTCAGAGGGCAAGCCTGTCGCGGTGTCGCATGGTGCCTATAGGGTTGAAGATGAAATTAGCAAAAGTTGTGATGACGGCAAAGTTCATATTGTTTACGCAGGTACATTTGACCCCAGAAAAGGCGGTGCTATGACAGCTGTAAATGCGGCTGAGTTTTTAGGTGAGAATTATCACGTACATATTCTGGGTTTTGGAAACGAAAATGATACCCGCCGGCTTCTTGCACAGATAAACAGAATATCACAGACAAGCACTTGCAAGCTTACCTATGAGGGTTGTCTTACAGGTAAAGAGTACATCTCGTTTTTGCAGAACTGTCACATAGGGCTGAGCACACAATCGATTGACGGGGCATTTAATAATACATCTTTCCCTTCGAAGGTGCTGGTGTATATGGCAAACGGCTTGAGGGTGGTAAGCGTGCGTATTCCTGTTATAGAGCAGTCCGATATAGGCGAAGATATGTATTATTATGATGACTCTTCTCCCGAGTCGGTGGCAAGTACAATCAGCAGTATTGATTTTGCCGACGGTTATGACGGCAGAAAAACTATTAATATGCTGAACGAAAAATTTGTATGTGAGTTAGGTTTACTTATTGAAGGTCTTGAATAAATGATTAAAAAACTTGTGGGAAAGTTTAGAGGAACTTCGGAAAACAACAGAATAGTAATAGTAAACATTATAGGTGCGATGGCGGTCAAGGGTCTGGCTTTGGTGATATCGTTGTTTACGATGCCCGCCTATATGCGGTTTTTCGGTGACGAAACTGCACTTGGGCTTTGGTTTACGGTTGTGTCGGTGCTTAATTGGATTCTTAATTTCGATTTGGGTATCGGTAACGGCCTTAGAAATCATCTGACAGAGGCTTTGGCAAAGAAAGATTATTCTGAGGCAAAGAAGTATTTATCTTCAGCATATGTATCGGTTGGTGCTATATGTTTGCTTTTGTCGGTGACTTTATTTGTTGCATTCGGGTTTATTAACTGGAATGCTGTGTTCAGTATAAGTGCTGATATAGTTTCGCCAAAAGCTATGCTTTGGTCGGTAAGAATTGTTTTTATCGGAATTATTCTGCAGATGTTCTTTAAACTTATTACATCTGTTTTATATGCTATTCAGAAATCGTCTTTGAATAATTTTCTGCACCTTTGTGCAACAGCCGCTACCTTGGCGGCTGTGCTGATTATTCCAAGTGCAGATAACGACAAAAACATGATAATCATGGCGATAGTTCATTCGGTAACCTCTATATTGCCTTTTGTAATAGCAAGTGTTGTTATATTTTCGGGCAAAACTTTGCGTAAGGTTTTACCTTCAATAAGGTGTTTTAGCAAGTCTCATACAAAGGCTGTGCTGTCATTAGGCGGTATGTTTCTGGTTACTCAGCTTGCCTATATGGTTATAATGAACACCAACGAATATCTCATATCATTTTTAAGCAGCAACGAAGATGTGGTTGATTATCAGATTTATCACAGGCTCTTTGCCTTGGGAAGTACTGTTTTCGCTCTTATGCTGACTCCTATCTGGTCGGCTGTTACAAAAGCTACTGCCGAGCGAAACATTACTTGGGTAAAGTCTTTATATAAAAAGCTTTTGCTAATCGGTGCGACGGTTTGTGCGTGCGAGTTTCTGCTTGTGCCATTTTTGCAGTTTGCGGTTAATCTGTGGTTAGGGGACGAGGCAATCCCTGTTAACTCTACGTACGGACTTGTGTTTGCGGCTTTAGGCAGTGCACTTATTATTAGCAGCGTATTTTCAAATATTGCCAATGGACTTGGAAAGCTTAAGGTTCAGCTTATTTGCTTTGTTTCGGGTGCACTTATAAAGCCCTTGCTTGCTTGGGGTGCGGTTGCCCTTACAAGTTCGTGGATAGGCGTTATAATTGCAAACATTATCTGCATTTTAATTTATTGTATAATCCAGCCCTTGTGGCTTCAGAAATATTTCAGAAAAGAGGAAGATAAAAGTGTCAGCGTTTTCAAATAAGGTTTTGCTTATTACAGGCGGAACAGGGTCTTTTGGTAATGCGGTTCTTAACCGCTTTTTGGACACTGATATCAAGGAAATCCGCGTTTTTTCCAGAGACGAAAAAAAGCAGGATGATATGCGTCATGAATTTCAGGCGAAGATGCCCGATAAGGCAGACAAGATTAAGTTTTTCATAGGAGACGTAAGGGATATTGCATCTGTAAAAAATGCCATGTACGGTGTAGATTATATTTTTCACGCGGCGGCTTTAAAACAGGTGCCTTCCTGCGAGTTTTTCCCTGTTGAGGCGGTAAAGACCAATGTTTTGGGTACCGATAATGTGCTTACTGCCGCTATTGAATGCGGAGTCAGCAAGGTTATCTGTCTTTCTACTGACAAGGCGGCATACCCTGTAAATGCCATGGGTACGTCAAAGGCAATGATGGAAAAGGTTGTTGTGGCAAAGTCCAGAACTGTTTCTCCCGAAAAAACTACAATATGCTGTACCCGCTACGGCAACGTTATGTGCTCACGAGGCTCTGTAATTCCTCTGTGGATTGAGCAGATTAAGGCAAATAAGCCTATCACCATCACCGAGTCAAATATGACAAGATTTATTATGTCTTTGGAGGAAGCTGTTGACTTGGTGCTTTTTGCCTTTGAAAATGGTCAGTCCGGCGATATTCTTGTCCAGAAGGCTCCTGCCTGTACGATTGAGGTTCTTGCCAAGGCTGTAACCGAGCTTTTCGGTCCTGATACCGAGATTAAGAATATCGGCATCCGCCATGGCGAAAAAATGTATGAAACTCTTCTTACAAACGAGGAGTGCGTTAACGCCGAGGATATGGGCAATTTTTACCGCGTTCCCTGCGACAAGCGAGACCTTAACTATGATAAATTCTTTACATCGGGCAATCAGGAGAGGGTTAACCTTTCTGAGTTCAACTCTAACAACACAGAGCTTCTTGATGTAGAAGGTGTAAAGGAAAAGCTTCTTGAGCTTGAGTATATCCGCGGTGAGCTTGAAGCTATGAAAGGTTGAGCTTTATGAACATACTCATAACCGGTGCCAAGGGCTTTGTGGGCAAAAACTTAGCCGAGGCACTGAAAAACATCAGGGATGGAAAGGACAGAACCAGACCTGAGCTTAAAATTGACGAAATCTTTCTTTACGATATAGACTCTGCCATAGAAGAGCTTGATGATTTCTGTGAAAAAGCCGACTTCGTTTTTAACCTTGCAGGTGTAAACCGTCCACAAAATAACGAAGAATTTTATGAGGGCAACTTCGGTTTTGCCGAAGAGCTTCTTGATACACTTAAAAAGCACAAAAACACCTGCCCTGTGATGCTTTCAAGCTCAATTCAGGCTACTCTTTTGGGTAGGTATGCAGGCTCTGATTATGGCAAAAGCAAAAAAGCAGGCGAGGATTTGTTCTTTAATTATGGCACAGAAGTCGGCAGTAAGGTTTTGGTGTACCGCTTTCCCAATGTTTTTGGCAAGTGGTGCAGACCTAACTACAACAGTGCAGTTGCAACCTTCTGTAACAATATTGCAAATGATTTGCCAATACAAGTTAATGACAGAAGCATCCTTTTAGAGCTCGTATATATTGACGACATTATTACCGAGATGCTTGATGCATTAGAAGGTAACGAGCATAGATGTGAGTTTTCAGGTGTTGACACAGTACTCTCTGACAGCGGAAGTTTTTGTGCAGTGCCTGTTACTCATAAAGTGACCTTAGGTGAAATTGTAGACTTGCTTTATAGCTTCAAGGCACAACCGCAAAGGCTTTTTATGCCGGAAATTCCTGAGGGCAGCTTTGTTAAGAAGCTTTATTCTACCTATCTTTCTTATTTGCCGAAAGAGAAGATATCTTTCCCACTTAAGATGAACATTGACGACCGCGGAAGCTTTACCGAGCTTATAAAAACCGAAAAATGCGGTCAGTTTTCTGTTAATATTTCGAAGCCGGGCATAACAAAGGGTCAGCACTGGCACCACAGCAAATGGGAATTTTTCATTGTTGTGTCGGGCAAAGGTCTTATTCAGATGCGAAAAATTGGTACTGACGAGGTTCTTAATTTTTACGTCAGTGGTGAAAAAATCGAGGCGGTGCATATGCTTCCCGGCTACACCCACAATATTATAAATTTAAGCGAAAGTGAAAATTTAGTTACCGTTATGTGGGCGAATGAAAGCTTTGATCCAAATCACCCCGACACATTTTTCGAGCCTGTATAAAAGAGGTTTTATTATGAACAGAGATTTTTCTAATATTAATTTTGAAGATAACGGCAAGCTTAAGCTACTTATTATCGTAGGTACTCGCCCTGAGATTATACGTCTCTCCGAGGTGATTAAAAAGTGCAGAAGATATTTCGACTGTATTCTTGCACACACAGGCCAGAATTATGACTATAACCTTAACGGCGTTTTTTTTAAGGATTTAAAGCTGAATGAGCCTGAGGTTTATATGGATGCAGTAGGCGAGGACTTAGGCGAGACAGTTGGTAATATTATCTCGGCTTCTTACAAGCTTATGGTAGATATTAAGCCTGATGCTCTGCTTATTTTAGGCGATACAAACTCTTGCCTTTCTGCAATTTCGGCAAAAAGGCTTCATATTCCGATTTTTCATATGGAGGCAGGAAACCGTTGTAAAGATGAGTGCTTGCCGGAGGAAACCAACCGCAGGATTGTGGATATTATTTCCGATGTTAATCTTGCCTACAGCGAGCATGCCCGAAAGTATCTGCACGAGTGCGGTTTGCCCAAGGAGCGTGTGTATGTTACAGGCTCACCTATGGCAGAGGTGCTTAATGCTAACTATGACGATATACTCAGAAGCGATATCTTAAGCAGGCTTAACCTTGAAAAAGGCAAGTATATTTTGCTTTCTGCTCATAGAGAAGAAAATATCGACACCGACAAAAACTTTACCTCTCTGTTTACTGCGATTAATAAAATTGCAGAAAAATACGATATGCCCATTCTTTACTCCTGCCACCCCAGAAGTAAAAAGAAGCTGGAGACAACAGGCTTTAAGCTTAACGAACGTGTTATCAGTCACCAGCCTTTAGGTTTTCACGATTACAACTGCTTGCAGATGAATGCATTTGCAGTTATTTCGGACAGCGGTACTTTGCCCGAGGAAAGCAGTTTCTTCACCTCAAGGGGTAACGCATTCCCTGCGGTTTGCATTCGTACCTCTACCGAGCGTCCCGAAGCATTGGACAAGGCTTGCTTTGTTTTAGCCGGTATTGATGAACAGAGTCTTTTACAGGCAGTTGAGACAGCGGTAGAAATGAACAAAGAGGGCGACTTCGGTATTCCTGTGCCCGATTATATTGAGGAAAATGTTTCTACCAAGGTGGTTAAGCTTATTCAAAGCTACACCGGCGTAGTTAACAAAATGGTCTGGAGAAAGTTTTAAGAATATATAAGAAAACAGAGCTTAACTTTTTAGTTAAGCTCTGTTTTTAGCTTTATAATCAGTTGTAAGTTTTACGGTGTAGTGCTTTATATACGAAACCTGGAATTAAGCCTTTAATTACAGGCACAAGATTGGTTATGTACGTGTAAAAGGGAAGGTTTAAAAGCTTTGTCGCAATATAGTGTGCATAAGCTTCGTTTACTCTGTACTTGAATTTTCTGCGTGTCTGTGCATTGCGGTCGTCACGCATCTGATATAAGCATTCCTGAATGTTATATGCTTTGTAGCCTTTAGAGTACATTTTAACCCAAAGGTGATAGTCTTCAACTCTTAAAAGTTTTTTGTCAACTGTATATCCTTCGACGGCAAGGTACGCCTCTTTTCTTACCATACAGGGAGCATGGCAGATAGGAGTTGCCTTGATAAAGTTTTTGTTTACAGGGTAAGGCTTAGCGTGGGTTTGTCCCCAAACGCCGTTTTCGTCAAAAAAGTCCATATTACTGCTGACAATTGCGATATCGGGATTAGTCTCCAGCACCTCGATTTCTTTCTGAAAACGCTCAGGCGAGCAAAGGTCGTCACCGTCCATACGGGCAATGTAGTCACCCTTAGCTTCATAAAGGCATTTGTTAAGTGTAAAGTTAAGTCCCATATTCTGCTCATTTTTAAGCAGACGAAACTTATTGGGGTATTTATCTACAAATTTCTGTGCGACTGCTACGGTGTTGTCCTTAGAGCCGTCATCGCACATAATAACTTCCCAGTCGGGATATGTTTGATTTACTATACAGTTAAGGGCTTCTTCCAAATACTCTTCGCAATTGTAAATGCCCATAATAACGCTGACTAATTTACCCATGAAAAACATCCTTATCAATATAATATAAATATTTTAACATATAACAAAGCTGTTTTCAATGTTTTGTTGTTAATAAAAATCCGCCCGATTTTTCTCGGACGGATTTGTGCATTTAGATTGCGTATTTTGTGGCGTATTCATGATGCTTTGCATCAAACTGCGGGTTGCCGTGTTTTGTGCGGTGGTAGTATTCGTGAATGTCCATTCTGTCGTGGCTCATTTCGATAATACAGCCTGCAATGTTAGAGCAATGGTCAGATACTCTCTCTAAGTTTGTAATAATATCTGCCCACACGAAGCCTGCCTCGATTGTACATTCGCCTTTCTGCATACGCACAATGTGGTTTGCTCTGAGTTGCACCTTAAGAGTGTCGATAACCTCTTCCAAAGGCTCAATGTTTGCGGCGGCATCCAGATTAGTATTTGCGAAGGCATCAAGAGTAAGGTCGATAATTTCGCTTACGGCACCTGTAATTGCCTTGATTTCTGTTTTAGCCGCAGGTGTAAGCTTAATATCTTTTGTCTTGATTTCGTCAGCAGAACGAAGAATATTAACTGCGTGGTCAGAAATTCTTTCTAAGTCGCCGATGACAAACAGAAGCTTGTTGGCTTCGTTTGAGTCGGCATCAGAAAGGGGATGAGTAGAAAGCTTTACAAGGTACGAGCCTAAAATATCCTCATAGTGGTCGGCGGCGGTTTCGTCTGTTCTTACCTGCTCGGCAACCTCGTCGTCGAATTTATCAAGAAGTGTAAGGGACGATTTAAGTGCATTCATAGAAACCTCAGCCATCTGCGAAGCAACAACCTGGCACTGATTAATAGCAATTGCAGGTGTTTCCATTAAACGCTCGTCAAGGGTAACCTTTTTGTCCTTGCCTTCTATACCCTTAGGCTCGCGTACAATGGCGTAAGAGATTTTTTCGAGTAAACCTGCCATAGGAAGCATAATTGCTGTGCAGATTACGTTAAATGCTGTGTGGCAAATAGCGATTGACAGTTCGTCGGCAGGGCTGTTTAAAAGTGCAACGTTAAAGATGAAAGAGCCAACCCAGAATACTGTAAGCAAAATAACTGTGCCGATAATGTTAAAGAAAAGGTGAACTATTGAGGCGCGTCTTGCGTTTCGGTTAGTGCCGACAGAAGAGATAAGAGCAGTTACACATGTGCCGATGTTCTGACCCATGATAATAGGAATTGATGCACCAATTGATACTGCACCGGTTGAAGAAAGTGCCTGTAAAATACCAACAGAAGCAGAAGAGGACTGAATAATAGCTGTAAGGAGAGCACCAATCAGTACACCGAGTAAGGGTGCAATGGGGCTGTCGTTAAACATAATCATCATGTTCTGGAATTCAGGAACAGACTTAAGACCTGAAACGGCACCCGACATAGTGTCCATACCGAACATAAGTGTAGCAAAGCCTAAAAGTATCATACCGATGTCCTTGTGCTTGTTTTTCTTTGACATCATAAAAAGCACAATACCGATAAGTGCCAGTATGGGAGTAAAAGAGGTGGGTTTTAAAATTTTGATGTACCAGGCGTTGCCCTCAATACCTGAGAGCGACAAAATCCATGAAGTAATCGTAGTACCTACGTTGGCACCCATAATTACGTTAATCGCCTGCTTTAGGGTCATAATGCCTGAGTTTACAAAGCCTACCACCATAACTGTTGTGGCAGAAGACGACTGGATAACAGCGGTTACACCCATACCGGTTAAAAAGCCGGCACTTCGGCTGCCTGTAAGCTTGCCTAAAAGCTTTTTAAGGCTGCCGCCTGCGGATTTTTCAAGCGAGTCGCCCATTATGTTCATACCAAATAGGAAGAGACACAAACCGCCAATTAGGGTTAATACGTCAAACAAATCCATAAATTCACATCCTGCTTTTATTATTTGATTTTTTCGTACGAATATAACTTTATGAATTTTTCGTAAAATCTAAAAGCAGGTTTTTGTAAAATTTTAGTAAAGTTTGTCCGTTAGCCACGGAGGGCGATTCGCCTTTGGACAGATATATAGGGAGGTAAACTTTCATTAACGGCGGGTAAAGATAAAAACGAGAGGTACTAAACCTCTCGTTAAATAGTTCTATTATTTGTTTCTGAATTTAAATGGTTCTCTTTCTTTTTCGTACCATTTCTGAAGCTTAGTCATTTCCTCTTCGGATATTTCATTGCTCTCGGCATCTACATGCTCTTCAATCTGTTTTCTGATACTTAGCACTTCAAAGGAAAACATCAACATGAAAAAGACATAAAACAGTAATCCGATGAAAAAATAGATCAAACTGCTTATTGAGAAACCGGTGTTAATAATATCGGATATTGCCAAGCCTGCAAATGCAAAGAATATAAGAACCGAAATAATAAGTACACCTATGGTAGTTGATTTTAAAGATGAAAACCTTAAATTTACAATAGTGTGAGGTGATTTTTCGGTAATCTTTACATTTACGACAGGTGCAAATATATTGCGGCCACTTTCTTTTCGTACAGGATTAAGAGTATATGCTTTGCCGTTTTCTTGCAATTCGTAGTAAAAGCCTATAGTGTAAATATTGTTATGCTCAAGCCTTTCGAGCACCTCTTGTTTAGATAAAGCGGTTTTGAGCTCGGTTTTGTGGGTAGGGAAGATGGTCATAGTTTTCTCCAATATTATTTTAATGTATCAACAGGCTCAAACCAAGCATCTATAACTTCAAAATCCTGTTTTTCGTTATTGTATTTCAGAATGCTTATGGCTTCGCCAATGTAGTCAGCATGTCCCTGGTCAGATGTGTATTGCTCACAGTATATTTCGCAGGTGCCGTCAGAGTCGATGTCTTTGGGCAAAAATACGTTAAAATGGTCTACCATAATATCTAAGTGTGGTAACGCCTTGCCGTCTTCGTCATATCTGTCGAGTCTGTCGGGACTGTCTTTATACTCAGCTCGATAGCCTGTGATGTCGTTAGTAATGATGAAGGTATTGTTATCCTCGGGATAGCCCGAAAAACCTGTGTCAAAATGATTTCCTGATTCATTGTTGCCGAAGGAACAGAAAATTTCTTTGATTTCATCGTTTTCTATTTTAAAAACTCTTGCTAAATACTGACCTGCTCCGCCTGTCATACCCACACATTGATGAATAATTATTTCATCAATACCATCTGAATCGATGTCATTAATATACAACTTTTCGGAATAGGCACCTGTAAGTGTATTATATTTAAGGTCTTTGAAAATTACTTTTGTGTCAGCTTCTACCGCTAAGAAAAGGTCGCGGCATATGCCGTGTCCGTACCTTTCAAAGTCACGAAGCAAGATGACATTTCGTATATCCTTTTGGTATTTACTTTGCTCTGTAATAAAGCCTGATTCTCTTATTTGTGTGTTGGTGCGTTCAAGTCCAACCTTTTCCAAGTCATCATAGACCCAGCGATTGTTATAGGGTATCTCATTGGATTTAAGTTCCAGATGTTCAAGGGTTTTAAACTCAGTTGTAGTTTGTGTAGTCTCTGCAACTGTTGAATGTGGTTGAGTTATTGGCTTGGTAGGCTTGGTGTCAACACTATCACACCCTGTTGCTAAAAGCACTAAAATCATTGCGGAAAGTGTGGCTATAAGCTTCTTCATTTTTCATACCTCCTATATTTCTCAACTAAATTCTAACAGGATAAACTCGGGTTTTCAATTGTGAGTAATTACAAATTTTAAAGTTTGTTTTCTGGCAAGTTGTCGGGGCATGAGTTGAAAAAGTTTTTCAGTTGTGATATATTTGTTTTATACTGTTTTTAAGGTGATGTTATGAATAAGAATTTACTTAAATTTATAGAAAATTCTCCAACAGCCTACCATGCTGTGGCGAATATAAAAGAAGAGCTTAAGGGTGAAGGCTTCACCGAACTTTACGAGGGAAAGCCTTGGAATATCGAAATAGGCAAGAGTTATTTTGTTACACGCAACGGTTCGTCGGTAATTGCCTTTAAGGTGCCCGAGGGGGATTTTAAAGGTTTTATGATTGCCGCTTCTCACGCTGATAGTCCTGCTATAAAGATTAAAGAAAATCCTGAGCTTAAGGATAAATACTATGTAAAACTCAGCACAGAGAAATACGGCGGTATGATAGACTCTACTTGGCTTGACCGACCTCTTAGCATTGCAGGCAGAGCTTTGATTAAAAACGATGCAGGCGTAAGCACAAAGCTTGTGGACTTTAAAGAGCCTTCGGCGATTATTCCCAACGTTGCAATCCACCTGAACCGTAAGATAAATGAAGGCGTAGCTTATAATGCGGCGGTGGATATGGTGCCTCTTTTCAGTCTTACAGAAAGCGGGCAGAAATCTCTTGGCGAAAGAGTTGCAGAGCTTGCAGGTGTAGGCGAGGAAGATGTGATTTCAACTGATTTGTTCCTTTATAACTTTGAAAAAGGCTATGAATGGAGCGACTTTGTGTCTTCGCCCCGACTTGATGATTTACAGTGCGTTTTTGCATCCTTAAAGGCATTTGAAAAAGCAAAGGCGTCAGAAAGTATTCCTGTACTTGCGGTTTTTGATAACGAAGAGGTAGGAAGCCGCACCAAACAGGGTGCGGACTCAACGTTTATGAGCAGTGTGCTTAAAAAGCTTTGCTTTACTTTAGGTTTAACCGAGGTTGACTTTAGCAATAGGTTGGCAAACAGTATGGCGCTTTCCTGCGACAATGCCCACGGCGTGCATCCTAATCATCCCGAGCTTACGGATGTGAATCATCAGTGCACCTTAAACGGCGGTGTGGTAATAAAGTTTAACGCTAACCAGACCTACTGTACCGACGGCCTTTCTGCGGCACTTACCAAAAAGCTTTGCGAAAAGGCAAAGGTGAATTATCAGTGCTATTTTAATCGGGCAGATATTCCCGGCGGCTCTACCTTGGGCAATATTTCCAATACTCAGCTGTCTGTTATTTGTGCCGATATAGGCTTGCCTCAGCTTGCTATGCATTCATCCTTTGAAACTGCGGGAAGTAAGGATACCGAGTATATGGCAAGGCTTCTTTGTGAATTTTTCTCCTCTGCTTTAAATATTAAGGCAGACGGCGAGTATGAAATTTTATGAAATATAAAAATATAGTAAAAGGTATTTTCAAAAGCCGCCCTAACCGCTTTATTGCCAAGGTGCTTGTAGACGGAGTTGAAGAAACAGTCCACGTGAAAAACACAGGCAGATGCCGCGAGCTTTTAAGAGAAAATGTGACAGTTTATCTCGAAAAATCTTCTAACCCTAACCGCAAAACCGCTTACGATTTAGTGGCGGTGGAAAAGGTCCGTGAGGGAAAAGAGAATCTGCTTGTAAATATGGATTCGCAAATTCCCAATATAGTAGCTTACGAGTGGCTTAAGGGGGCAAATCCTCTTTTTTCGAAAAATGCAAAAATCCGTCGAGAGGTAACCTTTGGAGATTCCCGATTCGACTTGTACGTCGAAGACTCAGACAGAAAAGCTTTTGTAGAGGTTAAGGGAGTAACACTTGAATTTGACGGATTGGCACTTTTCCCTGATGCACCTACAGAGCGAGGCGTAAAGCATATAAACGAACTTATCAAGGCAAAAGAAGCAGGATTTGAGGCTTACATACTTTTCGTAATTCAGATGAAAGAAATTTGCTGTTTTAGCCCGCATAAAGAAATGCACCCTGATTTTGCCGCGGCTCTTTCAAATGCATATAATCAGGGTGTAAAAATAATAGCAATGGACTCTGTTGTTACAAAGGACAGTATGGTGATTGATAAGGAAGTCAGAGTATTGTTAAATTAAGATTTAACAGTTATATGCCGCAAGCTTGCGACGCGATATTGGCCTGACGGCAAGCGATATACCGACATCGTCGGTGCGATATGTTTGCTAACGCAAACGTGTTGGTGGCACGCTGCACGTGCGAATATAAAAATTTGTATATGACCGCCGTTGATGATGGTTATCTTTATATAAACCTGTACAAAGGCGAATTTCCCTGCGGGTGGCTAACCCACATTTTTAACATAATAAATTATAAAAAATCCACCTTAGTAAATCAGAATGACAAAAATTTGACAATGTGTCATTTTTGCATTGACAAATGATATATAAATGTTATATTTAAGGGTGGATTTTATTTTTTAGGAGGCCGTTTTATGCAAAAAATACCTGAACTTTTCGGCTGCATGGTGTTTAACGACGATGCCATGCGTAAGTACCTGCCCGAGGATATTTTTAATTCTTTGGAGCGTACCATCCAAAACGGCGAACCCTTGGACCGTTCTGTTGCCAACGGCGTAGCAAGCGGAATGAAGGATTGGGCAATAGAAAAAGGCTGTACCCACTATACTCATTGGTTTCAGCCCATGACAGGTATCACCGCTGAGAAGCATGATTCCTTTATGACAATTGACGGCGAAGGCAAGGTTATTATGGAGTTTTCAGGCTCCGAGCTTATTAAGGGCGAAAGCGACGCTTCGTCGTTTCCCAACGGCGGAATTCGTGCAACCTTCGAAGCACGCGGATACACCGCTTGGGACCCTACTTCTTATGCTTTTATTATGGGCAATACCCTTTACATACCTACTGTTTTCTGCTCTTACACAGGCGAGGTGCTTGACAAGAAAACCCCTCTTTTGCGTTCTATGGAGAGAATAAGCGTTGAAGCTTTAAGACTTCTTAAGGCTTTAGGCAGGGATGACGTTACCCACGTATCTACAACTGTAGGTGCCGAGCAGGAATATTTCCTTATTGACAGAGATATGTACCTACAGCGTCGTGACCTTATGTATACCGGCCGTACACTTTTCGGTGCACGTCCTCCTAAAGGTCAGGAGCTTGAGGACCATTACTTCGGTGCTATTAAGCCTCGTGTCGCTGCCTTTATGAAAGAGCTTGACTTTGAGCTTTGGCGTCTTGGTATTTACGCAAAAACCGAGCACAACGAGGTTGCTCCCTGTCAGCACGAGCTGGCTCCGGTATTTACAACAACAAATCTTGCTACCGACCATAACCAGCTTACTATGGAGGTTATGAAAAACGTAGCTCAGCGTCATGGGTTTGTATGCTTACTCCACGAAAAGCCTTTTGAGGGTGTAAGCGGTTCGGGTAAGCACAACAACTGGTCCCTTACCACTAACACAGGAGAAAACCTTTTAAAGCCCGGCAAAAAGCCTTACGAGAATAAGCAGTTTTTGCTTTTCCTTTGTGCGGCTATAAAGGGTGTTCACCTTTATCAAGACTTGCTGAGAATTTCCGTTGCTACCGCAAGCAACGACCACCGTTTGGGCGGTCACGAGGCACCTCCTGCAATTATGTCGGTGTTTATCGGCGAAGACCTTGAGGGTGTACTTCACGCCATTGAAAGCGGCGAGGAATACCAGAATATTCACCGAGTAAGAATGGGTATGGGCGTAGACGTTCTGCCCGATTTCAAGAAGGATACCACCGACAGAAACCGTACCTCTCCCTTTGCTTTTACAGGTAATAAGTTTGAGTTCAGAAGCTTAGGCTCGTCTCTTAATATCGCTTGCCCCAACATTATGATTAACACCATTGTTGCCGACCAGCTTTCACAGTTTTCGGATATTCTTGAGAAGGCTGATGACAAAGAAAAGGCAATTACAGATATTATAAGCACAGTTTATCGCGAGCATAAAGATATCATTTTCAACGGCAATAACTACGCCGAGGAATGGATTGATGAGGCAGAGCGAAGAGGTCTTATGAATCTTAAGTCAATGCCCGACGCAATGGCTCATTACGGCGACAAGAAGAACGTAGAGCTTTTTGAGCGAAACAAGATTTTCACCGAGAATGAAGTTAAGGCAAGACGTGACATTCAGCTTGAGAATTACTCTAAGATAATTCACATCGAAGCCCTTACTATGATAGATATGGCTAAGAAGGATATCTTTCCTGCGGTTTCTCACTTTATCGGCGACATAAGCCGAAACGTTTTAAGGAAACGCCAGATTAACGCTTCAATCGCCGCCAAGGCAGAGATGAAGGTTATCGAAAGACTTTCGGTGCTTTTAGATGAGTTTGCCGATTTTACCGACGAGCTTGAAGTATGCGTCAGAGAAATCGAAGGCAAAAAGGCTGACGCTTTAACCGAGGCTTACCATTACTGTAATAGTGTGCTTGTAGCTATGGAAAAGCTGAGAACTGTAGCTGACGAAATGGAGCAGCTTACATCCTACGACTATTGGCCTTACCCCTCTTACGGCAGATTAATGTTTACAATGTAATTGCGATACAAAATCATTTGGATTTTATATCATATCGCAACTAAGCTTTGCTAAGTTATATCGCAAAAAAATAAGTGCAGACTCAGTGTGAAGTCTGCACTTTTTGTGTTTTTATAATCAGTGTTTTTTATCCATGTCTTTAATGGATTTCTGAACGCCGTGTTTAATAGGCTTCCAGTCGGCTTTGCCGAATGTAATTGCCCAGATTGTAACGGGAATAAAGGTGAAGATAAACAGAGGGAAGGTAAACATATAAATGATTTTCTTCCAGTTTTTGCATTTAATGTTCTTCCATTCCGTAATGGTGGTAATTGCACCGATAAGGAACATCAGCGAATAGGTTGTGGAAATTAGCTGAGCCAAAGAAAAAAGTACGCCTAAAATCTGACCCTGTGCCGCGATTACCGAAATAATAAACGAGGCTACGTTAATAATACAGCTTGCCATTGAAAGGTAGAAGGCAGGCATAAGGTTCATTGCCATATCGTAGCATGAAAATCCGTTTGTACCGAAAATGCCCTGCACAATTCTTTTGCCGTAGTGCTTGAAAACCTGCATATAGCCCTTAACCCAACGGATTCGCTGATTCCACGAAACCGAGAATTTTTCGGGTTGCTCGTCATAAAAAACAGCAGTTGAGCAGTAGCCGATTTTGTCGCCTTTTAAGATTGTATCGATTGAAAACTCAATGTCTTCTGTAAGCAGATAGTAGTGCCAGCCGTTGTTGCGTTTTATGATTTCCTTGCTTATAAGGAAGCCTGTACCCGAAACCGCACAGCTGCCGCCTAAAATCATACGTGCATTTGAAAGGTAACGTGCTTCTCTTAAAAACCACAACGCGTAGCCTGCAGAAATCCAGTTTGTTTCGTAGTTTTTAGAGTTACGGTAGCTTGTAACAGCCTTACAGCCTGCGTTTAAGGCTTTATTCATTTCGCGGATGTAACGCTTGTCAAGAAGATTGTCGGCATCAAAAACGAAGTAACCGTCGTAGTGGTCCATACCGCTGGTTTCGAAAACACGCTTGAAAAGGAAGTTAAGGGCATAGCCTTTGCCGATTTTTTCTTTATTAAATCGCTCAAAAACAATTGCACCTGCATCCCTTGCAACGATTGCGGTGTTGTCGGTGCAGTTGTCAGCACATACGTAAACATCAACAAGCTCTTCTGGGTAGTGCTGGTTTTTGATGCTATCGATAAGGTTGCCTATAACCGCTTCTTCGTTTCTGCCGCAAATCATAACGGCAAAGCGGTTCATTTTATCTGCCTTTGGGTATTTAACGGGCTTTTTAAAAAGCGAAACAACTATGTAAAACAGCTGATATGAATAGCAAAGTATAAACAGTAAGCACACAAGGTAATTCAGAAAACTTACGACATCCTGCATATTATCTCTCCTTATCTGTATAAAAGGGGCATACATACCATTTTATATATACATTATACACGTTATTGCATTTTGGGGCAAGGCGTTTGACTCTTTTTCTCTATATAAGAGGTATCTTGAAAGTATTTGTGCGGGCTTTTTGGTCAAAAAACCTAAAATATATCTGTTTTTTACCACTTTCTTCAAAATGTGGTGTTGACCTTCACGTAGTTTTCACATTGAATTGTTAATATTTTTGTCATAATTTAAAATCGTAGGATTTTCAGCTTGTTTGTTGTAAAATGTTGATAATAAATCCCTTGTGGGTATTGTTAATATTGCACTAAGCGTCTTTAAAATTGTGTCGTATTTGAGAAAATTAGGGCGGATTCTTTTTGGTTTTTTGGTTTATAAACCAAAAGTTTATGAATAATATTGACTGATGTTCATAATTTGTTAAAATAGTATCATGCGAAATTTGTTTTTATGTTTTAAAATAATTTATTAAAGGAGAATGTTAAAATGAGACCTATTAAAATTGTTACTGATTCATGCTCAGACCTTACAAAAGAATTAAGAGACAAATACTCAATCGAGTATGTAAAAATGAATACCGTGCATAATGAGAAAGAGACACCTGCTTCTCTTGACTGGGAGTATTACTCTGCTAAGGAGCTTTACGATATTATGCGTGGCGGCGAAAGAGTAACCACTACTCAGGTTCCTGCTCAGGAGTTTACCGAGAAGTTCACTAAGCTTGCCGAGGACGGCTATGACGTTATCTACATTGCTTGCTCAGGCGTGCTTTCAGGCTCTGTTAACACAGGTATTATGGTTGCTAAGGATGTTATGGCAAAATATCCTGAGGCAAAAATCGTTTGCATCGACCCCAAGATGTCATGTATGGGCGAGGGCTTTATTGCAGTTAAGGCTGCAGAGCTTATTGCCGAGGGCAAGACTCTTGACGAGACTGTTGCTTACATTGAAGAAAATAAGCTCAGAATGAACCAGTTTGCTACTGTTAACACTCTTGATTACCTCAAGCGTGCAGGTCGTGTTAAGGCTTCTTCTGCATTTTTTGGCAATCTCTTCGGTGTTAAGCCTATTATTATTTCTGACATCAACGGTCAGAATACAGCTATTAAAAAAGTTAAGGGCAGACTTGCTTCTATGGATGAGATTGTAAACTTACTTGCAGATGCTATGCAGGGAGAAGAAGACCGCCGTGTGTTTGTAGGTCACGCAGATTGTCCTCAGGAAGAGGTTGACTACCTTGTAAACAAGGTTAAGGAAGTTATCGGTACAGATGAAATCACCGTTAACTATATCGGACCTATTATTGGTGCATCTATCGGACCCGGTGCTGTAGTTGTTTACGGCTGGGGTAAAAAGGTTGAGCTTGAAGGCTGATAAGATTTTTTGATTTTTTGGAGGATGAGTATGGGTACACAGAACCTTACAGGCGAAATGTTTGCACAGATGGTGCAAAATGGTGCCGCAAACCTTAGAAATAACGCACAGACAGTAAATGACCTTAATGTTTTTCCTATTCCCGACGGTGACACAGGCGATAATATGTGCCGTACTATCGAGGGCGGTGCTTCAGTAGCAAGTGCCGAGGGCGATGTGCCTGTAAGCGAGGTTTGCTCTAAGGTTGCTGAGGGTATGCTCCTTTCTGCAAGAGGCAACTCAGGTGTTATTCTTTCTCAGTTTTTCGAGGGTATTAACCTTGGTATGAAGGATGTCGAGACTGCTGACGTAAAGGCTGTAGCCGAGGCTTTCAGAGCAGGCGTTAAGCAGGCTTACTCCTCTGTTATTACTCCTACCGAGGGCACAATCCTTACGGTTATGCGTGAGGCAACTGACGTTGCCGCCTCAAAAATTACCGAGGACAGCACCCTTGAGCAGTTTTTTAAAGCTTATATTAAAGAAATGTACCTTTCCTTGGACCGTACTCCCGAGCTTTTGCCTGTTTTGAAAGAGGCAGGCGTTATTGACAGCGGCGGTGCAGGCTTCTCTTTCATTATTGAGGGTATGTATAAAGCGCTTAAAGGTGAGGAAATAACTTCGGATAAGGTTGTTACAACTGTTTCTGCCGAGGCGGTTACAGGCAACTTTGACGAAAATACAGAAATGGAATTTGGTTATTGCACCGAGGCTCTTGTTCAGTTAAGAAGCGAGAAAACTGACGTAGACGCCTTTACTGTTGATGCTCTTATAGAATATCTCGAGAGTATCGGCGGCGACTCTATCGTTGCTTTTAAAACAGGCACAAAGGTAAAGCTTCACGTGCACACCTTTACTCCCGACAAGGTTTTGGCTTATTGCCTTACCTTTGGCGAGTTTATTACGGTTAAAATCGAGAATATGTCAATTCAGCATAGCGAAACAACCGTCGAAAACCGCTTTGAACGTAAAGAGGTTGTATCAAACGAACGCAAAAAGTTCGGTGTTGTAGCTGTTGCAAGCGGTGACGGTATTAAGGAAATGTTTACCTCTTTAGGTGCTGATGCTATTGTTGACGGTCAGCAGACTATGAATCCCTCTTCAGAGGATTTTATCAAGGCTTTCGATGCAGTTAACGCCGAAACAATTATTGTGCTTCCCAATAACTCAAACATTGTGCTTGCCGCAAAGCAGGCAGGCGAGCTTTATAAAAACTCTGAGGTTGTTGTAGTAGAAAGTACCACCATAGCCGAGGGATATGCAGCATTAACTATGCTTGATTTAACAAGTGAGGATATCAACGTTATCGTTGATGACCTTAATATGGCAATTTCAGGTGTTACTACCGGTCTTGTTACTTACGCAGTCCGCGACACAAGTCAAGACGGATTTGATATTAAGACTGACGATTGGCTGGGCTTTTCTAAAAAGACTATCCTGTCTGTAGAAAAGGACAAGGTAAGTGCCGCTACAAAGCTTCTTGATGCAATTGATAAAACAGGTAAAGAGGTTATTATTGCCATTGCAGGTAAGGATGCAACAGCTGAGGAACTTACAGCAGTTCATGATTATGCCGCTAAAAACTATCCTATGGTAGAATTTTACGAGGTTGACGGCGGTCAGGATATTTACAGCTTTATTTTTGCTGTTGAATAAGGAAGTGGATTTATGCAGTGGTTGATTAGTATTGCCTGTGCAGTTGTTGCTTACCTGTTAGGAAGTCTTAACGGCGGTATTATGGTAACTCAGCTTTTAAATAATGCAGATATAAGGGAAAGCGGCTCGGGCAACGCAGGCTTTACCAACGTTAAGCGTGTATATGGAGCAAAAAGTGCCGCGATTGTTTGTATTGTAGATATTGTAAAGACGATTGTAGCCTGTGGTGTAGGTGGCTTTGTAGTTAATCACTTTACCGAAAACTCTTATATAGCAGGGGCACTTTTGTGCGGGCTGTTTGCACAGCTTGGTCACATTTTCCCCATATATTACGGATTTAAGGGCGGTAAGGGTTTTATCTGCGGTATGACTACAATTTTTATGGCAGACCCTTTAATTTTACTTGTTGCCTTGGCAATGCTCTTTGCGGTAACACTTATTTCAAAATATGTTTCTCTTGGCTCCTTATGTGCAACTCTCAGCTATGCAATTATGTTTGTTGTTTTTCATAATGATGATGTAGCAGCTTACCTGATTGCTATAGCTTTGGCGGTGGTTGTATTTATTTCCCACAGAGAAAACATTAAGAGACTTATAAATAAAACCGAAAGAAAAACATATTTCTTCGGTATGGATAAAAAGACAAAAGAGGAATCAAAGTGAGTATAAAAACTTACTTAGCAGGCGCAGATATCGGCTCCACCACCGTTAAGCTTTCTGTTCTTGACGAGAACGGCAACATGGTGTTCGGACGGTATATGCGCCATTTTGCTAATATCAGAGATACATTTAAAGATTTGCTTATTGAAGCAAAAAACCAGCTTGGCGACATTAGTCTTAAGCTTAAGGTAACAGGCAGCGGAAGCCTTAATCTTTCGAAGCTTATGAGTATAGGCTTTGTGCAGGAGGTTGTGGCAGAAGCCGAGGCAGTAAAACGTCTTGCTCCTCAGACTGACGTCGCCATTGAGCTTGGCGGCGAGGATGCAAAGATAATCTACTTTACAGGCGGCTTGGAGGAGCGAATGAACGGTGTTTGTGCTGGCGGCACAGGCTCCTTTATAGACCAGATGGCGGCACTTTTGCAGACTGATGCAACGGGACTGAACGAGTATGCCAAAGGCTATAGCCAGATTTATCCCATTGCGGCAAGGTGCGGCGTTTTTGCCAAAAGCGATATTCAGCCCTTAATTAACGACGGTGCTACCAAAGAGGATTTGGCGGCGTCGATTTTTCAGGCTGTTGTAAATCAGACTATTTCAGGTCTTGCCTGCGGTAAGCCTATTAGAGGTACGGTTGCGTTTTTAGGCGGCCCCTTGCACTTTTTAACCGAGCTTAAGGCGGCGTTCGTGCGTACCTTAAAGCTTACTGATAAAACCACCGTTGACCCCGAAAATTCCCACCTTTTTCCTGCAATAGGTACGGCATTTTTGTCTGAGGACAGCGAGGAAAAGGTAATTTCGCAAATCATTTGTGATTTGGAAAATGCGGGGGAGATGAGCTTTGAATTAAAGCGTCTTGAGCCTTTGTTTGAAAACGAGGAAGAGTATAGCGAATTTGCAAGCCGACACGCTAAAAACAAGATTAAACGCGGTGATTTAAGTACATACAAGGGCGGATGTTATCTTGGAATCGATGCAGGCTCAACTACCACCAAGCTTGCACTTGTGGGCGAAAATGGCGAGCTTTTGTGGGACTTTTATTCAAGCAACAACACTTCTCCCATAAATACAGCAAAAAAAGCAATGAAGGAGCTTTCTAAAAGCTTTCCTGACTCTGCAGTGATTAAGGGTGCCTGCTCAACAGGCTACGGCGAAAGCCTTCTTAAAGCCGCGTTTAAGCTTGATTTCGGCGAGGTCGAGACCATTGCACACTACACTGCCGCCAGATTTTTTGACAAGGATGTTGAGTGTATGCTCGACATTGGCGGTCAGGATATGAAGTTTATAAAGATTAAGAACGGCTCTGTCGACAGCGTGCTTTTAAACGAGGCTTGCTCGTCGGGTTGCGGTTCGTTTCTCGAAAATTTTGCTGTTTCTATGGGTAAAACTGCCCCTGAATTTTCAAAATCTGCACTTTTTGCACCGCATCCTCTGGATTTAGGTACAAGGTGTACAGTTTTTATGAATTCTAACGTTAAGCAAGCCCAGAAAGAGGGTGCAACCTTAGACGACATATCTGCAGGACTTGCCTACAGCGTTGTTAAGAATGCTCTCTTTAAGGTTATTAAGCTTTCGAGTGCCAACGATTTAGGCGAGCATATTATGGTGCAGGGCGGTACTTTTTGCTCAGAGGCGGTGCTCAGAGCGTTTGAAAAGCTTACGGGAAAGAATGCACTTTGCCCCGATATTTCTGGACTTATGGGTGCTTTTGGTGCGGCTCTTATTGCAAAAGAGCGAAGTGCAGGTGAAAGCACAATTATAAGCTTTGATGAAATTGAGGACTTAAAATATACGACCACAGCTATCCGTTGCGGCAAATGCCCTAATAACTGCATGCTGACGGTTAATACCTTCAGAGGCAAAGAACGTCACATTTCGGGTAACCGTTGCGAACGTCCTTTGGGCGGCTCTTCAAATGCTAAAAAAGGCTTTGATATGACCGAGTATAAAAAGGATAGGATTTTCGCCCTTGAGCCTCTTAACGAAGAAAAGGCAAAAAGAGGTGTCATAGGTATACCCAGAGTTCTTAATATCTACGAGAACTTCCCATATTGGGCAAGACTTTTTAAAGAGCTTGGTTTTAAGGTTGTGCTGTCACCCTATTCAAGCCGTGAGATTTACGAAATGGGTATGGAGTCAATCCCATCTGAAAGTCTTTGTTACCCTGCAAAGCTTGCCCATGGTCATATTGAATGGCTTATAAAGAACGGCTGTGACAGAATTTTCTATCCCAGTGTATACTTCGAGCGACCCGAAGAGGGTGCCAAAAATAAATATAACTGCCCTATTGTTATCGGTACTCCCGAAAATATTAACAATAACGTAGAGAATATAACCTCGGGCAAAGCACAGCTTATTCATCCATTTGTGGCTTTTTCAGACGAAAAAACCTTAACTGACCGAGTTGCACAGGTTTTTGCCGAGAACTTCGGTATAAAAAAGAGCGAAACTAAAAAAGCCTCTGCCAAGGCTTGGCAGGAACTTATGAGTGCAAAGGCAGATATTCGCAAAAAGGGTGCTGAGATTATTAAGAAAACCGAGTCTGAGGGTGGCAAGATGATTGTGCTTGCAAGCCGTCCTTACCACTGCGACCCCGAAATTAACCATGGTATTCCTCAGATGATTGCATCCTACGGCTTTAACGTGCTTACAGAAGACAGTGTCCCTGAGAATGTAAAGGTCGAAAGACCTCTGCGTGTTACCGACCAGTGGAGCTATCACTCACGCCTTTATCGTGCGGCTGAGTTTGTCCGTCACAGAGATGACGCCGAACTTTTACAGCTTAACTCCTTCGGTTGCGGTCTTGACGCAGTTACAACCGATCAGGTTGCCGAAATTTTAGAGCCTGCAGGCAAGCTTTACACAGTGCTGAAAATAGACGAGGTTAATAACCTTGGTGCCGCAAGAATACGCATTCGTTCTCTTATGGCGGCTATTAACGAGCGAGATGCTAAGGGTGTTAAGCACAATGAGGTTTCAACAGCTTACCATCGTGCAGTATTTACCGAGAAAATGCGTGACGACCGTTATACGATTATTGCTCCGCAGATGGCACCAATGCATTTTGAGCTTGTTCAAGCTACCTTTAACGCCTACGGATACAATTTTGTTATCCTCGACAACGACAATCGTGCAGCTGTTGATATGGGACTTAAGTGTGTTAATAACGACGCCTGTTATCCGTCTCTTATTATGGTGGGTCAGCTTTTAGATGCAGTTAAAAGCGGTAAGTACGATACCTCTAAGCTTGCAATACTTATGACTCAGACAGGCGGATGTTGCCGAGCTACTAACTATATCGGTTTTATCCGATGTGCCTTAGAGCGAGAGGGCGTAGGGCATATACCTGTAATTTCACTTAACCTCAGCAAGCTTGAGTCTAACCCGGGCTTTAAACTAACTGTTCCTATGATGATACGCGGCGGAGCAGGACTTGTTTACGGTGACCTTATTATGAAGTGTCTTTACCGCACCAGACCCTACGAAAAAGAAAAGGGCAGTGCCGAAGCACTTAAACGCAAGTGGCTTGATGAGTGTGCTTTGCAGATTCAGAAAAAACATTTTTCAGTATCTACATACATAAAGACCTGCAAGGCAATTGTTAAGGATTATGATAATCTGCCCTTAACCGACGAGAAAAAGCCAAGAGTTGGTATAGTTGGCGAAATTTTGGTAAAATATATGCCCCTTGCCAACGGCAACCTTGTAGAAAGGCTTGAAGAAGAAGGTGCCGAGGCTGTTGTGCCTGATTTCTTGGACTTCTTTATTTACAGCGGATACGGCAGAGCGTTTCGTCACAAGAACTTAGGCGGCAAGCTAAGCTCTAAAATCGGCGGCACCGCCCTTGGCAAGATGCTTAACTTTGTTCGACTTCCTGCTACAAAGGCACTTAAAAAGAGTAAACGTTTTGAACCCTCTACTCCTATGAAGGAACTTGCAAAAACCGCAAGCCGATTTATCTCAATCGGTAACCAGTACGGCGAGGGTTGGTTCTTGACTGCCGAGATGGTTCATTTTATTGAAAATGGTGTGCCAAATATTGTTTGTATTCAGCCATTCGGTTGTTTGCCAAACCATATAGTAGGCAAGGGTGTGCTTAAGGCTGTACGCAGTGCTCTTCCCGAAGCAAACATTGCAACGGTAGACTATGACCCCGGTGCCAGCGAAGTAAATCAGCTTAACCGTATTAAGCTTATGCTTACGGAGGCTAAAAATAAGATTAAAGAATAACGAAAAATCCCACCGAAATCAATCGGTGGGATTTTAGTTTGTCAATAAGATTTAAGATTAAGCTTCAAGAATAGCTCTGTTTCTCTTAGCGTAAACAAAGTTGATGATTACAAAGATAAGAGCAATCTCGTTGAAAAGTGCGGCTACAACAATTGAGCCAACAGAGCCCGCGTGCTTTGCGGTAAGCTCGGGATTTAAACGATATTTGCCAACCTTCGAAGCCATTACAAGATTTACAATAGCTACAGCAAGAAGTATAATGCCGAATGTGATGTAAAAAGCACTGAAAGCAATTACGCCTGCACCTGCAAGGATAGCTATGTCATCTTCGGTGAATTCAATCTCGTTGCCGTCAATGTAAACGCTTGCGTTGTCATCGTTGATTTCAATTCTGCCATCACCGATATGAACGCTTGCACCATCATCAGCAATGTCAATACTGCTGTTGAAGCTAAGCTCGCCTGTGTATGTTTCGTTAGCTGTCAGGTAAGCTCCTGCAATTGCTGAAACAACGCCGCAAACCATAATGATAACTGCAAGTACAAGTGCTACAATACCATAGATTTTGTAAGCGAGTCGTTCGTGCTTAAGACCTGTAGAAAGTCTTGCCAATGCATTTTCTTTTGTGTTCATTTTAAATATACCTCCAAAATTTAATAAAAAATGAAATATGTAAAAATATTACTGCTGTGAATTATATTCGTTCTGACGAGCTTTGATACGCTCAATAACAGCGGTATTATTTTTTGCAATAATAAAGTAAACAATGTTAAAGACAAGTGCTACTCCATTAAAGAATGCACAGAAAACAATTGAACCTACTGAAAAATGACCTATACCGTCTTGACAGTCGGTGTAAAGCTTTGCTCGGTAATTGACGAGCTTTTTGTTCATAGATAAGTTGATAATCGCAATGGGTAAAAACATAGCACCCATAAAGGTATAGATTATAGCTACAGGTATGAAAGCCAAAAACTCGCCGCCCTCGGCTGCTATAGCTGCACCCATAAGCAAGCTTAATACTAAGCCGAAAAATGAGTAGAAAGCTGATATAGCAACCCAAACTACACCTGTAATTTTCCAGGCAAGCCTTTCGTGTTTTAAGCCTAAACTAAACTTGTCAAGTAATGCCTGTTCCTCGGCTCTTAACTCTTCGTCTGATTTAGGAGCCTCTGTTTTAACATTTACAGGCTGAGTTTTGTAAACGGGGGCCTCGGTTGCATATGGGTTTTCATCCGTGGTAGGGGCAAGCTCAACAGGAGCACCGCAGGCGTTGCAAAATCTTGCGTTCTCCACAAGTTCTTTGCCGCATTTTGTACAATACTTCATAAATATTAACCTCCTTATAAAATAATACTGATTTTCATATTTTTCATACACCCTCATTAAGGCTTGCGGGATTTGCAAATCGGGAGTGGATGGATAATTTGCATTTCCCGCAATTGTGCCTTTACGGCAACAGTCCTTTACTTCCTATCTTTCATATACCTTCCGCGGACTGTATTACCGTACTAATACAATAATACAATTCAATATAAATGTCAACACTATTTTGACAAATTTTTTATAAAGCCAAAGACTTGGTAAAAAATTACCTTTTTTTGTTTTTATGTTCGATTTTATATCCGTATACCATATAAGTAATTGTCATGGTGAGCCATAATGCTGAAACAATAAGCATAGGCATAAGGCCCGTTCCAAACATCATGCCTAAAACTGTAACCATCCAGACAAAGATAATTACGTGACTCATAACCTTATATGTGCGGAAGCCGGTTTCGTAAAGCATCAGCTTCTGAACTTCGTCTAAGCTCTGCTCCCATTCCTTCTGGAAGTTAACTGCAAGTGCTTCGCCCTTTTTCTCGGGGTTAATTTTTTTAATAAGCTGAACACAGGCTCGCTGGATAATAGTGTTGTAAACCATTGTGGCTATCATAGTTAAAAGGGTAGCAATACTTAGGGGCAACATGCTCATAAATATTTCGCCTGATGCCAGATAAAACTGTGCGTAGGCATTTATGCCGAAAAGGGAATAAACCAAAATAAGGCCAATTGTAAGCATAGAGATGATTATGCCAAGCTTAGTTTCCACTTTTTCGATGTACTCTTCATTCTCGCCGTCCCAATTTGCTGTTGCTTTGCGGGCTTTGAAGTAGCTTATTAAAGAAAATATAGTTACAAATACAAAAACTGCAATCATTGCAACAGGAGTTGCGTAAATAAGAATGTTTTTGACAACCTCTTTTATGGCGGTTAAATCGAAGCTTTCAGTCTCAGTCGACATATAGCCCATAAACCATCCGAAAGCTCCACCTAAGACGAAAAGCATAATAAGCACTATAACTGCTTTCAGGGTCTTTTTATCGTTTGATTTTTTGTTAGTTTTCATATTCCTCATCCTCCGTGTAAATAAAAATGTCTTCAACCTTTACTCCGCACACCTTTGCGATTTTTAGTGCAAGGGTAACAGATGGCGAGTAGTCCCCACGCTCTATCTGGCTTATGGTCTGACGGGATGTGCCTACCAAAGCACCCATCTCAGCCTGATTAACCCCAAGAGCTGAGCGATATTCCTTAAGCTTGTTATTAAGGGGCATTTTATTCACTCCTTCCAAATTAGCAAAATGACAAGTATCCTTGTCAAATTTATTATAACAATGACAAGGAAACTTGTCAACATCTATTTGAAAAATTTGATAATCAGGTACAAATTAACATAAAAGACCTTTGCATTTTGTATACCTGCAACAAAAAACCGCCACAGATAATCCGTGACGGTTGATTCTTAATATTTGTTTTTCTAAACACAGTTTTTACGTTTGACCCCACCGTTGATGAAACTTAAAAGTCTTATCTTTCCTTTCAAAAGGTGGAGTTGCCCTCGGGTGGCTAACCCGTGGCTAACGGCTTATGCTCTTATTCTGAAAGTTTCAGGAGCTTTTTTGTAAACAAGTAGGCAAGCGATTAAGCAGTAAATAATTGAGAAACCAAGTATAGATAATCCGAAATACAGTGTAGGAAGCTCAATATGCATAAACATATAGCAGACTGCATAGGTAAGACCCATAATAATGGAATATGTACCGCTTTTAACCTCTGTGTTGGCATTATATGGCTGTAACAGATAGTAGATAGTCAGGTTATGCACCGAGAAGAATATGCTCATTGCCATAGGCGTTAAGAGCAGAAGCAGATAGTTTACAGGTGTATCTGTACCACCTGACACTAAAAGAAGTGCTGAAAGACCCATACCGATAACCAAGGCGGGTACAAGGTTCATTTTTACAATTTCTTTAAGCCTTATGGTAAAAAGCTTAAGGATATTCTTAGGCTTTTTGTAAACAGGATAGGTAAGTAAGCTGTGGTCGCAATTTATAAAAAGTGCCTGAGTATAGCTCATACCTCTGTTTATGGCATACATAATAAATAGGAAGTAGGGCAGGGAATTAAGAAGCAAGCCGTTAAGCTCTGTAGCCAATTCAGGTAAAAAGATTGTTGCTATATTGGCAATGGCAAAAATTGCAAAGGCTACAATTGAAATAATAAGCACAGGCTTCCACAAAATCTTCTTGTGACGCTTTATGAATAGCTCATTTAAAAATTCAAAGCCCTTCTTTTTGCTTTTAATGTTTGTGTCCGTGCTTATGGTTTTAACCGTATTTGTTACTACTGCTCTTTTTGAATCTGTTTTTAGGGCTTCTGCTTTTAACAGAGTCTGGCGGCTTAAGGCCCTGTACTGGTCGAACTTGAATATTTTAATAAAGCCGAGAACACCAAGAACAACAACTACCGACATTGCACTTCCTAATGCAAAATATGAGAAAGGGTGACCTAGTCCCGGTAAAAGTACTGCAAGAACGACACAAATTATTACAATCGGGAAAGTCATAGGCTTGAAGGGGTCCGTGCCGTTAACCTCCTTGCCTTTTTCAAAGGAGCGTAGCAAATATCCCACTACGGCAGTTTTTGCACAGATTGTGAAAAATACAGATAGAACACCTAACCAAAGAGGCACGCCTGCGGTAAAATAAAGAATAATAAATGCTATGGGGTAGAGCACAGCAATCTGAAGGATTTCGTAGAAATAATTTGAGATGTTGTATTTTTTTGCATCAATATTCAGAAGCATAATGGCGTAATACTTGGTTCTGTGGGTTGAGAGCATATAGGTGTTAAGTGTGGTACCCAGTAAGGTGCCGAAGAAGAACAGATGCATATAAATATTGCCAAAGCCTGAACTAAGGTTGATTTCTCCGATAAGGCAAGTTATACCTACCAATACTCCAAAGTAAAGAGCTTTGCCGAAAATCGCAGATAAAACCTCCCAAATCCACGATAGTATGTGCCCTACAATCTTAAAGCCAATCATTCTGTAAAGACTGTCGGGCAGTATTTTTTTTAGAATGGGAATCTGCTTTATAGCATATAGGATGCTGTTGACTCTGTAGGTGTTTTTTAGGGAGAAGGAATTTCTAAGGGTGTTTCTCATTTTAGTCCTCCCTTAACGCGGCGATAATCTTTTCTTTAAAATCGGCACTGTTAAGATTTTCTTTGTTAACAAGCTCAAGCTCGCCATTATGAAGCAAAACGATTTCGTCGCATAAATCCAAAGCCAAATCCATAATATGGGTGGAGAAAATAATGATTCTGTCCTTTTTTACAGACCTGAGAAGCTCTTTCATTTCCTCTGCAACGACAACATCAAGAGAAGTTAGCGGCTCGTCAAGCAGTAAAATATTGGGTTCGGCTATAATATTGATGAGCATCTGCATTTTGTTTTTCATGCCGTGTGAGTAATCTTTAAGAAGCTTATCTCTGTCTTCTTTGTCAATGCTCATAAAATCGAAGTATTCGTCGATGGTTTTTGTGTTCTTAAGATTTTTCTGGTGAATGTCGAGGAAAAACTTAAGAAATTCTCTGCCTGTCAAAAACTCTGGCACGGTAGGTGTGGATAGTACATAGCCGATATCGTCAGGATTTAGTTCGCGACTTTTAAAGTTTTCTTCGATGCAAAAGCTGCCGCCGTCGTTTTTCATATCTTTATTAAGACAGTTGAAAAGCGTGGTCTTGCCTGCACCGTTTCTGCCTAAAAGTCCGTAAATCTTACCACTTTCAAAGCTGAAGCTTATGTCTTTTAACACTTGCTTTTTGTTAAAGCTTTTTGATAAGTTTTGGATTTTAAAATTCATTTCATATACCTTCCTTGAATAATTGTACCAACACGATAATACAGTTAAGGCGAATTGTCAAGGTTTTTAGAAATTTGGATAAAGAAAGGGAATAAAGTTATTTTAATTTGGGTTCGAGTCCCTAGGCTTAATCTAAGAAAAAAGAAAAAAAGCACCTTCTATTGAAGATGCTTTCTGTTTTATGGTGGGCCAACAGGGACTCGAACCCCGGACCAACCGGTTATGAGCCGGTTGCTCTAACCAACTGAGCTATTGGCCCTTATTTAAGGACAAATGTAATTATATCAACCGTTTTAGGATTTGTCAATAAATTTTACTGTGGAATTTGTTTTTTTACTCCTTGTCGGCATAGATATTTTATGATATACTTAATATGTACTACTTTCGGAGGTAATAATTATGGCAGATATTATGGCATTTAAAGGTGTGCGTTTTGATTGTGATAAGGCAGGAGCTATTGATAAGCTTTGCTGCCCTCCTTACGATATTATCAGCGAAGCAGAGCGACTGGCTTTTATAGAGGAAAATGAGCATAATATCATTCGTCTTGAGCTTCCTAAAGGTGAAAATCCATATTCTGATGCTGCCTCCATTCTTAAAGATTGGGAGGATAAGGGTATTTTAATCCGCGAGGATGCTCCTGCTATATACATATACGAAGAGGAATTTACCTCCTATGGCAAATCAGGTGCCGTTAAAGGTATTATAGTAAGGCTTAAGGTAGAGGAGTTCGAGAAAGGCGTTGTGCTTCCTCATGAATTCACCCTTTCCAAGGCAAAGGAAGACCGCCTTAACCTTATGAAAGCGACTAATTGCAATTTCAGCCAGATTTACGGACTTTATATGGACGAAAAGCATACTTCTCTTAATACTATTGATGAAGTTTCCAAAGGTGCTCCCGATATTGAGCTTACTGATAAGGGCGGAGTTACTCACCGCCTTTGGATAATTAAAGACGAGAAAATTATAAGTAAGCTTGTGGCAGATTTCAAGGAGCGTAAAATTTACATAGCCGACGGTCACCACCGCTACGAAACAGCTCTTAATTACCGCAATTACTGCCGTGAAAACGGTATTTCCAAAGAAGGAGATGCTCAGGACTACCAGATGATTTATCTTGTGGATATGGAGCATCCGGGACTTGTAGTTTTTCCCACTCACAGGCTTGTTCGCGACCTTGCCGAGTTTGACAGCGACGAGGTTTTATGCAAATGCTCAAAATATTTTGATATTGAGGCTTTCACTTCTACCGATAATATGGAAGCTGAGCTTGAAGATGAGGATAAGCTTGGCAAAAAAGCATTCGGCTTTTATGTAGGCGAGGGCGAGTGGTATAAGCTCACTTTAAAGGATATCTCTGTTATGGGTGAGCTTCTGCCCGAGTTAAGCAAGGTTTCACGTACACTTGACGTTACTATTTTGCATACACTTATTCTCGAGAAGATTTTTGGTATTGATAAGGCTAACATGGCGGCACAGATTAACCTTACATATACAAAGTTTTTTGAAGAGGCGATAAGCTTTGTAGATAGTGGCAAGGCTCAGTGCTCCTTTGTGCTTAATCCTACCAAGGTTAAAGAAATCAGAGACGTAGCATCCGAAGGCGAGAAAATGCCTCAGAAATCCACCTACTTTTACCCCAAAATGATAACGGGTTTAGTTATGAACAAGCTCGACTAATAAAAATGCTCCCCTTGCCTGTCGGGCAAGGGGAGCTTAACTTTTGTGCTTACTGTGCTTTTTTTAAAGGTTTTAACTTTTCGCTTCTAAAATCAAGAAAACTCATGAGCACTGCACCAACGGCGGCAGTGATTACAAGCTCAGGAAGCATATAAGAGCCGTTATAGCTGAGAGAGTAAATAATAACAGGCCATATACCCTCGGCATAATCTGCCCAAACTGTCACACCTGTAATGAAGTGGCATAAAAATCTGAGCACACAGGCAACAATAACGCCAAGTGTAAAGCCTACAGGCTGAAGCTTTACTTTTCTGAAAAGTCCGCCAAAGCCAAGTGCACCAAATGCTACCACATAGTCAAAAAGAATAATGCAGATTGCAGCAAGTGCATTGGTGGCATAAGAGAGGTTAGAAAGACCTAAAATCATCTGAATAAGGCCGTAAATACCTCCAACCAGGAAGCCCCACTTCATTCCGTAGCGGTATGCGATAATCAGTACAGGAAGCATAGAGAAAACAGTAATGCTTCCGCCTGCAGGCCATGGTGCAAACATGATTAAGCTTAATGCTGTGCCAAGGGCAAGCATAATTGCACTTTCTGCAATCATAAGTCCGCGTTTTTTCTTTGTTTGGTTCAAATAAAACACCTCTTTGTAAATATTTAAAACAAAACAGAAGATAAAAAACAGCACTGCATACCGGTCTGCAGTGCTGTATTGTTACAGTGAATCTACTCCCTACGCCGGCATTATCCGTATCAGGTTATAGGGTCAGAGAAGCACGTATATTCTCTATCTCAGCCGACTTGCCGTCAGCACCCCTGTTATGTTTTATTTTATTGTAAAGCCAAAGTCGAAGTTTGTCAATAGTTTATTTAGAGTAGATAGAAACCGAATCCTCACCGTCACACTCATTAAGGTGTACGGCTATAACTTCCTCTAAAGATGTGGGAATATTCTTACCCACAAAGTTTGCACGAATGGGAAGCTCAGAGTGGCCTCTGTCTATAAAAGCGGCAAGCTGAATTCGGGAAGGTCTGCCTAAGCTCATTACAGCATCAAGTGCGGCTCTGGCTGTGCGTGCGGTGAAAATAACGTCATCAACCAAAACTACAGTTTTGTCTTCGACATTAAAGTCTACCTTCGTGTCGCTGACAATAGGGGAGTCAAGCTTTTGTCTGTCGTCTCTGTGAAGGGTTATATCAAGAGCACCGACTAAAGGACGCTTGCCCTCAATTCGCTCAATAATTTCGCTGAGCCTTTGGGCGAGGGGCACGCCGCGGGTGCGTATGCCGATAAGCACAACGTTTTCAATTCCGCCGTTTTTCTCTACAATCTGATGAGCCATTCGGGTTAGAATTCGGCTGATGTCTGCTGTATCTAAAATCTTAGCTTTAAAATTCATAATATCACCGTAAAGCAAATTTACTTCTATAAATTGTATACATTTTACCATAAATATGCCTTATAGTCAATTAAAAAGCAATAACCTTAATATTGACAACAAATCTTATTTGAATTACAATGTTAAGGTATATTGTATATTTACATAGGTAAGGAGTACATAGTATGAAAAACACAGAAAAATCTATGGAAAAAATCGTTGCTCTTTGTAAGGGCAGAGGCTTTGTATACCCCGGTTCTGAAATTTACGGCGGTCTTGCAAATACTTGGGACTACGGCCCCTTAGGTGCAGAGCTTAAGAATAATATCAAAAAGGCTTGGCTTAAGAAGTTTGTTCAGGAGAATAAATACAACGTAGGTCTTGACTCTGCAATTCTTATGAATCCCCAGACATGGGTAGCTTCGGGCCACCTCGGCGGCTTCTCTGACCCTCTTATGGATTGTAAGGAGTGTAAGACACGTCACAGAGCCGACAATCTTATTGAGGATTTCGACGGCACCAACGTAACAGGCTGGGACAACGCTCAGATGAGTGAGTATATCAAGGAACACAACATTCCTTGTCCTGATTGCGGTAAATCTAACTTTACCGATATCCGTCAGTTTAACCTTATGTTTAAAACCTTCCAGGGCGTTACCGAGGACAGCAAAAGTGAGATTTACCTCCGTCCCGAGACAGCTCAGGGTATTTTCGTAAACTTTGCTAATATTCAGCGTACAAGCCGCAAAAAGGTTCCTTTCGGTGTTGCTCAGATTGGTAAGTCATTCCGTAATGAGATTACACCCGGTAACTTTATTTTCAGTGTTCGTGAGTTCGAGCAGATGGAGCTTGA
>JAFUPE010000070.1 GCA_017481395.1 Ruminococcus sp. | reverse complement strand
TAGCAGTACTCGCCCCACTGATCAACAGCAGCAGAGTTACCAACAACGAAGATTGTGGGAACCTTGGACTTATCCATCTCAGCTGTGAGAGTCTCGTTGTATGTACCGGAAGCAGCAGTGAGGATCTCAACCTCTACGCCTGTCTCTTCTGTGTACATAGCTGCGATCTCTTGAAGAGCCTCGTCAGACTCGGGCTTAAAGTTAAGCCAGTAAACGGAACCTGTTTCCTCTGTGCCGCCAACGCAAGCTACTAATGAGATAGCCATAACAGCAACGAGAAGAAGTGCGAAAAACTTTTTCATTTGTGTTTCTTCCTTTCTTAAAATAAAATGAAAATGTTGATATTCTGTATCCTTAACAGAATATCGTAACCGCAGGAGATTTGTCGCAATTCATAAAATTTAGGAACTTGCGAAAAACTTCCCTTTAATTACACTCATATAATACCTTTTCAGGTGTCAATTGTCAATAATTTATTAATAAAATGTAATGGTTTTTTATGAAAAGTCAATAAGTAACTTTGGCTATGGCGTTTTTTGCCTAAACAAAAATCAGACCTGCAAAAATCACAGGTCTGATTGGTTATTAATGTTTATTAATATACGCTTTAGCGTACTTCATATCCTGAGGATACTTCATAAATCCCGAAAAGGGATTTATTTCATTAAGCTAAAAAACAAAGTTTTAGCTTACAGGTCATAATACTGACCGAACTCTGCAGGATGGGGAATCTGATTGATTTTAGAAGCCTCTGCACGCTTGTTTTTAATCCAGAGCTTAAGAAGTCTTTCGGGGAATACACCGCCTGCGGTGAGGTACTCGTAGTCTGCCTCAAGAGCATCTAAAGCCTCATCTAAAGTCTTGGGAAGACCCTGAAGCTTTGCCTTTTCCTCGTCGGAAAGGTTGTAGAGGTTGTAGTCGTAGGGGCCCCAGCCGTTTTTCTCGGGGTCAATCTTATTCTTAACACCGTCAAGACCTGCCATAAGGATAGCGGCATAAGCGTAATAGGGGTTGCAGGTTGCGTCGGGGTTTCTAAGCTCAAAACGCTTTGTCTCGGGGCTCTTTGCATAAGCAGGAATACGGATAACTGCACTACGGTTTGAAGTTGCATAGCCGATTGTAACAGGAACCTCGTAACCGGGAACAAGACGCTTGTAGGAGTTTGTGGAGGGGTTAGTAATTGCACAGAGGGATGCAGCGTGCTTTAAAAGACCGCCCATAAACCAGTGAGCAGTTTCGGAAAGGCCTGAGTAACCCTTTTCGTCAAAGAACAGGGGCTTGCCGTCTTTGAAGAGAAGCATATGAACGTGCATACCGTTGCCTGCCTCGCCGAAAATGGGCTTGGGCATAAATGTAGCAGTTTTGCCATTCTTAACAGCTTCGTTCTTAACGATATATTTGATAATCATGGTCTTATCAGCCATCTCCAGCATCTCGCCAAGCTCAACCTCGATTTCAACCTGACCCGAGCCGCCAACCTCGTGGTGGTGATACTTAACCTTAACGCCCCACTCCTCTAAGAGTAAGCACATCTTGCTTCTGAGGTCGTATGTAATGTCCTGAGGTGCTGCAATGTGATAGCCGCCATGCTGAGGAACCTGATAACCGAAGTTCTGAACCTCGTTCTCACCTGTGTTCCACTGAGCCTGGTCTGTGTCTACCTCATAAGCTACCTTGTTTGACTTGCACTCATAGCTTACATGGTCAAGAAGATGGAACTCGAACTCAGGGCCGATAATCATCTGGTCTGCAATGCCTGTTTCCTTCATATACTCCTGTGCACGGATAGCAACGTTTCTGGGGTACTGGTCGAAGGGGCGGTTAGGCTCACCTACGTTACCGATGATGCAAACGTCACCTGTCATTGTAAGTGTGTTTTCAACGAAGGGGTCAACCTTTGCGGATGCAAGGTTGGGAATGAACACCATATCACTCTTCTCAACTGCAGCAAAACCGTAGTTGGAGCCGTCGAAACCGATACCGTAAGTCATAGTATCCTCAGTAAGACGAGCTGTGGGGATTGTGATGTGTCTCCAACGGCCGTTGATATCGATCATTTTAAAGTCGATCATCTTGATGCCGTTGTCTTTACAGAAAGCCTGAACTTCTGCAACTGTTTTAAACATAAAAATTCCTCCTAAAATAGAATGGATTACACTACGAATATATCACAAAAAGATATATTTCGTCAATAATTTTCTTAAATCTCAGCTACCTGCTCCTGAGTAATGCACTTGATGCCTTCTTTAAGAAGAAGCTCCTGAACCTTTTCATTGTCGGTAACTCTTAAAACAACATAAGCATGGTGAGGTGTTGCACCGTTGAAAGCATACATATACTCAACGTTGATGTCACCCTCTGAAAGCACTCTTACAACTGTGGCAAGTGCACCGGGCTCGTTTCTCAGTCTTGCACCAACAACTGCTGTTTCGGTAACAATGCAGTTTTTGCTTCTTAAAACCGCAAGTGCCTTATCTGTGTCAGAAACAATGAGTCTTAAAATACCAAAGTCCTGAGTGTCGGCAATGGACATAGCTCTCAGGTCGATGTTCTCTTTTGCAAGGGTGTCTGTAATCTCAACCAAAGAACCCTTTTTATTTTCTACGAAAACTGAAATCTGGCGGATAGACATTATTTCTGACCTCCTAAAAGTTTTCTCTTATCTTCAACTCTTACTGCCTTGCCCATACTTCTTTCAATAGAACCGGGAGCAACAAGCTTAACCTTGGCAGAAATACCGAGAAGGGAGCGAAGCTCAGCCTCAAGTTTTGCCTCGTTGTTCTTAATGTCTGCAACTGTATCCGAGAACATATCCTCGTTCATTTCAACGTGAACATCAAGAGTATCTGTGTTGTTAACACGGTCAACGAAGATTTTGTAGTTGGGAGAATAGCCCATTTTGAGAAGAACTGTTTCAATCTGAGAGGGGAACACGTTAACACCGCGAATGATCATCATATCGTCAGATCTGCCCATAGGCTTTGACATTCTCACAAATGTTCTGCCGCATTCGCAGGGCTCTGTATTAACCACGCCGATATCCCTTGTACGGTAACGGATAAAGGGACAACACTCCTTGGTGATGCAGGTAAATACAAGCTCGCCAACCTCGCCGTTGGGAATAACCTCACCTGTATCGGGGTTGATGGTTTCTATAATAAAATGGTCTTCGTTAACGTGCATACCGTTCTGAGCAGAACACTCATAAGCAACACAGGGGCCCATAATTTCTGTAAGACCGTATACGTCGTAAGCCTTAATGTCTAAAAGTTCCTGAATCTGCTGACGCATCTCTTCTGTCCAGGGCTCTGCACCGAAGATACCTGCTTTAAGAGACAGAGTTTTGGGGTCGATACCCTTTTTCTTAAGGGTTTCGCCGATGAACATAGCATAAGAAGGTGTACAGCAAAGAACAGTAGAGCCGAAATCCTGTAAAATTGTAACCTGACGGTCAGTGTTACCTGAGGAAACGGGGATTGCAGTTGCACCGATTCTTGAAGCACCGCCATGCATACCAAAACCGCCTGTAAAAAGGCCGTAACCGTAAGCATTGTGAATAAAGTCTGAGTCATCTGCACCAACTGCAGTAAGCTGACGGGCAGCAATATCTTCCCATGCGTCAAGGTCGTTCTGAGTGTAGCCTACAACGATCTGCTTGCCTGTAGTACCTGAAGATGCGTGAAGTCTTACAACATCCTTTGTAGGCACTGCAAAAAGACCGAAAGGATAGTAGTCTCTCAAGTCCTGTTTTACTGTAAAGGGAAGCTTGTGTAAATCCTCAACACCCTTGATATCATCGGGAGTAAGGCCTGCTTCTTCCATTCTCTTTCTATAAGGCTCAACATTATCAAAAACGTGCTTAACTGTTTTAACCAGTCTTTCGTCCTGAATGGCCTTGATATCTTCTCTGGAGGCAGTTTCTATTTCTTTCTGCCAATATTTTTCTGCCATTTTAAAGCACCTTCTTTATTAATAGTTATATCCTAACTCAAATGCCTTTTTGTTAAGTTCTACAAACTTTGGAGCAACTGTGTTTTCAATTGCTTCAATCCACTTATCGTAAGAAATATCGAAATACTTTGCAAGTCTGCCCATAAGAACAATGTTAACAGCCTTGGCGGAACCTGCCTCTGTAGCTAAAGAAAGTGCATCAAGAGCATCCACCTTAACCTTTGTGCTGAGTTCGTCAAGAATATTTTCGGGATACTCAGCGGCACCTGTAATAACAGGCATGGGGTCAATCTGCTGAGTATTTGTAATAATTACGCCGTCTTTCTTGAGGTACTCTACCCATCTTGCTGCCTCAAGCTTTTCGAAAGATACGATGCAGTCTGCACCGCCTTTATCAATAACGGGAGAGTAAACCTTCTCACCGCATCTTACATATGTAACAACACTGCCACCGCGCTGGCTCATTCCGTGAACTTCGCTAACCTTAACGTCTAAGCCTTCGTTCATAAGAAGCTTACCTAAAAGCTTGCTTGCCAGAAGTGAACCCTGACCGCCAACGCCTACAATCATAATACTTTTATTCATCTGTGCACACCTCACTCACAAATTGCATCAAACTTACAAAGCTGCTCGCAAACACCGCAACCAACGCAAAGGGTCTGGTCGATTTCAGCCTTGCCACCGTGCATGCTGATAGCGGGACAACCCAGCTTCATGCACATTTTGCAGGATTTGCACTTGTCTCTGTCAACCTTAACAGGGGGATTAAGCTTAACGCTCTTAAGAAGAACGCAGGGTCTGCTGGAGATAATTCCGGAAGGCTCCTCTGCAGCTAATTCTTCCTTAACTGCCTGCTCACACTCTGCTAAGTTATAGGGGTCTACAACTCTTACTCTGTTAATGCCAACTGCCTTACAAAGGGTTTCAAGGTCGATTTTTGCAGCAGGGTCACCTTTGATGGAATAACCTGTTGTGGGGTTCTGCTGATGGCCTGTCATACCTGTAATGGAGTTATCAAGAATAATAACTGTAGAGTTTGAAGCGTTGTATGCAATATTGATAAGGCCTGTAACACCTGAATGCATAAAGGTGGAGTCACCGATTACGCAAACACTCTTGCCCTCTGTCTCTTTACCGCCTGCTTTTTTAAAGCCATGAAGACCTGATACAGATGCACCCATACAAAGGGTAGACTAAAGAGCGCTTAAGGGAGCCTGAGAACCGTGTGTGTAACAGACGATATCGCCTAAAACTG
>JAFUPE010000069.1 GCA_017481395.1 Ruminococcus sp. | reverse complement strand
GTGTACTACTCATCTGTTTTAACTGAGAACAAAAACTCTGAGATAACGCTTACTGCGGGTGGTTTGTCAAAAGGCAATCATCAGTACATTGAATTTGGAATCGACAGCAATCAGGTTGGCGGTTGCGAGGTGCATTATCTGAGCGACACTACGGCATATCTTCGTTGGATTTATGTCAACGGCGATATAGTAGGCAAGGGTATAGGCACAAAATGTATGAATGCTTTGAAGACTTTTCTTTATGAAAAAGGCATCAGAAGATTTGACACCGATACAGCTCTTGATAATAAATTAGCACAGCATTATTACGAGAAAAACAGCTTTACTCGTGAGGGTGTTACGAGAAGTTACTATACAAAATTAAAGAACTGTAGTTTAGAGGAAAATAAAAATGAGTGAATTAAGTTTTATAACATTAAGAGAAAAACCTGAGCTTATGGATAAAGCCGCAAGCTGGTTTAATAGTAAGTGGGGTGTGCCTAAGGAAGCATACCTTGAGTGTATGGGAAGTTATCTCAGTGGTGAAACAGAACTTGGCTGGTATCTTTGCTTAGACAATGATAAAATCGTTGGCGGAATGGGTGTGATTGAAAATGATTTTCACGACCGCAAAGACCTATCGCCCAATGTCTGTGCCGTCTATACAGAAGAAAGCTACCGCAAGCAGGGTATTGCAGGTGTACTTCTGAATATGGTAGTTGATGACCTTAAATCAAAGGGGATTTCGCCTGTTTATTTAGTAACAGACCACACAGGCTTTTACGAGCGTTACGGCTGGGAGTTTTACTGTATGGCACAGGGTGACGGCGAGCCTGAAATGACAAGATTATACATTCATAAGTAGTATTTATAGGCAGAGAGATTTTTTGAAAATACAAAACAACAATGAAAAAGGGAGTCGGAATTTTCCGACTCTTTTTTGCTTAGTGGTTGATACATCAAGCAAATCCTTGGCGTTTGTATATGTGCTACTTATACATTCAATGGATTTAGTTAACGTTTAACTCTCTTTATTATTTATAGATAGCTTTTTTACGTAAAGATTCATATTCCTGCTATTCTAATAATAGAAATGATGTATAAGAACAAAGGAGAGAAAAATATGGATTTTACACTAACACCCGAGCCTGTATATTTTGCTGTGGATGCCCTGTCGGTGTCATCAGAACAGCCCGTTGACCTTGATTTTACATTGCCTGATTATTGCGCCGACGTTGAAAAAATCTTCAAATGTACTGTGACTCCCGAGATTTACGCGGTGGCATCAGGCGGTGGACAGCTTACCGTCGAGGGTGCATCGCTTGTGCGGGTGCTTTACTGCTCTGCCGACAGGAAAACCCTCAGGTGTGCAGAGCAAACCTTGCCTTTTTCATCATCATTTAATCTCAGCTCTGACCTTGCTGATTTTATTACCTCTGTAAAAGCAAAAACCGAATACGTTAACTGCAAGGCGGTGTCTCCACGTCGACTTATGATTCATGGGGCAGTTACACTGTTTGTCCGTGCATCCGAAAAGAAGCCTTGCAACCTATATTTACCTCCCGAATGTCCCGAGCTTCAGACAGATTTAAGAAACGCTAAAGTATCAGAGCTTGTGTCTTTACAAAGTGAGGTCTTCTCGGTTGCCGAAAGTATTTCCACAGGTGCAAAGTCGCCTGTTGCTTCGGTGCTACGCAGTGAAGTCAAAGCAATGCTTACAGATGTTTCGGCTGTCGGCAACAGGTTGCTTTTAAAGGGCGAGCTTACGCTTTGTATGCTTTACCTTTCAGAATATGAAAACGAAATTCCCCAGCAGTTTACTTATGTGTTTCCTTTTGTGCACAATATGGAGTGTGCAGGTGTTGATGACTGTAGTGTACGCGAAATCGACCTTTCGCTTTTGTCTCACGATATAAAGCTTAAATCTGATATTACCAGCGAGGCTCCCGTAATTATACTTGAAGCTAAGCTTTGTGCAAGCGTAGCCTGTCGAAAAGAAACTGAGGTAACGTATATAAGCGACGCATATTCTACCGTTTGCGACACCGAGCTTGAAATTTCGCCTATTACCCTCGAAAGTGCTGTGCTTCCTAAGGTTACCTCAATAATGTCAAAGGCAAACCTAAATTTAGGCGAGTCGGGAATTTCGCGTATTATTGATATTTTTTGCGACAATGTTACGGTTAAGCCTTATGTGTCCGACAAACTAAAGCTTAGCGGAAAAGCAAACTTCTGTATTTTGGCTTTAGATGAAAAATCAGAGCTTACTTATATCGAACGAAGTGTTGAAATTGAAAACGAAGAGCCTTTAATCGGAACCTATACTCGTTGTGCAGAAACATCTTCTATGATAAAAAGCGTCAGCTACCGCCTTACAGATAATAACAATATGGAGCTTAGAGCCGAAATATCAATTCTTACAAAGCTTGTTAAAATTGAGAGTGTGCAAGCAGTTGTCGGCGTAACAGACTGCGGCAAGCTTCAGGGGGATGATGCCTGTGCACTTACACTTTATTTTGCCGAAAGCGGAGAAAAGGTATGGGATATTGCAAAACGCTACCGTACCGACAAAGCGGCACTTTGCATCGAAAATAACCTGAAAGAACAATCTCTTGCGGAAAAAATGCTTTTGCTTATTCCTAAGGTATAGTTAAATTTCAAAAGCAGGGGAGGCTAAGCTTTCCCGAAACCTAATTATTAAACGGAGGTACTTAAGTGCAACAGAGAAATATATATAAAGATATCAGCGAGCGTACAGGCGGCGATATCTACATAGGTGTGGTAGGCCCTGTCAGAACGGGAAAATCTACCTTTACAAAGCGATTTATGGACACCTTGGTGATTCCTAACATTACCGACGAATATAAGCGTGAGCGTGCCCACGATGAGCTTCCGCAATCCGCAGGCGGCAGAACAATTATGACCACCGAACCAAAATTTATTCCCGAGCAGGCGGCAGAAATTTCCTTAGCCGACAACGTAAACCTTAAGGTCCGTCTTATCGATTGCGTTGGTTACATAGTTGAAGATGCATTGGGGTATATGGAGGACGAAATACCCAGAATGGTGAAAACGCCTTGGTTTGATACCGAGGTGCCATTTGATAAAGCCGCCGAATTCGGAACACGCAAGGTTATCGAAGACCATAGTACCATTGGGCTTGTAATTACAACCGATGGTTCGGTTACTGACATAAACCGAAGCGAGTATCTTGACGCCGAAAGACGCGTGATTGACGAGCTTAAGGAGCTTTCAAAGCCTTTTATTATACTTCTTAATACAGTTGACCCCTCAGACCCTTCTGCAGTTGCTCTTGCAGGCGAGATGTCTGCTGAGTATCAGGTACCTGTAATTCCTACCTCTTGTGCCGAGCTTGACGAAAACGAGATTAAGCGTATCTTAGCACAGATACTTTTTGAATTTCCAATTCGGGAAATCAAGGTGGATATTCCAAGCTGGGTGGTTTCCCTTGAACATGACCACCCCATAAAGCAGTCGGTTTTTACCGCTATCAAAGAATCAGCAGGAAAAATCGAGAAAATCCGACAAGTACAGGATATTTCCGAGATTTTACTTAAAAACGAATATATTTCGTCAACTGAGCTTTTGTCGCTTGACCTTGGCAGGGGAGAGGCAAAGCTAAAAATCGGTATCAGCACAAAGCTTTTCTTCAAGGTGCTTTCAGAGCAGACAGGGCTCGACCTGCCAGACGAGCGTGCACTTTTGGCTCGTTTTTCCGAAATGAGTGCAAAGCAGGAAAAATACGAGCGAATTGCGAAAGCTTACGACGAGGTTTTGGAGTCGGGCTACGGTATTGTAATGCCTACAATGGAGGAGCTGTCTTTAGAAGAGCCTAAAATTATAAAGCAAAGCGGCAAATATGGCGTAAAGCTTAAGGCTACTGCACCCTCTGTTCACCTTATGCGGGTCGAAACCGCCGCCGAGGTAACGCCTATTGTAGGAAGTGAGCAACAGTCGGAAGAGCTTGTAAAATTCCTTTTATCGGAATTTGAAGAAGACCCCGTTAAAATCTGGCAGTCCGATATATTCGGCAAATCTGTGCACGAGCTTGTCAGCGAAGGACTTAACAACAAGCTTTACCGAATGCCGCAGGATGCTCGTAAAAAACTTGCCGAAACTGTAGAAAAAATCATTAATGACGGCTGTAACGGTCTTATCTGTATAATTTTATAATTAATGTTTTACTCCTCTTGGAATACTACAAGAGGAGTTTTTTTGCTCTCGTTTACGACAAATAAATGCAAAATTCATATTTTATAAACATTTTTGCAAATTCTATTGAAATATTTTTTGAAAGATTATATAATGTATGGGTATAAAAATATTTCTTGGAGGTTACTATGCTTATTCCTCAAAAAGCAGCACTTGATGCACAGGCACTGGTTGTTCTTGTAACAGGTGTCGTTGTTGTTTTCGCAGTGCTTCTTATGCTTATTGGTCTTATTAAGCTGTATTCCACTATAGTTTATAAGGCTCAGAATCGTGCCCCTAAGGCTCCTAAAAACAATGATGGTAATGTAGCTAAGTCGGCTGTTATTAACAATAACGGCGTTATGGCAGTAGCTCAGCCTCAGGGTTTAACCGACGAGCTTATTGCTGTTATTACAGCCGCTGCAGTTGCCTGCATGGGTACAAGCAACGTTCGTGTTACGGGTATTCGTAAAAGAACTAATAGAAGCGAATGGTCAAACGCAGGTATTAACGAAAGCGTTCAGCCCTTCAGAATGGGGGATTGGAAATGAATTTGGTTCAGGGTTTCTTAGATTCTATTATTGGACTTTTTAACGATTCAGGTCTTACCTCGTTAGTTTGGCAGAACTATGTTATGATAGGCGTTGCCTGTTTCCTTTTGTTCTTGGCTATTAAAAAGCAGTACGAGCCTTTGCTCCTTTTACCAATCGCATTCGGAATGCTTCTTGTAAATCTTTTCCCTGCGATTATGGCGGCTCCTACTACTGAGCTTGTTGAGGTTCAGCAGTATATTGCTTCACATGGCGGAGAAGCGGCAAATTACGCCGTGACTATTCAGAATGGTGTTGAATATTACAATGTTCCCACCAATGGTGGCCTTTTCTACTATCTTTATCAGGGTGTTAAGTTAGGTATCTATCCTCCTCTTATTTTCCTTGGTATCGGTGCTATGACCGACTTCGGTCCTCTTATCTCTAACCCCAAGAGCCTTATCTTAGGTGCCGCTGCTCAGATTGGTATTTTCATTACCTTTATCGGTGCATCTCTTTTAGGCTTTGCTCCCAACGAGGCCGGTGCTATAGGTATCATCGGCGGTGCTGACGGCCCCACAGCAATTTATGTAACTAGTATTTTGGCTCCCGAGCTTTTAGGTCCCATTGCTGTTGCGGCTTACTCTTATATGGCTTTGGTTCCTATTATTCAGCCTCCTATTATGAAGGCACTTACTACTAAGAAAGAGCGTTCTGTTGTTATGACAATGTCACGCCCTGTTTCTAAGCTTGAGAAAATTTTATTCCCTATTATCGTAACAATCGTTTGTGCACTTCTTCTTCCCAGTGCGACTCCCCTTGTAGGTATGCTTATGCTGGGTAACCTCTTCAAGGCAAGCGGCGTTGTTGACCGTATCTTCAAGACAGCTCAGAACGAGCTTATGAATATCGTAACAATCTTCCTCGGTGTTACAGTTGGTGCTACTGCAACAGGCACAACCTTCTTAAAGTGGGATACCCTAAAGATTATTCTTTTAGGTCTTGTTGCGTTTGCTATTGGTACAGCCTGCGGTATTCTTTTTGGTAAGCTTATGTATGTTGTTACCAAGGGTAAGGTTAATCCCCTTATCGGCTCTGCTGGTGTATCCGCTGTTCCCATGGCAGCGCGTGTTGCCAACAAGGTTGGTCAGCAGGAAAATCCCGCAAACTTCCTTCTTATGCACGCTATGGGTCCCAACGTTGCAGGTGTAATCGGTTCTGCAGTTGCTGCAGGTGTGCTCCTCAGCATCCTCGGTTAATATTTGTATCTTATTTGACTACTATACACCAATAAAATTGGTGTATAGCAGTCAGCTTTTAAATAATGCTATTATGCAAAAGGAGTTGGTACAGTGAGAGATATCACTATTAACGATATACTTAAAATGATTCTTGCACATATTAAGCTAATTATCGTTGTATCTGTTGTTCTTGCTCTCGGTGCTTATATTTATGCTGATAATTTTATTCAGAAAAGCTATTCTGCAAGCACAATGATTTGTATTATGACCAATAATACAACTACCGTTGTAGAGGGCGAGACAGACGAAGACGGCAGAATTTCTTATAACAGCATCACTTCGGCTCAGAACCTTGCTGAAAATATCACTGTTATGTTTCCAAACGCAAGTGAAATCAAGGCTATTAAGCCCGCAGGTTATTCTATGTCAATTACTCAGGTACAGGAATCCAACTTTATGCGTATAACCATAACCGGTGCTGACAGTCAGGTGTGTGCAGACACAGCTAATGCAATTCGTAACATTGCTCCTTCGGTTGTTGAGGAAAACTATAACGGCGGTACAGCTAAGCCTTTCGGCGACCCTGCTGTTGCTTCCTCGTCGCATACTTATCCTAATGCAACACGTTATGCTATGTTTGGTCTTATTGCCGGCTTAATTATTTCAATTCTTATTTCAATTATCATTGAGGTTATCGATACAACCATCAAGCCCAGTGATGACCTTTACAAAATCTACGATATTCCTGTATTTGCAGAAATCGTCGACTTTGATTCGGAAGGCGGTGCCAAGAAGAAATGAAAAAATTAGGTTTTAAAAATAAAAAGATTAAGTACATAGACAAGTCCAAAAACGTTATCAGTAACGATAGCAAATTTGCAATTGTCGAAGGTTATAAAATCGCCAGAACAAACCTTGTTTTCTCACTTTCAGCCGCCGAAAACAACATTGCCGTTGTTACAAGCTGGTCAAAAGGCGAGGGTAAGTCTACCGCAACCTCTAACCTTGCAATTTCCTTTTCAAAAATGGGCAAAAAGGTGCTTCTTATTGACTGCGACCTTCGACGTCCCAACGTTCATAACCTTTTAAAGCTTGATAATACCGTAGGTCTTTCAGAGGTAGTAGGTAAGTTCAAAACTTTCAAAGAGGCTGTGCACACAGATGTGCTTCCTTGTCTTGATGTTCTTACCTCCGGTTCGATTCCCCCTAATCCCTCTGAGCTTTTAGCTTCCGCAAGCTTCGATAATCTTCTTAACACAATCCGCAACGACTATGAATATATTATTATTGACTCACCTCCTGTTGGTGTTGTTACCGATACTCTTCTTTTGAAGGATTATATCGGCGGTTATGTGGTTGTTGTCAGAGAAAAGGTTACTACACACGGTGACATTGAAAAAACTATCCAGAGCATCAAGCTTGCAGACAGCAAGATTCTTGGCTTCCTTAAGGTAGGCTGTGCAGTTCATGAGAAAAAGCACTACAAAGGCTACTACGGATATTACAAATATTATTAACTTTTCACAACCCGCTGTTTTTGGCGGGTTGTTTTTTAAGAAATTATGCAGGATTTGTTGACAAATCTTGCAAAATCGTGTACTATAAACAAGTTATCGTCTTTAAAATGAATTATTGGCAATGGAGAGTGAGCAATAATGTATTATTCAGAATATTCCAAAGAACAGCTCCTTAATGAGCAGGCAAGCTTAAAGGCTGCCTATAAAAAATTTCTCGATATGGGTCTTAGGCTTGATATGTCCCGCGGTAAGCCTTGTGCCGAACAGCTTGACATTTCCGTCCATATGCTTGATATTGTAAACTCAGAGCATGACTGTAAAAGCAAAACAGGTCTTGACTGTCGTAACTATGGTTTACTTGAGGGCCTTCCTTCCTGCCGCGAGCTTTTCGCAAAGCTTATGCAGGTAAAGCCTGATGAGGTTATGGTTGGCGGAAACTCCAGCCTTAATATGATGTTTGATACTATTGCTACCTTTATGTATACTCCTGTCTGCGAGGGTGCAAAGCCTTGGCTTTTAGAGGAGAAGAGAAAATTCCTGTGCCCTGTACCCGGTTACGACAGACATTTCGGCATTACCGAGTACTTCGGTTTCGAAATGATTCCTGTTCCTATGAGTGAAACAGGTCCTGATATGGATATGGTCGAGTCTTTGGTAGAGGCTGATGATACTATTAAGGGCATTTGGTGTGTACCTAAATATTCTAATCCTCAGGGTTATACCTATTCTGATGAAACCGTTAAGCGTTTTGCCGCTTTAAAGCCTAAGGCAAAGGACTTCCGCATTATCTGGGATGACGCTTACTGCGTTCATGATATTGCCGATGAGGGCGATGTTTTAATAAGCCTTATGGATGAGTGCCGTAAAACAGGCAATACCGAGCTTCCCATTATATTCTGCTCTACTTCTAAAATTACATTCCCGGGCTCAGGTGTAGCCGCAATGGCTGCAGGCGAGAAGACCATGGAAGTTATCCATCGCCGTTACCAGAGCCAGACTATAGGTTTTGATAAAATAAATATGCTCCGTCATATGCTTTTCTTTAAGGATGTAGATGGTGTTAAGGCTCATATGCAGAAGCATAAGGAAATCCTTAAGCCTCGTTTTGATATGGTGCTTAAAAAGCTTGATGCAAAGCTTGCTGATAAAGGTTTTGCAAAGTGGTGTAAGCCTAACGGCGGTTACTTTGTAAGTATTGACGTTATGGAAAATACAGCCTCTAAGGTTGTAAGAATGTGCAAAAACGCTGGCTTGGTGCTTACTTCTGCAGGTGCAACCTATCCTTACGGCAATGACCCCAAAGACTCTAACATCCGTATTGCTCCTACTTTCCCTCCTGCTTCTGAGCTTGAGGTTGCAATGGATGTTTTCTGTGTATGTGCACGCCTTGCCTCAGTAGAGGAGCTTTTAGCAAAATTAGGATAAAATCATTGTTTTATCTGAAAATTGGCTGAAAAACCCTTATAATTCTATCTTTTAATTGACTTTTTAATAAAATAAACTTATAATAACTCTGTTATGTCTCTGAATGTAACAGAGTTATTTTTTGTACGGAGGTACAGTAAAATGAAAAGGATTGCAAAACCCGTATCCTTTATCATCGCTATCCTTATACTTCTGTTTTCTTTTCTGTCACTTTTCGGCATTAGCTATTACGTTGGTGACAACAAACACACAGTAATCAAGGGCTTCGGTGATATTGACTGGGGTATAGACACAACAGGCGCAACTAAGCTTGTGCTTAAAAATGCAACCGACGACGAAATGGATGCAAAGGCTCTTAAGGCTAACACTAAAGTTATCAGAAACCGACTTGCTAACTTCGGCCTTAATGATTACGAGGTGTACTTTTTAGATGATACCGACGAAATTGTAGTAACAGTTCCGCAGACAATAGACTGTGACTATTCTTCAAAGGGCTTTGCAAAGCTTATTGCAAGCAAAGGCTACGTTACTGTACGTCCTTCTGACGAGTATACCGAAATGGTTCTTGACGAATCAAATTCAGGTTCATTTGTTACACCTTTTGGCGATACCGCTAAGTCGATTCTTCTTGATAGCGAAACAGTTGCGTCTGCTTCTTATTTTTCTTATGCTCCCGAGGGCAATGAAAAGTATCATTATGTAAATATCGCCTTCGACGCTCAGGGTGCTGATGCCCTTTATACCATGACAAATTCAATGACAGGTCAGTATTATAATCAGGTTATATCCGTTTGGCTTGACGACCTTATGATTGCTAACCCCACAGTTTCTGAGGAAATGACCGACGGTCAGCTTTCTGTTTCGGGCGTAGCAATGACCGAAAGCAAGGCAAAGCTTTATTCCTCGATTATTTCTGCAGGTGTTTTGCCTTACGATATGAGCATTTCTTCCGTAGAGTTTGTTGACCCTGTTGCAGGCTACTGTGTTTCCGATATTTTCCTTATTGTCGGTATTGCCACAACAGCACTGATTACAGTGCTTATGATTTTACGTTACCGTGTATTTGGCGGTATTGCACTTGTATCTGTTGTAGGTCAGGTAGCTGTGCTTGTTGCAATTATTTCCGGCTTCTGTATTCCCGGAAGAACCTTCCTTATGGATATTTCGGGTGCTTGTGCACTGGCACTTTGCGTAGTGCTTTCTGTAATTTCTGTTTCTCTTATGGCTCATACACTAAAAGAAAACCTTGACAGCGGTATGACAGTACGGGCTTCGGCAGAAGAAGCAATAAAGTCCAGCCGCAAGAATATCTTTGACATTAACGTTGTGCTTATTATTGTAGGTCTTATGGGCATGCTTATGTTTGGCTCCGCCGGTCTTGTTACTGCTCTTTTCGGCGGCTTTGCCGTAAGCAGTATTTATAACTTCTGCTTTGTTCTTTTCTTTGGTGCAGTTGTTAATTTCTTTATGGGTTATCTTTTCCCTGAACTTATGCTCAGAAGCCTTATCGGCTTTAAAGCGTTAAGCAAACCTTCTTGCTACGGAGGTAAAAATAATGACTAAATCTTTTGACTTTGCTAAGCTTTTCAAGCTTGCCTTGTTGGCGGCGTTTGCTATTTGTGTAATCGGTGCTTTGCTACTTGTAATTTTAGGCGGCGACACTTACTCTGCTTTTCGTGACGGCAACTTAGGTTTTGCTTTTTATCTTAAGGCAATTATCACTGTAATTCTTGTATGTGCTTTAATTACTCTTTATTTTGGTATTAGATTTCGCAAGAAAAACGGCTTTAAGGCAGGTCTTGTAACTTCGCTTTCAGCCTGTGTTTCAGCACTTACTTCGTTTTTTATTTGTGTAATCTTCAGAGCTCCTCTGTGTGGTTATGTTTTTTCTGTAATTTTACTTGCAGTCTGCATTTCTCTTATGTGCTCTGTTGTTCACTTCGATTTTTTAAACAGCTCTTCACGTAAAAAGAACAAAGCCGAAGTTAAAAGTCCATCCGCAAGAGGCTTCAGAAGAATAATTCTTTTCCTCTTTATTATTCTTGTGATCCTGTTTGTGGCATTTATTGCGGCACTTTTGCTTGATGCAACTCTGCTTACGTTTTATTGCTTCCCTGCATGTGTAACTGTGATTTTCTCATCAATTTTTACATTCTGTGCTTGCGGCAAGCTTTTTGAAAAATAAACTATGACTTCGGGCGGCAGTAACCGCCCGATTTCTTGATTAGAGAGGTGACGTATTTTGTCGCTTTTAAACGTACAAGGCTTATCCCTCGGATATGAGGGTAAAAAAATAGTCAACAATATTTCATTTACAGTTAATCAGGGCGATTTTCTGAGCATAATAGGTGAAAACGGTACAGGTAAAACTACCCTTGTAAAGGGAATATTAGGTCTTATCGGCAAGCTTTCGGGTTCTATAGAGCTCTCTGAGGGTGTCAGCCAAAGCCATATAGGGTATCTTAGCCAGAAAACCTTAGTAAGCAAGGATTTTCCCGCTTCGGTGGGGGAAATTGTGATGTCAGGCTTTTTAAACTCAAAGCGTTTTGGTGTTTTTTATTCAAAACAGCAAAAGGCAGAAGCCGCAGCTTTAATGGAGCGTGTAGGTATTACAAAGCTTAAAAATGCAACGTTTTCAGAGCTTTCGGGCGGTCAACAGCAAAGGGTGCTTTTGTGTCGTGCTCTGTGTGCTACAAGCAAGCTTATTCTCCTTGACGAGCCGACAACAGGGCTTGACCCCATTGCTACCGCCGATTTTTACAGCCTTCTGAGCGAGCTTAACAAAGAAGGAGTTACCGTTATTATGGTTTCCCATGATGTAACTGGTGCTATGCGAATGAGCTCGCATATTCTTTATCTTGGTAAGGAAGAAAGCTTTTTCGGCACTACTCATCAGTACCTTCACTCTAATATAGGCAAAGGCTTAATGCTTGAAGGCTGTCCTTGTGACAGTTGCTCGCATAATGCTAAGGGGGTAAGCTAAAATGACAGATATCTTTAACTACTCCTTTATGGTTAATGCTTTTGTTGTAGGGGTGCTGATAGCAGTGTGTTGTGCACTTTTAGGTGTTGTGCTTGTGCTTAAGCGTTACTCTATGATTGGCGACGGACTGTCTCACGTAGGCTTCGGTGCACTTTCCGTAGCGGCGGTGCTTAATCTGTCTACGCCCTTATATATTGCTTTACCGATTGTGGTTGTAGCCGCATATCTGCTTTTAAGAATTACCGAAAAGGGAAAAGTCAATGCCGATGCGGCTATAGGGCTTATTTCAAGCTCTGCACTTGCGGTAGGCGTGTTTGTGGCAAGCATTAACGGCACCAACATCGACCTTAATCAGTATATGTTTGGCAGTATTCTGGCAGTAGGGAAGGATGACATAATTATAAGTGCATTGCTTACAGCCTTTGTGTTATGTGTATATATACTTTTTTACAACAAGATTTTTGCCGTAACCTTTGACGAAGGCTTTGCACGTGCAACAGGTATACGTACCTCGATTTATAACGTAACTGTTTCTGTGCTAACTGCGGTAACTGTGGTTGTAGGAATGCGTATGCTTGGCACCTTGCTTATTTCTGCTCTTATAATTTTTCCTGCACTTACGTCAATGAGGCTTTGCAAACGCTTTAAAACAGTTGTGGTTTCTTCGGTAATTGTTTCTGTGCTTTGCGTAGTAGCAGGACTTTTTACATCCTACTATTTCGAAAATATTCCAGTAGGTGCAACAATTGTCATTTATAATTTAGGTGTGTTTCTTATATTTACGGTGGTTTCTTTTATACTTAAAACTGTTAAGAAAAAGTAACTAAAGAATATTATGCATGTATGGCAGCTCGCTTTCTTTAAGGGAAGTGAGCTGTATTTTTATTTCTGCTACCTGAGCATTTATTGCAGTTTGATCTTTTGTTTTTGCATATACAGGTAAGGTTGCAATTTCCTCGGTAATATTGTCGATATAGTCGTGGTATAGGTACTTGTCAAGTTGTCTTGCGGTTTTGGTCCAGTCCTTTAATATTTTCTCAGATAGCTCAGAGGCTTCGTTGTAGTTTTCTTCTTCTATTAGCGTGACAACTTTGTCAAGAGAGTTTTTTGAATTATCTACGATAGTATTAACGGTAAACAGCTCACAACCGCAAATAATACCTGCAAGCAGTATCATCGTAACTGCAATGGCCAATCTGTTCACTATTTCACCTTCCTAATAATGCTGTATTCCTTTAGCCTGTTTGCGGTCATAATCATAACATCATCTTTAGAAAGCCCTTCTTGTTTAAGAATGTTAAATATCCAATTTTTATCCACACCGCATAGCTTCATAGAATTTTTCAAAAGCTCACCGTCGCTTATGATTACCGCCTCAATTCCCGTATCCTGTACGGCAATGCTAAGCTGTTCGCAGTTTGGCGAGCGTTTTTCGGGCTTAAGCTGAACACTTAGCTTTCCGTTTGGCTCAATAATACAAAACTGTACGTCATTAATGTTATAAACACCAAGCTGTCTTAGCTGAACAGATAAATCCTCGGTAGTAAGTCTTAAGCTTCTGAGCGTATTCTGGCAAAGGCTTCCGTCGTTAATAAGAATCTCAGGCTTGCCGCAAACAAGGTTTCTGATTTTCGAAGATTTCATCATAAAAATGCTTATGATAATTTCAGCACTAATAAGTATAAGAATAGGTATGACGCCTGTTAAGAGTGGCTGAGAGGTGTTTTGCATGGGTATGGAAGCAATATCAGCGATTATAAGGGTAATAACAAGCTCGGTTGTCTGCATTTCGCTTAACTGGCGTTTTCCCATGATTCTGACTGCCATAATTACAAATAAATACATCAGCACAGTTCTGATTATTGATATCAACATAAAATCACCTGATTAAAGGATTTGCCGGCAAAAAGTAAATATGCATTTTAAATTTATCTTTCTAAAAAAATCTTGCAAATTTTGCATAAATTATGCATATTATTTTTCAAAAACACTTTATTTTTCGGTGGTTTTAGGTTATAATACAATGGAGCATATATATGTAAAAGGATACATATTTTTCTCAGAGAATTATTACGAATATTTTTAACACAGCGAGGTGCGTTATGAATACAGATTTTTCAGTTACGTTAGCTAAAATTATTAAGGATACAGGTCTTAAGGAGTTTTATATGCCCTCAGACCCCGAGGAGCTCATGGTTTCCTCTATGGAAATTAACCGTCCCGGTCTTGAGCTGACAGGCTATATGGATTACTATGACAAAGACCGTATAATTATTTTCGGCAATACCGAGTATTCTTATCTTGAGCAGTTCGCTACAGAGAAGCAGTACGAGATTTTGTCCCGTATGTTCTGCCAAAAGCCTCCTGCAATTATTATCGCCAGAAATCACAAGCCTACCGAGGCTATTATAAAGGCATCTAAAGAATACGAAATTCCTATTCTTATCTCTGCTGATGCAACGTCCTCTATGTCTGCATCTCTCATTACCTTCCTTAATGCCGAGCTTGCTCCCCGCATTACCCGTCATGGCGTACTTGTTGAGGTGTACGGCGAAGGTATTCTGTTAATCGGTGACAGCGGCGTAGGTAAATCAGAAACAGCTATCGAGCTTATAAAACGCGGTCATCGACTTATTGCTGATGATGCCGTTGAAATCCGTCGTGTTTCCAACCGTACTCTTGTTGGTACTTCTCCCGAAAACATCCGTCACTTTATTGAGCTGAGAGGTATCGGTATTATCAATGCAAGACGTATTTTCGGTATGGGTGCCGTTAAGCTCACCGAAAAAATTGATATGGTTATTAATATGGAGCAGTGGAACACCGAAAAGGTTTATGACCGTATCGGTATGGATAACCAGTATACCGAGATTATGGGTATTCAGGTGCCTATTATGACAATCCCTGTTAAGCCCGGTAGAAACCTTGCAATTATTATCGAAGTTGCAGCTATGAATAACAGACAGAAGAAGATGGGCTACAACGCGGCTCAGGAGCTTTTACAGAGTTTAGGTATGGAAATCGGCGTTGAGGATATCCAAAGCCACAAGGTAGATACGGGTTGGGGCGAAGAATGAAAATAGTTGCTGATTTACACACTCACACAATTATGTCGGTACACGCTTACTGCACTGCTTTGGAAATGATAAGCGAAGCAGAAAGTATAGGTCTTTACGCCATGGCAATTACCGACCATGGTGCTACTATGCAGGATTTCCCACATAAGTATTACTTTATGAACCTTCACGCAATACCAAGGGTGTTTAAGGGTGTCAGGGTATTAAAGGGAGTAGAAGCTAATATTTCTGATTTTTCGGGTAATCTTGACGTGGATGAGGACGCCCTGAGGAACCTTGACTTCTGCATAGCGTCTATGCATATGCCTACCTTGCATGGTGAGCCTACCGTCGAAAAATGTACAGAGGCTTACCTTAAAATGGCAGAAAATCCTTATATCAATATGATAGCTCACTCGGGTTCGCCTTACTATAAATACGACTACGAAAAGGTTATTAAAGAATTCGCAAAATGCGGTAAGCTTATTGAAATTAACAACTCCTCAATCAAGCACAAACCAGATTTTGTTCCTAATTGCGTCGAAATTGCCAAGCTTTGTAAAAAGCACAAGTGCCGAGTATCTGTTGATACTGACGCCCATTTCATAACTCAGTTGGGAAGGGCAGAGGAGGCACTTAAGATGCTTCGTGACATTGATTTTCCCGAGTCTTTGGTTGTAAATGCAAGCGTTGATAATCTTAACGCATACCTTAAAGAAAACAATATCCCACTTTCCTAAGGAGAGTATATGAACAATTTTTTCAAAGAAAAGCTTACAAATCTTAATATTGAATACAAGCAGGATGTTCCTATGAGC
>JAFUPE010000068.1 GCA_017481395.1 Ruminococcus sp. | reverse complement strand
GCTTTCTACGGGATTTTCGATGATTGTATATTCAACCTCTACCAGTGTTTCACCGCAGGTTATCTGTATTGCAACTTTGTTGTTCTCCTTAACAACCTCGCCCTTATCGTTTCGGACAAAATCCCAGTCAACCTCATTGTTGCCTAAATCGGGATAGGTGTTGCGGTCAAAGCCCCATACATCGTATCTGCCGTCTGAAAGCTCATATAAGATTCTGAGCCCACTAAGGTCTGCTGTGTCTTCTTCTGCACCTTCGAAACAAGTCGAAGTGGTGAGTTCCTGCACAACAGTTGCGGATATTACCTTAACTTCTTCCTCTGCCGAAACAGTAACGGTTACCACAGAGAGTGTTATAAGTATAGCTGTCAGTAATGCCAAAAACCTTCTTTTAATCATAAAAAAATCCTCCTGTTCTTAAAATCAATTATATCAGTATGAATCCTTTTTTTCAATATAAATGTAATAATGGACTGTCTATTGACTTTATTTCTAAGTAGGACTAAAATATTATGGTAATATTTTCATGTCGGAGGATTTTTAAAATATGAAACAGTTCAAAACAGAATCCAAAAAGATGTTGGATATGATGATTAACTCTGTTTATACAAACAGAGAGATTTTCTTAAGAGAGCTTATTTCAAATGCGAGCGATGCTATTGATAAAAGATACTTTCGCTCACTTACAGACTCAGCCTTTGCACTGGAGCGTGATAAGTATGGTATCGATATTTCTATTGATAAAGAAAACCGCATCATTAAAATCTGTGACAACGGTTGTGGTATGACAGACAAGGAGCTTGAAGAAAACCTTTCTACCATTGCTCACTCGGGCTCAGGTGCGTTTAAAAGCGAAAACACCGACGAGAATATAAGCATAATCGGTCAGTTCGGCGTAGGCTTTTACTCGGCCTTTATGGTAAGCAAGAAAATCACCGTACGCACTCATGCAATAGGCTCGGATATTGCTTACTGCTGGGAAAGCGAAGGTACCGAGGGCTACACAATTGCCCCCTGCGAGTATGCTCCCTTTGGCTCTGAAATTACTCTTTACATCAAAGAGGATACAGACACCGAAAATTTCACTGAGTTTTTAGACCAGTACAAGATTAAAGAGCTTGTTAAGCGTTATTCCGACTATATTCGATATCCTATCCGTATGGATGTGGAGGTTACAAAGACAGTTCCCGCTGAGGACGAAAACTCTGAGCCTAAGTATGAAACTGTAGTTGAAAATCAGACCCTTAACTCTATGGTGCCCTTGTGGCATAAGTCTTCAACAGAAGTTACCGACGAGCAGTATGCAGATTTTTACAAGGCGACCTTCTACGACTATAATGCACCCGTAAAAACCATTCAGGCTCATATCGAGGGTACCGTTGAGTACGAAACCCTTATGTTTATTCCTGCAAAGGCTCCCTTTGATTACTATTCTAAGGGCTATCAGAAGGGACTGACTCTTTACAGCAACGGCGTAATGATTATGGACAAGTGTGCCGATTTACTGCCCGACTATTTTAACTTTGTAAAGGGTGTTGTGGACAGCTCTGACCTTACTCTTAATATTTCACGCGAAACTTTACAGCAGAACTATCAGCTAAGAACCATTGCAAAAAGCTTAGAGAAGAAAATCCGCACAGAGCTTTTAAAGCTTTTAGAGCAGGATAGAGAAAAGTACACAGCTTTCTTTAAGGAGTTCGGCGCTGTGCTTAAATTCGGCGTGTACAACGATTACGGTGCAAATAAGGATACCTTAAAGGATTTACTTGTGTTTAAATCTTCTGCGACAGGTAACTTTATTTCTCTTAAAGAATATTGTGATGCAATGCCCGAGGATCAGAAGGCAATCTACTACGCCTACGGTGCAACTGCAGAGCTTGCCGAAAGCTTACCCAGAACCACTTTGGTAAGAAGCAAGGGCTATGACGTTTTAATCTTTACTGACGAGGTTGATGAGTTTGTAGCTACAACACTGCAAAGTTTCGCAGGCAAGGATTTCGTAAACGTTACTTCGGGTAATCTTGACCTTTCTTCAGATGATGAAAAAGAGAGCGTCAAAACTTTAAATGAAGAAAGCAAAGAGCTTCTTGAATTTATGGGCGAGGTGCTTAAAGGTGAGGTTAAGGCTGTGCGTTTTTCAAACACAGTAGGCGAGCATCCCGTAAGCTTAATAAGCGAAGGCTACCTTTCTGCCGAAATGGCAAGGGTGCTTTCTCAGCTTCCCGGCAGCGAGGGAATGGCACTTGCTCAGACTGTTCTCGAGATTAATATGAATCACAAGCTTTGTGACACTTTAAAGGGACTTTACGAAACCGACAAAGAAAAGCTTTCTGCTTATGTCGAGATTCTCTATGCTCAGGCTCGTCTTATAAGCGGTCTCGAGATTAAGGACCCTGTAAAGCTCAGTTCTCAGATTTGCGACTTGCTTACCTGACAAATCCCTCTTTAAGGAGGCACTATGAAGAAACGAATGAAGCTTACCTACACAAAGGTAATTACAATCGGTTTTGCTTTACTTATATTCTTAGGTGCGTTTGTACTTATGCTTCCTATATCTTCCAGAAGCGGAGATTGGACCCCTTTTACAAATGCACTTTTTACCTCAACTTCGGCTACTTGTGTAACGGGACTTATTGTTTATGATACCTTTACACATTGGTCGCTGTTCGGTCAGATTACTATAATAACCTTAATCCAAATCGGCGGTTTGGGGTTTATGACCATTATCACGATGTTTTCTTTTCTTTTAAAACGACGCATCGGTTTAAGAGAAAGAAGACTTTTGATGGAGTCATCGGGTTCCCTTGAGCTTAAGGGCGTAATTAAAATGATTCGTAAAATCCTTTACGGCACTTTTATTACTGAAGCTGTAGGTGCAGTACTCTTAAGCATTAGATTTGTTCCGAAAATGGGTTTGCTAAAGGGAATTTACAACGCGGTTTTTCATTCAGTCTCAGCTTTTTGCAACGCAGGTTTTGACCTGATGGGAAGATACGAACCTTTTTCTTCACTTACGCTGTTTTATGACGATGTATTGGTAAACCTTACCGTATGTGCTCTTATTATCGTTGGCGGTGTCGGCTTTATTGTGTGGAACGATATTTTTAATCTCCGCCAGAATATCCGCAGGTACACTCTTCACTCAAAAATTGTGCTCATTACTACAGGGGTACTGCTTTTAATCGGTACAGTGCTGTTTTATATTTTTGAGCGTGACGGGGTGCTTTCCGATATGCCCGATCATAAGCGGTGGCTGGTTTCGTTTTTTCAGTCTGTAACTCCGCGTACTGCAGGCTTTAATACTGCTGATTTGGCAAGTATAAGTCATAGTACAGTTATTATTTTCTGTTTGCTTATGTTTATCGGCGGAAGCCCCGGCTCTACTGCAGGCGGTGTAAAAACTACTACGTTTGCGGTGCTTGTGCTTTCAACCTTTGCCTCGGCAAGGCGAAATAATTCCATCACTGTTTTTAAAAAGCGACTTGAGGAAAAAACAGCCCGTCAGGCAAGTGCTGTTGTAGTAACTTACATTTTGGTATTGTGCGTGGCTATAATGATTATGTGTGCTTTGGAACCTTTTTCTATGACTGCCATTGTTTTTGAGGCAGTATCGGCAATGGGCACAGTCGGAGTTACAATGGGCATAACGCCTGAGCTTTCTGTAGCTTCAAAGTATGTGATAATTCTGCTTATGTATGCAGGCAGAATCGGCGGACTTACACTTATGCTGACTCTTGCGGAAAAACGCAAGCAGGTAGCTGTAAAGCGTCCTTCAGAACAAGTATTAATCGGATAAGAGGTTTTTATTATGAAATCAATTCTTGTAATCGGTCTTGGCAGATTCGGATATCACCTTGCACTTAAGTTTTCTCAGCTTGGCAATGATGTGTTGGTTGCTGATATTGACGAGGAGCTTGTTGAAAGGTATGCCAACGAGTTTGAGGATTCCAGAATCTGCGATTGCTCTGACGAAAATGTAATAAGCTCATTAGGAGTTTCAAATTTTGACTATTGTATTGTTGCGGTGGGTACTAATTTCCAGTCAGCTATGGAAATTACAGCTCTTTTAAAAGAGTTCGGTGCAAAGTGTGTTATTTCAAAGGCAGGCTCTGCCAGACACGCAAACCTGCTTAAAAAAATCGGTGCAGACCAAGTAATTTATCCTGAGCGTGACGTAGCCGAGAAAACTGCCATAAGGCTTAACGTAAAGAATATTTTTGATTATATCGAGCTTACCGAAGATTACGCAGTGTACGAAATTCCTGTTCCCCATGATTGGGTAGGAAAGACAGTCGGCGAGGTTGACGTAAGACGTAAATATTCCGTTAACATCATTGCCGTAAAGCGTGACGGCAAGCTTGATACAGAGCTTACTGCTGATTATGCCTTCCTTAGCGGTGAGCATCTTGTGGTTATCGGCAGAGCAGACAGAGTTTATAAGCTGGCTTCAAAATAAACAGAGGCGGGACTTTTTATGATAAGTATTTTGGGTAGAATTTTTCTTAAAAATAAAAGCAAAGACACTCCCGACGGCAGACGTGCTTGGGGTGCACTTTGCAGTATTGCGGGTATTGCACTTAATATCCTGCTTTTTGCAGGTAAGCTTTTAGCAGGTACCTTGGCAGGCTCAATTGCAATTACCGCAGATGCCTTCAATAACCTTTCCGACGCAGGCTCTTCGTTGATTACTCTTGTGGGTTTTCGTTTTTCAGGCAAAAAGCCTGACCCCGAGCATCCTTTCGGTCATGGCAGGTTTGAGTATATATCGGGACTTTTAGTATCGGTTATCATAATTGTTGTCGGCGTTGAGCTTATGACATCGTCTATAGGCAAAATTGTAAATCCCGAGCCCATAGCTGACAATTGGATGCTTTCTGCTGTTATTTTAGGTGTTTCTATTTTAGTTAAGCTTTATATGTTTTTCTATAACCGCAGGGTAGGAAAAGCCATAAACTCTGCTGGTATGAAGGCTACAGCTATGGACTGTATTTCAGATTCAATAGCAACCGCAGTTGTACTTCTGTCGCTTGTTATCGGCGTTTATTTCGACGTAATGATTGACGGTTGGTGCGGTGTGTTGGTGTCCTTGTTTATCCTTTTTGCAGGCTTTAAGTCCGCAATGGAAACATTAAAGCTTTTACTTGGTGCTCCTCCCGAAAAGGAGTTTGTAGAGGCTGTTGAGGCAACAGTGCTTGCTCACCCTGTTGTGCTTGGAATTCACGACCTTATTGTTCACGATTACGGCCCCGGCAGACAAATTCTCTCTCTTCATGCTGAGGTTGACGGCAAGGGGAATATTTACGAGCTTCATGATGAAATCGACCTTATAGAGCAGGAGATAGCCGAGGTTTACGGTTGCCTTGCGGTAATTCATATGGACCCTATTGAAACCGACAACGAGGTTACCAATTCCTACAGAATGTCTGTTGCAAAGATTGTCAAGACGGTGCATCCCGATGTAACCATTCACGATTTTCGTATGGTTCCGGGAGTAACCCACACCAATCTGATTTTTGATGCAGTTGTGCCTTTCTGTATTAAAGATGACGACAAAAAGCTTAAAAAGGAAATTTCGTCTCTTGTAAGCAAAAATCTTGAAAACTGCAATGCAGTAGTTCAGATAGACCGCCCATTTACAAACTAAATATTTTTGTCGGTTGACATCCGTGCTTTAGGGTGGTATAATTTGCCTAATATTTATTTAAATGCAGTGAGCGAAAACAAGTAAGGAATTTGCCTGTACTTAAGAGAGCCGACGGGTGGTGCAAGTCGGTGGCAGGGTTTTCCCCAATACATTTCGTTAGCAGAGCACCGAAGGGCTTTATTATATTAGAGCTTGTGTAGGCTGTTACGGGTATGCCCGTTATAGCAGATGAGTATTTTACTCGCAGAGGTCTTTGCCGTGAGGCAAAGGCAAACCTGAGGTGGTACCGCGATTTTTCGTCCTCAAAAGAAGTTACGGCTTCTTTTGAGGTTTTTTATTTATTACTTTCAAAGGGGATTTTGAAATGACAATTATGGAAATGTTCGAGCGTAACGCCCGCCTTTACGGTAATGACGTTGCTCTTGTTGAAATTAACCCCGGTGTTCCCGAAACACGCCGTCTTACATGGCGTGACTACAGCCTTGTGCAGGAAACCGAAAAGAACTATTACCGCAGAGAAATAAGCTGGAATGTTTTTAACGAAAAGGCTAATCGATTTGCAAATGCTCTTTTAGAGCGTGGAATCAAAAAGGGCGACAAGGTTGCAATTCTTCTTATGAACTGCATCGAGTGGCTTCCCATTTACTTCGGCATTCTCAAGACAGGTGCTATTGCAGTGCCTCTTAATTTCCGTTATACCAGCGACGAGATTGAATACTGCCTTAATTTGGCTGATACCGATGCTCTTGTATTCGGCTCAGAATTTATCGGTCGAGTTGAGAATATCGAGGCAAAGATAAGCGTAAACCGCTTGCTTATTTTTGCAGGAAGTGACACTTGTCCCACATTTGCCGAGTCGTATTCTGAGATGACCGCAGACTGCTCCTCTAAATCTCCCGAGATTTTAATTGACGAAGAGGACTTTGGTGCAATTTACTTTTCTTCAGGTACCACAGGCTTTCCCAAGGCAATTTTACATAAGCACAGAAGTTTAACCCATTCATGTAAGGTAGAGCAGAACCACCACGGCCAGACCAAGGATGATGTTTTCCTTTGTATTCCTCCTCTTTACCATACAGGTGCAAAGATGCATTGGTTCGGAAGCTTACTGGTTGGGGGTAAAACAGTACTCTTAAAGGGCACAAAGCCTGAGTATGTTTTAAACGCAGTTTCTAACGAAAAATGCACAATCGTGTGGCTTCTTGTTCCTTGGGCTCAGGATATCCTCAATGCTCTTGACAGAGGTGACTTTAAAATCGAGGATTATAATCTTGAGCAGTGGAGATTAATGCACATAGGTGCTCAGCCTGTTCCCATGAGCCTTATAAAGAAGTGGAAGGAATACTTCCCCAATCATCAGTACGACACAAACTACGGTCTATCAGAGTCTATCGGCCCCGGTTGTGTTCACCTTGGTGTTGAGAATATCCACAAGGTTGGTGCTATCGGCAAGGCTGGTTACGGCTGGAGAGTTAAGATTGTAGACGAAGAAGGCAATACAGTAAATCAGGGTGAGGTTGGCGAGCTTTGCGTAAAAGGCCCCGGTGTTATGGAGTGCTACTATAACGACGAAGCTGCAACAGCCGCATCCATCAAAGGCGGTTGGCTCTTTACAGGCGATATGGCAAAAGAAGACGAGGACGGCTTTATCTTCCTTGTTGACCGTAAAAAGGACGTTATTATCTCAGGCGGCGAAAACCTTTATCCCGTTCAGATTGAGGATTTCTTAAGAGGTTATAACGCAATCGGCGACGTTGCGGTAATCGGTCTGCCCGACAAACGTCTCGGCGAAATTGCCGCCGCAGTTATCCAGATTAAAGAAGGCTTTACCGCTACTGAGGAGGACATCAATAACTTCTGTATGGATTTGCCCCGCTACAAGCGTCCTCACAGAATTATCTTTGCCGACGTACCCCGTAATCCCACCGGCAAAATCGAAAAGCCCAAGCTCCGCGAAATGTACGGCGGTGCAGGTTTAGTTGATGCACAGAACAAGTCATAATATTTTTTAAAATTTACATCGCTCATTTTTATAGTGGGCGATGTTTTATATTATAAATTAACATTTAATTTCTAAAAAGGCTTTAATATCCCGAAAGTTTATGCTACAATAATAAATTAGGTAAATATTTTATGATTACTTCCATAAATGGAGATGATTTTATGAGTACAAATATCCGCACCCTGTTGTCAGAGGGGGTATATTTTAACGAAATTAACGTGGACAGGTTTAAGACAATGCGTCTTACCGCCATTGCACTTTTGCCTTTGGAGAAGGACACAGCATCAGATTTTGCACTTCTTACTCAGGTGCTTACACGCTCTTGTAGAGAGTACCCCGATTTTACTGCACTTTCAAAGAAGCTCAGCTCGCTTTACGGTGCTTCGCTTTCGGCAGGGGTGCGTAAAATAGGCGAGACTCTTGCGCTTACTTTTTCTATTGCAGGTATTGATGACCGATACGCGTTTAATGATGATATTGTTTCAAAAGAGCTTTCAGAGCTTCTTTTAAAGGTACTTTTCGAGCCTAATTTTAAAGAAGGCGTTTTTGTTAACGAGGAGGTAGAGCAGGAGCGACGCCAGCTTATTGACCTTGCAGACTCCGAGTTTAACGACAAGCGTGTTTATGCGAATTCACGGCTTGTCGAGAGTATGTGCAAAAACGAAGCCTTTGGTATCAAGCGTTACGGCAGTCGTGAAACTATTCTTAAATGCACACCCGAAAGTCTGAAGAAAGCTTGGGAAAGAATGCTTAAGGGTGCAAGTTTTGAGGTTTTCTATGTAGGTGGTGCAACGGCACAGGGTGCAAAAGAGATTTTTAAAGAAAAGTTTTCTTCTGTAGAGCGTGCTCCCGAAAAGCTTCATACCGAGATTATTCGCGAGGCTAAAGAGGTTAACAAGATTAACGAGACTATGGACATTGCTCAGGCTAAGATGCTTATGGGCTTTCGTACAAACTGCAGTGCGGGGGACGACGATACATTTGCAATGCGTCTTATGAACGTTATTTTAGGCTCGGGCACTCGCTCTAAGTTCTTTACTAATATCCGTGAGAAACAGAGCCTTTGCTATTATTGCTTCAGCCGATATAACCGCTTCAAGGGTATTTTAACCGTTGAAAGCGGTGTTGAAAGCAGCAATACCCAGCGTACAGTTGACGCGGTGCTTCATGAGCTTGAAGAAGTAAGAAACGGTAACTTCACCGACGAGGACTTACGACTTGCAAAGCTTTCTGTGGCAAGCGATTTTGTAAGCATTTGCGACACAGTTACAGGTAACGAGGAATGGTTTGTTTCTCAGCTTACTGACCACGAGATTTTAACCGTTGAAGAAACAACCGCAAGGTTTAATGCCGTTACCAGAGAACAAGTTGTTGAGGCAGCTAATAAGCTGACCTTAGATACAGTTTACATTTTAAAAGGAAAGGAGGAAGCATAATGCAGGTTAAAGAATATGAAAGCTTAAAGCTCAGAGAAAAATACTATGAAATAGAGCATAGCTCAGGCCTTAAGATTTTTGTTATGCCAAAAGAGGGTTACCGTTCTTCTTATGCAATAATCGGCACACCCTTCGGCAGTATCAACACTGAGTTTGAGCTAAAGGATGGCAAAGTAAGAGTCCCTGATGGTATTGCTCACTATCTTGAGCACAAGCTTTTTGAAAGCGAAGACGGCGATGCCTTTACAAAATATGCCGAAACAGGTGCCAACGGCAACGCCTACACAAGCTTTGACAAAACCTGTTATCTTTTCTCTTGTACAGAGCAATTTGAAAAGAGCCTTTCTATCCTTTTGGAGCTTGTGACAAGTCCCTACTTTACCGAGGAGACTGTTGCTAAGGAGCAGGGTATTATAGGTCAGGAAATCAAAATGTACGAGGATTCCCCCGAATGGAGAGTGCTTTTCAATCTTTTAGGTGCAATGTATCATAATCATCCCGTTAGGGTTGATATAGCAGGCAGTATAGAGTCTATTGCCGAGATTACTCCCGAAAGTCTTTATACCTGCTATAACAGTTACTACAATTTCCACAATATGGCACTTTCTGTTGTTGGAAACGTAGACGTTGACGAGGTGGTAAGGATTTGCGACAAGTACCTTAAAGAGCAGGAAAAAACCGAAGTTAAAAGCCTTTTTCCTGAGGAACCTTATGAAATTAAAGAAGCTTACGCAGAGCAGATTTTTCCTGTTGCTGTGCCGATATTTAACTTTGGCTTTAAGCTTAAAGCCGACAAACTTCACAACGAAGACCAGCTTGCACATCTTGATATACTCTTGTTTATGCTTGCCTCTTCTACAAGTCCGATGTATCGCGAGCTTATGGACAAAAAACTTATAAATTCTACATTTGGATATGAATTTTTCGAGGGAGGCGGATATTCTGCACTTATTTTCTCAGGCGAAAGCCGAGACCCCCAAAAGGCTGCAGAGATTATCAAGTCATATTTCGATAAAGCCAAAGCCGAAGGACTTGACGCCAATGACTTTAACGATGCCAAAAAGGCAACCTACGGCGATGCCTTAAGCTCTCTTAACTCGGTTGATACAGTTGCAAATATGCTTGAGGATTTTTACTTTTCTAAAAGAAAAATTTTCGATTACTATGATGCAATCGGTAATGCCAATATTGAAAAAGCCTGTGAGCTATTAAACGAAATCGACACAGCTAATTCATCGCTGTCTGTTGTAAAGGGGGAGTAAGATGCCTGTTTCTTTTCCGAAATTAGGTCTTGAGTTTTTTATAAACTCCACCGCTTTTTCTATAGGTACGTTCGAGGTTAAGTGGTACGGAGTAATTATTGCCTCAGGACTTTTGCTTGCAGTTCTTTACGGCATGAAGCGTGCTCCTTACTACGGTGTGGACCCCGATAAGCTTTTGGATGCAATTATTGTAGGTGTTATCCTTGCGGTAATTGGTGCAAGGCTTTACTATGTAGCTTTTACGTGGGATTACTTTAAAGATGACCCCTTGCGGATAATAACCGACTTTCACGAAGGCGGACTTGCCATTTACGGTGGTATTATCGGCGGTCTTATAGGCGGAGGTCTGGTTGCTTACAAAAAGAAGATTAATGTTTTTGCCTGTCTTGATTTGGCGGCATTGGGTTTCCTTATCGGTCAGGGAATGGGTCGTTGGGGCAACTTTACAAATCAAGAGGCATTCGGCACCCCTACAGATTTACCATGGGGAATGGTAAGTGCAAATACCGGCGGTGTGGCTGTTCATCCTTGCTTTTTGTATGAATCTCTGTGGTGTCTTGCGGGCTTTGTGCTTCTTCATTTTTTCTCGAAGAAGTTCCAACAGTACAAAGGTCAAGTGTTTTTCATTTACCTTGTATGGTACGGCTTTGAAAGAATGATTGTAGAGGGGTTAAGAACAGACAGCCTTTATTTACCCTTCAGCATTTTCGGATACACCCCCAGAGTAAGCCAGTTGCTTTCAGCTTTAGTATTTATTGCAGGTGTTGCTCTGCTTATAATTTTCAGAAACAGAAAGGATAGATTTGGTGCTATGATTATAGACGGCAAAATGGTATCAAAAAAAGTAAAGGACGAAGTGGCAGCGGAAATCAGTGCTCTTAAGGAAAAGGGCATTAAGGCAACCTTAGCTGTTGTAATTGTAGGTGACGACCCTGCATCCAGAGTTTACGTTAATAATAAAAAGAAAGCCTGCGAGTATACAGGTATTGAGTCGTTAGAATTTGCACTTTCGGGCGATACAACTCAGGATGAGCTTTTAAAGCTTGTTGATGAGCTTAATAATAGGGAAGACGTAAACGGTATTTTGGTTCAGCTTCCTTTACCTAAGCAGATTGACGAAAAAGCAATTATCGAGGCAATAGACCCCAGAAAAGACGTTGATGCTTTTCATAAGAGCAACGTAGGTAGGATTATGATTGGCGACTACGACTTCCTGCCTTGTACTCCTGCAGGTGTTATGGAACTTTTAAAGGCTTATGACATCGACCCCGAGGGTAAGGAATGTGTAGTGCTTGGCAGAAGCAACATCGTAGGCAAGCCTATGGCAATGCTCCTTTTACACGCTAATGGTACCGTTACAGTAACTCACTCCAGAACACTTAACCTTAAGAAGGTTACAAGCCGTGCCGACATTCTTGTAGCCGCTATCGGTAAAGCTCGTTTTGTAACTGCCGATATGGTAAAGAACGGGGCGGTTGTTATTGATGTAGGTATTAACAGGGACAAAGACGGCAAGCTTTGCGGTGACGTTGACTTTGATAAGGTTTCGGCAAAAGCTTCGGCAATTACACCTGTTCCCGGCGGTGTAGGACCTATGACTATAGCAGTTTTAATGAAAAATACACTTAAGGCAGTAAAGCTTCAAAATAATAGTTGACAAAGTTTTCCCGTTGTGATATAGTGTATAAGCCGCTTATTGTGGGTCTATAGATGGCTTTGCCACACCCGACAGTAGCGAGTCTATAAAGGAAAAGGTGTACTAAAATGTATGCAGTAATCGAAACCGGCGGCAAGCAGTACAAGGTAGAGAACGGCGACGTTATCTATGTTGAGAAGCTTGAGGCTGAGGACAACACAACTGTTGAGTTCAAAGTAGTTGCTGTTGGTAATGATGACGGTATCACCGTTGGCACTCCTTATGTTGAGGGTGCAAAGGTAACAGCTGAGATCCTTAAGTCCGGCAAGGGCAAGAAAATCACTGTTTCCACTTACAAGCCCAAGAAGGGTGAAAAGAGAAAATTAGGTCACAGACAGCCTTACACAAAGGCCGTTATCAAGTCTATCACAGCTTGATATGATTAAAGTTTCTTTTGCCCAAAGTGGTGAATTTATCAAGGGCTTTACCCTTGAGGGTCACAGTGGCTCAGGCTTTGAAGGGTCGGACATTATTTGTGCAGCAGTTAGCTCTGCAGCATATATGACGGTAAACACAATTACCGATGTTTTAAACCTCAACCCTGAAATACAAGTTGACGACGGCTTTATGGCAATAAAACTTTCTTCGGCCCAGTTTAAGAAGGCACAGGATATTCTGTGTGGCTTCAGACTTCATTTAACTGCTTTAAGTGAGCAGTACCAAGAAAACATTACAGTTAAAATTTCGGAGGTGTAAGGTAAATGCTTAAGATTAACATTCAGTTATTCGCTCATAAAAAAGGTATGGGTTC
>JAFUPE010000004.1 GCA_017481395.1 Ruminococcus sp. | reverse complement strand
CACAAGTGTCACTGAGAACGCTTGCTTTTCGCAACCCATGCGGCATCACTTTCAGCGATGCGACGCCTGACCTATTGCTGCAAGCATTCTCTAAGTTTTGGCAATTACTTTACCAAAACTTTAACACCACCTACTACATAGATGCCCGGCTGGGTAATCTCGTTGATGCGGCGGCCCTGGAGATCGTAGATTTCTTCTTTCTCATTTCTCATTTCTACTTTCTCAACCGCTGTTGTACCGCCGAAGTCAAAGCGGAAGCCTACGCTGTTCTGCAGTTCGGTATTCAAGGCACTTTCAGGCAAGTATGCTTTGTTAGCTTTGCAAGCAAACGCAGTATTTTCAAGCTGGTCTAATATTGCAGGGTAAAGACCTACGCCATTAACACCATCATAAAGAATGTAAGCCTTTTCTTCAACATTTTTATTGAAGAGAACACCCTCCAAAAGGTTGCCTGTAACATCCGCAGTTGCAGCTTCACCCATATTGAATTTATATTCTCCTGCATCAGCCTTAATGATAAGACCGGTACTTGCAGGAACAACACCTGTAACCTGAGTCAATGAAATATGGCCATCATTAAGACCATCCTCTTTTACTATGTATGCCTCAACACTTGAAGGAATTGTTGCATTAAAGCCAAGATAAAGTGTCGCCCAACCGGTCTCTTCGACTGTAAGTGTATGAGATAAGCCGGGAGTTTCAGGCTCTACAACCTTGAGCAATATATCCAAGCTACCGCCTTCACCAATATTCTTCTCAGAAGCTGAGTTTTCTGCATCGTTCTTAATACCTACCATCAAACGTACAACTACAAGGTCGCCCGGCTGCTGATTCTCAGGGATTGTAACCTTATATGGCAGATATAAAGCAGGCATTGTTCCTATAGTACTGCCTTCTGGTGCCAATTCATCAAAACTATCAACGCCAAGCTCCTCACACATCAGCTCAGCATTACCGCCTTCACGAATACCTTCTTCATTCTTATTTCCCTCTTTTAATACAGTCAATGGATTACCATAACTTTCCCAAGCACAGGTATAATATCCGTACTTCTTTTCTGCTTCTCCATTCTTATATATCTGATAAAGAGCAAGGTCACCCCATTGTAAGCCATAACCGACAGTTAAAGAATACGTTTCTCCTGCCTCAACCTCAATCACACCATTAACAATATTGGCTTGACCTTGAGTATATGCAAAATCCGTTACTTCTTTATCATCAAAAACTATCGAGCCTACAACTGTGGTAGTACCGGCCTTAACAAACGTAGGTTTATCAAAATTCACCTCATACCAATCTTGAGCTGTGAATTCTGTGAAGTTTGCAACATACTCCTTGTCACCTTCTGTGCTATCTGTATATTTCAATTCTGTTGTAACCTCCTTGCCATTAAGAGTCCAGTTCACGAACTTATAGCCATAGTCAGGTGTTGCAACCAGCGTAACATTATCAGTGCCGGTTACAGCCTCGCTACCTCCGTTGATAGTTACAGAGCCGCCCTCTGTTGCAATAGCAGAGATTGTACGAGCCTCCATTTGGCTGGCATTCTTAACATAAACCACAAACTCGTTAATATCAATAGCTCCATATTGAGAAGTACTATACACTGTAAAACTTACGCTTTTAGTATTCAACTCACTTTCAACCAAAGAGCCTACTTTAGCGCTTTTATACTCGGTAGTACTTTCTGTATTTGTAACAGTAACAGCATTGTAACTCTTAAAGTCTATTTGATAACCTGTTATTATATAATTTCCATTCTCTGGTACTGATATTGTAAACATTGTGGTTCTAACTTCATCACTAATATACGCTTCCAATGAGAGACCTGTAGAAATTTTAGCTATATTTTTACATGGATTACCATTATTATCTGTCGAAGTCAAAGTCAATCCACAAGCATCTTTACTATTCCATTCACTGGTTGATGAACCAGCATCTTTAAAAGTTCCTGTATCGTAACTAACAGTAATTGCCTCGTCGGCATATGCACTAAACGAGCATAACGCCAAAAACATTGTAAAAATTAAAGTAAATCTTTTCATAGTGTAAATTATTTATGTTATAAAATTTAGTCTCTTGGTTAGAGACGCAACTTTTTTGTTCATAATATACACTAAAAGGGCGATGTTTTATACAAAAACGGGGTATTTGAATGCGGAAATCAGAAAAAATGCGATAAAAATCATTTTTATTTATTAATAATGAGTACCTTTGCAAGGATATATTATATATCTCTAACCAAGAGACGCAACTTTTTCATGCGGTTTTTTAGAAAAAGGAAGGGGGATTTTGGCTCAGTAGAAATTTACTGTGGGCTTTGTTGTGTTCGTTCGCAACTTCAGATGATTAAGCGGTAACGTTCCTGCTTTGTTTTTACCCTTAATCTGTTGTAGTTTATTCTTCTTGTAGTCGTTCTATCATGTACTTTTGTCGCACAAAAGTACCAAACAGCCCGGCACAGGGAAGAACAGTCTGCCGGTTCTTTGCTCAGGAGTTGCCTGCAACATCCTTCGGTCAAACCGGCATTGTCATAAAAGGCTTGTCTTTG
>JAFUPE010000067.1 GCA_017481395.1 Ruminococcus sp. | reverse complement strand
TCCCCAGCCTGCACCTCAGCCCAAGAAAAGAAGTGCAGGTGCCACGGTAATGATGATCTGCCTCTGGGTGCTTTTAGGCCTTTTCAGCCTTGCCACAATCGGCACCGTGGGCTACTTTATGGGTCAGGCAGAGGGCAATAATAAGTTACCCTATATTGAAAACCCTTTCAGCGATTTCTTTGAGTATATCGAACCCGAAAACAAAGAGCCCGAGGAAAACAAGGAGCCCGAGGAAAGCAAAATCCCCGAAACAACCGAAACCCTTGACGACTCCTACCTTTACGGCGACGGTGAAATCACCCTTAACCCCTATCTTGGAGACAAGAGCGACTCTGCAAAATACAACAACCAGACAGCTTTTGAGAGGGTTTCTCCCTCTGCTGTAGGCATTGTGTGCTATCAGGATAAAACCCGAAAAGTTCCTTTGGGCCAGGGTACCGGTATTATTATCAACACCGACGGCTACATTGCTACCAACAGCCACGTTATAGGCGACAGCAAAACCGCTTACGTAATCGACGTAGTTTTAAGCGACGGCAACACCTACGAGGCAAAGGTTGTGGGTTTTGATACCCGCACAGACCTTGCTGTTATCAAAATCGAGGCTGAAAACCTTGTTCCCGCAGAATTTGCGGATTCTGACTTTGCATCCGTTGGCGAGGACGTTATTGCAGTTGGCAATCCCGGCGGTATGGAGTTCCAGAACACTCTCACCCGCGGTGTTATTTCTGCAAAAGACAGAAATTTAGACCTTTCCACTCAGGTTAAATACATCCAGACCGACGCTGCCATTAACCCCGGCAATTCAGGTGGCCCTCTTTGCAACCTTTACGGTCAGGTTATCGGCATCAACTCTGCAAAAATCGCTTCTGAAGAATACGAAGGTATGGGCTTTGCAATCCCCAGCCGTACTGTTAAAGAGGTTGTGGATGACCTTATCAAGCAAGGCTATGTAAGCGGCAGAGTTAAAATCGGCATTATGGGCACAGCTGTTACCACTGCACAGTCTATATACAACAACGTTCCTCAGGGTATTTTAATTTCTGAGGTTGTAAAAGATGGTCCCTGCGACAACGGCAAGGTTAAAACAGGCGACATTGTTGTTGCTCTTGATGAACACGAAATCAAGTCTTTCAACGATATATACACAGCTCTTACAAACTACAGCGAAGGCGACAAAGCAACTCTTAAGGTGTATCGTCCCGATACAGAAAAATATATCGAAATCGAAATAGTTTTACAGGCTGACCGTTAACCACGGTGGACAGTTCGACCGTTAGCCACGGTGGGCAGTTCCGCCTTTGGAAAGATTGATTTAACCCTATGCTTTCATCTACGGCGGGGATAAGCCCCTATAGAGGTCAACTGTCATCAACGGCGGGTAGTTTTTTAACCTTCTCTGCACTTTCATATTCTGAATAGAAATGCTTCATTTTTAAAATTACCCGTTGACAAAACCACCCAAATTTATTACTCTATTATAAGAGCTTTACTTTCTACTCACAGTAGAAACATCGATATAATCTTGCTTTTTAAGGCTTTTTCGGAGGTATTTTCTTAAATGGATGAAAAAAAGCTTAAATCTATAATTGCCAACAATATTACATATTTCCGCAAGCGTTCAGGTCTTACTCAGGGTAAACTTGCCGAGATGATCAACTATTCCGACAAATCGGTTTCCAAGTGGGAACGTGGCGACGGCATTCCTGATGTAACCGTACTGGTTAAGCTTGCCGAAATTTTTGACGTTACTGTAAACGACCTTGTATCTGAGGACAAACCCGAAGAAAAGGTACTCCCCACTCGTCAGCGTAAGCATATTATGATAGACATTATGTCTATCATTCTGGTTTGGCTTGTGGCAGCAGTTGTGTTTGTGGGGCTCAGGGTTTTTGTTCCCGAGTTTTCCACTGCCTGGATAAGTTACATTCTTGCTATTCCTGTTTCCGCAATCGTTCACCTTGTTTTCGCTTGTATCTGGTGGAATCATACCGTGCAGTTCTTCTCCATTAGTATTGTGGTGTGGACCTGTGCCTTAGGCATACAGATGACTTTTTTCAATTACGTTACGGCTTTTGACAATATAAGCCTTATCTACATCTGTGCCGCGGTTTTACAGGTGCTTGCAATCGCCTGGACCCTTTACCGCAACTTTAAAAAGAAAAAGTAATAAGAATTTGTGAAAAAGCCCTTTAAACGGGGCTTTTTCTTTATATATTTGGCTTTTATTACAAAGGCTTTTTCCTTTATATGCTTGATTTTTACAGGCTTTGGTGTTATAATAACAGTAAAGTTAATATCCTTAAGGTTAAGGAGTGGGTCGAAAGACCCGCTCCTAAGTTTTTATCAGGAGGTTTTTTAATGGCTCAGAGCAAAGGTACAAACATCGCTGAAAGCGTAAAGGCTATTGCCGAACCCATTGCCGAGAACTTCGGTGTAAGGGTTTGGGATGTTCGCTTTCTCAAAGAAGGTGCCGAATGGTACTTAAGAATTTTCATCGACAAAGACGGTGGCGTTAACATTAACGACTGCGAAAATGTTTCCCGTGCTATTGACCCCTTGCTTGATGAAAAGGACTTTATTAGCCAGAACTACATCTTGGAAGTAAGTTCCCCCGGTCTTGAGCGTGAGCTCACCCGCGACGAACACTTTGAGGAGTATGTAGGCAAAGACATTAAAGTCCGCCTTATCCGCCCTATGGAAGGCTTGGGCAAAGAGTTCTGCGGTGTGCTTAAAGCTATTGATGGCAGCGAGCTTACCATTGAGGATTACAGTGGCGAAAATCAGGTTACCATAAATAAAAAGGACGCTGCCTGGATTAAGGCTGACGACCTTGACATATAAACACAAGTTATCAGAAAGGAATGGTTATAAAAAATGACTAACAAGGAATTATTTGAGGCTTTATTTCTTCTTGAAAAAGAAAAAGGTATCCCTGTAGACTATATGATTGAGCAGATCAAACGCGCAATCGTTGTTGCCTGCAAAAACCTTTATGCAAATGAAAATATCGACATTACAATGGATCCCGAGAAAAACGTTTTCACTGTTAAAATGATTAAAACAGTTGTTGAGGAAATCACAGATGATACTGCTGAAATCCTCCTTGAAGAAGCAAAGCTTATCTCCAAGCGTGCAACCGTAGGCAAAGAAATCGGCATTCCCCTTGACCCCAAAAAATTCGGTCGAATTGCTGTTTCTGCTTCCAAGAACGTTATCCACGGCGGTATCCGCGACGGTGAAAAGGGTCAGGTACTCAGAGAGTTCCAGAGTAAACTCAAGGAAATCGTTACTGCAACCGTTGAGAGAATCGACACCAAAACCGGCATCGCAACAATCCGCTTCGGCAAAGCTGAGGCTGTGCTTCCCGTAAGCGAGCAGGT
>JAFUPE010000066.1 GCA_017481395.1 Ruminococcus sp. | reverse complement strand
TATAGGTGTTGTCGTTTTCAGGTTTGCAGATTTTGAAAACCAAAGCTCTTACAAAAGCGACAAAGCCAAGACAGGCAAAAATACATAAAACCGCCGCCGCTATAATTTCCCACATAATGGCACCTCCACCTTATATTATTAACCAAGGTGTATATTTGTGTGGAATAAAACGAAAACTTTTGCGGATAATATACTCAGGCTTAACGCCAAATATTTGTGATGTGACAAATATGGATAATATGCAAAGTCTTAACAGAAGCATCCAGTGCTCAGTATTTTCCTGTAAGCACAATAACAATCAGCAGGGCTACTGTGTGCTTGATAAAATCATTGTAGGCACTCACGAGCCTAATCCTACCGATAAGCAGTGTGCAGACTGTCGAAGCTTTGTAAATAAAAACTGCTGTAATGGTTAATTAAACTAAAGCCTTTTTCTGAAAAATCGGAAAAAGGCTTTATCTTTTACATAAAAGGTGTCAAACCAATCGTGGCAAGCATAATATACCGCTGAGAGCAGATTTAATTTGACAGTGGTGTTTATTTATGAATATAGGATATAAAACCTTTGCTATTATCGGCGGCGACAAGCGGCAGCTTTACTGTGCACGATCTCTTGCAGATGATGGTTTCGAGGTCATCTTAGGCGGCTTTGACAAGGTGCTTTCTATGCGAGGCGTAAGGCTTATGAACCCCATAGAAGCCGCACAAAACGCCGAGGTAATAATTTTGCCTTTGCCAAGTGTGGATAACGACGGATATGTTCCTGCGGTATTTTCAGAAAAGAAAATCAAGCTTAGTGAGCTTGCCCCTTTTCTTTCGGGCAAAAGAGTATTTACCGCAATGAAAGGTAAGGTGCTGTCGGTATCTCCGATTTTGAATCCTTCGCTTTTAAGCGACTACTACGCCCGCGAGGATTTTGTGCTTTCAAATGCATATGTTACCGCCGAGGGTGCGGTTAAAATCGCTATGGAAAAGTACGAGGGTACCTTAAACGGAGCAAAAATTCTTGTTTGCGGCTTCGGCAGAATAGGCAAGGCTCTTACAAGGCTTTTAGGTGCATTTAGTCCTAAGCTTACAGTCAGTGCAAGAAAAAGCGAGGATTTAGCCGCTATCCGTATGCTTGGTGCAAAGGCTGTTAAAACCGCAGAGCTTTACGGTGAAAAAGATTTCGACGTAATTTTCAGTACTGTGCCTGCCCTTGTTTTTCGTCCCGAGCTATTGGCAAAAATTGCAGGCAATGCTTTGCTTATAGACCTTGCTTCAAACCCCGGAAGTGTGGATTTTGAAGCGGCAAAGCGGCTTAATATTGATTGCATCCACGCCTTATCTCTGCCGGGCAAATCGTCGCCGAAAACAGCGGGGGAAATTATAAAAGACACCGTATATACCATTCTTGAGGAGGAACACAGGTGACAGGAAAAACCGTCGGTTTTGCTATGTGCGGTTCATTTTGTACTTTTAGCAAGGCGATAGAGCAAATGAAAATATTAAAGGGGCTTGGCATTAATATTCTGCCGATTATGTCCTTTAACGCATACAATACCGACACCAGATTTGGAAAATCCTCGGACATAATAAAAAGTGTTGAGGAAATAGCAGAACATCAGATTATTCACACTATAAGCGGTGCAGAGCCAATAGGCCCAAAAGAAATGTGTGACGTGCTTCTTATAGCACCTTGCACAGGAAATACCTTGGGAAAGCTTTCTTTGGGAATTACCGACACACCTGTTACTATGGCGGCAAAATCCCATCTGAGGATAAATCGACCTGTGCTTCTTAGCATAGCTACCAACGACGGTTTAGGTGCAAGTGCACAGAATATCGGAAGATTAATAAATACAAAGAATATTTTCTTTGTGCCATTTTCTCAGGATGACCCCGTAAAAAAGCCTAATTCTCTTGTGTCACACTTCGGACTTATTCCCGAGGCTCTGAAAAAAGCCTTAGAAAAAGAGCAGCTTCAGCCTGTAATAAAATAGCAGTTCAAAAGCATTCTGATTTGAAGATGAACTGTAGGGGAGGTGTGACCTCCCCGTACATATTTAACAATGCGTTAATTTAGCTGTTATTGCAAATGGTTTTATATTGTGGTATAATAATTTTATAAATCCCCTTAAGGAGATGTTTAAAATGAAATACTGCGAAAACTGCTATGAACTTATAAATGACGGCGACACCTGCGGAGGTTGCGGCGGTGCCTTAAGCGAATGCAAACCTCAGTCAAGCGTTAAGGTTGCCGAAGTAAAGGGAAGCCTAAGGGCGATTGTAGAACCGGCTTTAAAAGAAAAGGGCATTCCCTGTGAATTCTTTAATCCCGAAAAAGATGTTTACAACCAGTATAACGCCAAGATTAGTGCCGAGACGGATTATTCTTTGCTTGTACCTTTCGAGTTTTATAGCGAAGCCTTTGATATTTGTGTAGGCTTAGGTGTGGCTGACCCTGATAAAAAGCTTCAGGTTGAAGAAAGCACCCAACGCTTTGCCAACGAAAAAACTTATGACGAGCTTTTTGAAGAAACAACAGGTACAAAACGAAAATCATTTCAGGTTCTTTGGATTATACTCTTTATTGTTGTAGCGTGTCTGCTTATCTGGGGTATTGACCTGATAGCGGCACTTATTAAAAATTCAATGGGTATTCCCGTTATGACAAGACTTATTAGCTTCTGGTGATTTTAGGAGATTTTATTATGAGCAACAAGCCTTATGTAAGTGCGGTAATAGTTGCCGCAGGCAATTCTACAAGAATGTCCTGCTATGTTAGCAAACAGCTTATTCCTCTTTTAGGTAAGCCTACCATAAGCTATACCCTTAAAGCTTTCGAGTTGGCGTCTTCTGTTGATGAGATTGTTATCGTCTGTCGAAAGGTAGACATGGATACCCTCAAAGACCTTGTGAACGAATATGGTTTTTCAAAGGTCAAGGCGTTTACCGTAGGCGGTAGCGAGCGAAGCGAAAGTGTTAAAAACGGAGTTATGGCTGCAAGCGGATGTGCTACTCATTTTGCCATTCATGACGGAGCAAGGGCTCTTATCACCACTCATGATATTAACAAGGTAGTTGCCGAGGCTTTGGAGTGTAAGGCGGCAACATTAGGCACGCCTGTTGTCGATACAATTAAGGTGGTTGATAAAGAGGGCGTTATTACCTCAACTCCTAATCGTTCAACTCTTATGGCGGTGCAGACACCTCAGGTTTTTGAACGAGAGCTGTACCTTAAGGCATTAAATAATGCCAAGGGCAAGGGCTTTACCGACGATTGTGCCATGGTAGAGGAAATAGGTGTTTGTCCCAAAATCGTAATAGGAGATCACCCTAATATAAAGCTTACCACTCAGGCTGATATCCCAATGGCAGAAAGTATTTTAAAGAAAAGGCAGGAAAACGAAGTATGAGAATAGGTCACGGCTACGACGTTCACAGACTAAAAGAGGGCAGACGTTTAATTTTAGGCGGCGTTGAAATTCCTTATACTCTTGGACTTGACGGCCATTCTGATGCCGACGTTTTGTGCCACGCCGTAACTGATGCGATTTTAGGTGCGGCGAAAATGGGGGACATAGGGCTTCTTTTTCCCGACACAGATATGTCATTTAAGGATGCAGACAGCGTAGAGCTTTTAAGAATAGCCGTTAAGGCGGTTAATGATAAAGGCTACAGAGTAGGTAATATTGATGCAACAATTATTGCACAGAAGCCGAAACTCAGACCCTTTATCGATAAAATGTGCGAAAATATTGCCGACGCTTGCTTGGTTGATGCGGATGCTGTAAATGTTAAGGCAACTACCGAAGAGGGGTTGGGCTTTTCGGGCGAAGGCTTTGGTATGGCGGCTCACGCGGTTTGCCTTTTAGAAAACAAATAAAAGAATAAAGAGAGCACCTTTTTCATATTCATTTGATATATGAAAGAGGTGTTTTTATGTTAAAGAAGAGGCTTTTATCCTTTCTTTTTGCGGTGGTACTAATGTTACCTTCAAGCGTTTGTGGTGTTTCTGCCTTGGGCGAGGATGAAATAACTGCACCCTCGGCGGTGCTAATGGAGCCTTCCACCAAAAAAATTTTATTCGAAAAGAATCCTCACGATATCCGTCCTTGTGCATCAATTACAAAGGTTATGACCCTAATACTTGTATTCGAGGCAATCGAAAGCGGTAAGCTGGACTATACAGATTTAATTACCTCATCAGCTCACGCCGCATCTATGGGCGGTTCGGATATATGGCTTGAAGAGGGCGAATCGATGACAGTTGACCACATGATTAAGGCTGTGGTGGTTGCCTCTGCCAATGATGCCGCCGTTGCTCTTGCCGAGGCAATTTCGGGCACAGAAGAGGAATTTGTAAACAAAATGAACGAAAAGGCCAAAGTACTTGGTATGAATGATACAACCTTTAAAAATTGTAACGGACTTGACGAGGAGGGTCACCTTACAAGTGCCTATGATGTGGCATTGATGTCCGCGGAGCTTATTACTCACGAAAAGATTTTTGACTACAGCTCGATTTGGATTGATACCTTGCGTGGGGGAGAAACCCAGATTGTAAACACAAATAAGCTTTTAAAGTCCTATAAAGGTATCACAGGTTTAAAAACAGGTACTACCTCTGGTGCAGGAAGCTGTATGTCTGCAACGGCAGAAAGGGATGGAATGTCGCTGGTGGCTGTGGTGTTAGGCTGTGATACGGGTACCTCTCGTTTTTCAGATGCTGCAAAGCTTATGGACTACGGTTTTGCAAACTATATGGTCAAAGAGCTCACTCTCGCGGGCGGTGTCATTACACCGGTTAAAGTAAAGTCGGGAATGAAGCCTGTGGCAGGGGTTACTTGCGATATATCAAAGTCTGCCTTGCTACCTAAAAGCGGTAACGCAGAAATCGAAAGCAAAATTACAGTAGCCGAAGAGTTAGAGGCACCTGTTGAAGCAGGCACAAAGGTGGGTAAGGTTTCGTTTTTATACGAGGGCTCAACGGTAGATGAGTTCGATATTGTTACAACCGAAAGTGTCGAAAAAATCTCTTTTAAGTCTGTATTTGGTTTTTTACTGTGCAAATTGTTTGAATTTTAAAAACTTTTATTAAAAATTTTACAAAATAACCAAATACACCTTGCAATACTCCACAAAATATAGTATAATACCCTCAATAAACTATGGGTGATTGCACCCGAAAACATTTTCCAAGGGGGAGTTTACTATGCCTACGCAGGTTAATGACAAGCATATTCAGGCTTTCATTGGTGAGGACGAATACCAGGGCATTGCTGCTCAGGTTAAATCCGCACACGAAGCACTGCACAGCGGCACAGGAATCGGCAACGATTTTATCGGCTGGCTTACATTGCCTACCGACTATGACAAAGACGAGTTTGACCGTATCAAAAAAGCCGCTAAAAAAATCCAGAGCGACACCGACATTTTTATTGTTATCGGTATCGGCGGCTCATACTTAGGAGCAAGAGCAGCTATTGAGTTCTTAAAATCTCCTAACTACAACGCTCTTTGTAAGGATACACCTCAGATTTATTATGCAGGTAATTCCATCAGTTCTACAGCTTTGGCTGAGCTTTTAGAGCTTTGCGAGGGCAAGAACATTTCTATAAATATGATTTCCAAGTCGGGCACAACTACCGAGCCTGCTATTGCTTTCAGAGTATTCAGAGAGCTTTTAGAGAAAAAGTACGGCAAGGAAGGTGCAAGAGAGCGTATCTACTGCACAACCGACAAGGCAAGAGGTACATTAAAGCAGTTAGCTGACCGCGAAGGCTACGAAACTTTCGTAGTTCCCGATGATGTTGGCGGCAGATATTCTGTTTTAACTGCAGTTGGTCTTCTTCCCATTGCTGTTGCAGGTTGCGACATCGACGCTTTAATGCAGGGTGCTAAAAAGGCTCAGGACGAGTTCGATAACCCCGATATGTTTACAAATGATTGCTACAAGTACGCTGCAATCCGTAACCTTCTTTACCGCAAGGGTATGACTACCGAAGTTTTAGTTGCTTATGAACCCGGCTTTACTATGATGAACGAGTGGTTTAAGCAGCTTTACGGCGAAAGCGAGGGTAAGGACCAGAAGGGTATCTTCCCAGCAAGCGTTGTTTTCTCTACAGACCTTCACTCTATGGGTCAGTATATTCAGGACGGCAGACGTAATCTTTTTGAAACTGTTGTTCAGTTTAACAAATGCAAAAAGGAAATTACCATCGGTTTTGACGAGGATAATGTTGACGGACTCAACTTCCTCTCGGGCAAGACCATGGATTATGTAAACAAGCGTGCCTTCGAGGGCACAGTGCTTGCTCACAATGATGGCGGCGTTCCCAAC
>JAFUPE010000065.1 GCA_017481395.1 Ruminococcus sp. | reverse complement strand
TGATTTGTAATCAGCAGGTCGGGGGTTCAAGTCCGTCCACCAGCTCCAAACAAAACCTGCTTTATTCTAAAGCAGGTTTTCATATGGGAGAATTCCCGAGTGGCCAAAGGGGGCAGACTGTAAATCTGTTGTCGACGACTTCGGTGGTTCGAATCCACCTTCTCCCACCAAGAAAAAGACGATTGCAAAAGCAATCGTCTTTTTCAGTTATATTCGCCTTCGGCGAGTGATATTGCTTCGCAGTTATATTCGGCTAAAGCCGAGTGATATTGGGCTTCGCCCAGTTTTATGGCGAATATAATATCACTGAAACCTCAGGTTTCAATATCACTTTCACGAAGTACATCAGTACGGGAATTTTTCTTTGCCTTGTAATGTGTTTGCTTTTATGCTATTATTTTTTGGGGGTGAGGATATGAGCACCGACTACATTAAAATGTACGATAAAATTTTCAAAATAATGGGGGATTTAACGCCCTTGAAGGCTGACTGCGGCTGGCTTTGCGGCGGTGCCTGCTGTAAAGGCGATGAAGAAACAGGTATGAGGCTTTTTCCTTTTGAGCAAAGTGAGCTTCCCGTAAAGGAGCTTGAAAACGAAGTCCGACTTGTGGTTTGCTCAGGTAAATGCGATAGGTCAAAACGCCCCTTAGCCTGTCGGATTTTTCCTTTCTTTCCAACGATTGATGAGAGGGGCAGGATTTTTGTAGAGGCGGATTTTCGCGGTGCAAGGCTTTGTCCGCTTATAAATCATTCTGATGAAATTGTCTTTGACAAGCGATTTTTCAAAGCTCTTAAAAAGGTGGGAAAAATCCTGTCTAAAGATGAAGCGTGCAGAAAGTTCCTTTATGACACAACTGACGAAATCGATACCTATTCTGCTTTTCTCGGTGATAAATAAATCTTTTTAAGCTGTCTCTTTTTGGGGACAGCTTTTTATGTTAAAATAAAATTAAGATGAAGCGAAAAAACGCAAGCTTTAAATCGTCATAGTAAATGAAAGGAGGAATAGCCATGAAAGAAGCAGATATTCGCGAACACTTCGAAAAAGTCAGAAATGGCGACAAGGAAGCATTTACGTATATATTTAACGAATATAAAAAGCCCGTGTTTACTGTTGTGTGCCGTATTGTGGGCGATATCCAGACCGCGGAGGATATCACACAGGAGGTGTTTGTAAAGCTCTTTTTTTCACCGCCCGATTCCTCTGTTAAAAACACCAGAGCATGGATTTTTAAGATTGCACGCAATCTTTCCATTGATGCTCTGAGAAAAAAGCAAAGCCTTAGTATTGACGACGTAGAGCTTACGGCTGACGACACCTGTGATGAAATTGTCTTACGTTTGGATTTAGATGTGGCGATGAAAAAGCTTACCGATATTCAGCGACAGGTTGTGACACTTCATTTAAACGGCGGACTTACGTTTAGCGAAATTGCTTTTATTACAGGATTATCGTTGTCGGCTACATTCAGAAGTTACCGCAAGGCTTTGAAAACCCTACGGGAAATATTAGACGGAGGTGCCTTATGAGAAAGATAGCTTCATTGTTAATTGTGGTTGTTTTGGTAGGAGCTTTTGCTGTGAATACCGCCGCAACAGGAGAATTTAAAAAAATGAAAGACCTTAATAACTACTGGGCAGAAAACGACGCTTACCCTGATTGGTTTTGCGGAGTTTGGACAGAAACAGGAAGCCTTAATAATCTTGTTGTATCCGTTCTTGATACCGAAGAAGGAAATAATGGTAAACAGGAAATACTTGATTTAATCGAAGATGATACGTCTGTTACCTTTACCTACGGCGAATATAGCCGAAATTACCTTATCGGTGTGCAGTATAGCTTTAGTAAAGAAACTTTTCAGGAACTCGGTTTGTCTTATGCCGCTTTTCTTGATGACCAAAACCGTATAGAGTTGGGAATACTTAAAAGCAAACGTAATGACCCTAAAGTAAATGAAAAGCTCGAGGAGCTCAAAGAACAGTATGGCGACATTTTTACAGTAGAATATACAGATGGCATAGTAACTACTGATATATCTTTAGCTAAAGATTTGCCTTCCGTAGTTTACACAGTGGAAAAGGCGTCACCATCGTATTTTATATATGTAGCTGTTGCTGTTTCTTTTTTACTTAGTTTAATCTGCCTTGTGACCATAGTCAGACAAAAGAAAAGATATGCCTTGCAAACAAACGAGGGTGTAACGGTAAATGTGTATTCAAAGCTTTCGGTAAAGGAGCTGGAGCATCTTATTATAAACACCGATATAGAAATTCCCTCAAGTTTGGATGTAAAGATAATGAAAGAAATAGAGAATAGAAACTAAAGCCGGTCAAAAGTCCCTGAGTTAATCTCGGGGCTTTTGTCGTTGCACAAGATTTAAGACTGTGATAAAATATAAACGGTGATAATAATGACTAAAACGAAAAAACGGCTGTTAATTATATTTTCTGTTCTTTTTGTATTTTTTGTTGCTTTGGTTATCTACGTTGCGTGGGGTAACAAGGCTATTGAACTTAACGAAATTACCGTTAGCAGTCATAAGCTCCCCGACAGCTTCGATGGATTTCGCGTGGCTCATGTGTCGGATTTGCATAATGACGAATTTGGCGAGGATAACGAAAAGCTGATTTCTATATTGGAAAAATCCCAACCCGATATAATTGCCATAACAGGCGACCTGATAGACTCTCACCACCCGGATGCAGACATTGCAATTAGTTTTGCTGAGAATGCCCAAAAGATTGCACCATGCTACTATGTAAACGGAAATCACGAGCAACGAGTTCCTGATGACTATGCTGAGCTTTTAGAGGCGTTTGACGAAATCGGGGTGGTGGTGCTTGAGAATAAAGCTGTATCTCTAAGCAGGGAAGACGATAGCATTAATATTATTGGTGTGTCCGACCCCGGGTTCGAGACAGATTATCTTTTCGGCGACACAGCGGGAGTTATGAGACATCACCTCGGTGAGCTTGTTACGGATACGGAAGGCTACAATTTGCTGTTGTCTCACCGACCAGAGCTTTTTGAGGTTTATACAGATTATGATGTTGATTTGGTTTTAAGCGGACATGCTCATGGCGGTCAGTTTAGACTGCCTTTTGTTGGGGGACTTTATGCCCCTAACCAGTGGCTTTTCCCTGAGTATGATTCGGGACTTTATACTGACGGACATACTGATATGATAGTAAGCCGAGGTATCGGCAACAGCCTGTTTCCCTTTAGATTTAATAACCGCCCCGAGGTTATTTTGGTAGAGCTTGTGTGCTCTTGATGATGAAATTTAACATAAAATAATTGACTTTGGCGTAGAATTTGTATAAAATTATTAAAGATACTAAAATTTTTATACCAAAGGAGAAATGATTATGGCAAACAGATTTGTACTTAACGAGACAAGCTACCATGGCAAGGGTGCAATTAATGAAATTGCAACCGAGATTAAGGCAAGGGGCTTTAAAAAGGCTTTCGTCTGCTCTGACCCTGACCTTGTTAAGCTTAATATTACCAAAAAGGTTACCGATATTTTAGACGGTGCTGATATTGCTTATGAAATTTTCAGCGACATAAAGCCAAATCCCACCATTGAAAATGTGCAAAACGGCGTAGAGGCTTTTAAAGCAAGTAAAGCTGACTGTATTGTTGCAATCGGCGGCGGCTCTTCTATGGATACTGCCAAGGCAATCGGCATTATTATCGAAAATCCCGAGTTTGCAGATGTTAAAAGTCTTGAGGGTGTAGCTCCTACAAAGAGTAAGTGTACGCCAATTATCGCTGTTCCTACTACAGCAGGCACAGCCGCAGAGGTAACTATCAACTACGTTATCACCGATGCTGAGCTTAACCGTAAAATGGTTTGCGTTGACGTTCACGACATTCCCGTTGTTGCTGTTGTTGACCCCGATATGATGGCTTCGATGCCAAAGGGTCTTACCGCCGCCACAGGTATGGATGCACTTACCCATGCCATTGAGGGTTACATTACTAAGGGTGCTTGGGAAATGAGCGATATGTTCCACCTTAAGGCTATCGAGATAATCGCTAAGTCTCTTCGCGGTGCAGTTGAAGGCACCGACGAGGGCAGAGAGGGTATGGCTTTAGGTCAGTATGTTGCCGGTATGGGATTTAGTAACGTAGGTTTAGGCATTGTTCACTCTATGGCTCATCCCTTGGGTGCACTTTACGATACACCTCATGGTGTTGCAAATGCAATTATTCTGCCTACTGTTATGGAATATAACGCTCCTGATACAGGCGAGAAGTACAGAGATATTGCAAAGGCTATGGGTGTTGAGGGTGTAGCCGATATGACCCTTGACGAGGCACGTAAAGCCGCCATTGATGCGGTTAAGAAGCTGTCGGCTGATGTAGGCATTCCTGCAGACCTTAAAGAAATCGTAAAGGCAGAGGACATCGACTTCCTTTCCCAGTCAGCCTTTGACGATGCCTGCCGTCCCGGCAACCCCAGAGATACAAGCGTAGAGGAAATCAAAGAACTTTATCTTAAGCTGATGTAATACAGGTATAAAAAACTCCCTGCACTTATGTGGGGAGTTTTGTTGTTATTTATGCTTATTTATGATACAATTAAAAGCTGAAAGCAGAGAGTTCATTAAAAACTTATTATCATATACAATCTCTTGATTGTGCTCAAATAAATTAATATTTTTAGAAAATTTTAAGGGGGAATATTAGAATGAAAAGAGTATTAAGAAAGAGTGTGCTTGCAATTATATTAATTTTTTCTTTATTTATAGTTAATGGTTGTAATGATCAAATTGATACAATAAAAAATGAATCAACAGCTATTGTAACTGAGGGTAAAGATGGATTGAAAACAGATATAAATACAGATAGTGTGGTTTCAACTGGAACAAACGAAGTAGAAAGTACAGTTGTTACTGAAACTACGGATGCTACTGATTTTGTATCTGTTAAGACAGAATTTTATACATTGTCTGTTCCTTATGATTGGTACGATAAGTGTAGCTATGAAGAATACACTAATGAATATGTAAGACATACATTAAGTTTTTATCATAAAGATAGTAAGGATGCTGGTGTATACGGAGATCTGTTCCATATAAGTTTATTGAACTTGGATGATGATTATACTAGATATCCTCATGAAGTTTTAGGAAGTGTGTCTGTTTACAGGATAGGTCAGTTTAACGTGGTGGTTCGTTATCCTTCCGATGTTAGATTTACTGAAGAAACGATGTTGGAATATAAAAAAATGCGAGAAGAAGTTATAGATATATTAAATACAATTGAGTTTAACGAAGAGTGTGAGTTTTCAGAAGAACCCTTAGCAATAATAACTGAGCCGATTGCTACAAAGCCTGTAATTAATAAAAATTTTATAGGAAAATGGAGTGACACAGGAATAGGAGTAGCTGCACCTATAGGCTCGGTCACTTGGGAAATCGAATTTAGAGGAGACGGAACAGGTGAATTTGATTTTATTTATGGTTACAATGATGTTGAAACTTTGAATTTTAGTTATACATATTTTCAACCGTATAACGAGAATGTTTTAGATGGAGTTATTATTAAAGCAGATGGAGCCGCTGATATAAGTTATTTGATGAAATATACATGGAGCAACGAATTGCAAAATATGTTAATGACAATGTATGAAGTCAAATATAATGGTGCTCCTAATCTTGATGTGTATTGGGTTTTCGAACGAATAAATTGATTTTTAGTCTTGTCAAAAGGTGAGGTTTGCCGTGTTTACAAAATCTTTGGTTTGTGATATACTTTATCGGTAAATTTTTATGGGAGGCGAAAATTTTGGCTATACTCAGCGTAAGAGATGTTTCTGTTACCTTTATTGAGCGCGTGCTTTTTGAGAATGTAAGTTTTGATATTGAAAAACGCGACAAAGTTGGATTTATCGGCTCCAACGGCACAGGCAAGACAACTCTCTTAAAAGTCCTCAGTGGCGAGCTGAGCCCCACAACAGGCGATGTCTTTACAGCAAAGGATGCAAAAGTGGGCTATATGCATCAGCATGTGCTGGAGCATCCCGAAAGAAGTGTTTACGAAGAGCTTTTGTCGGTTTTTGACCACCTTAAAGAAATGGAAATCCGTCTTGATTTTTTAAATCATGAAATAGAAAAAGGCGATAATTTAGACACCCTTATAGCCGAGCAAACTGCACTGTTAGAGCAGTTTGAGCGACAAGGTGGCTTAACCTACAAAAGCAGAGCGAAAGCTGCACTTTTAGGTTTAGGTTTTTCAGAAGAGGATATGAGCCGCAAAAGCGGTACTCTTTCAGGCGGTCAGGCAAGTAAGCTTTCTTTGGCAAGGCTCCTTTTAAGCGGTGCGGATATTTTGCTTTTAGACGAACCTACAAACCATCTCGACATTACCTCTGTCCGCTGGCTTGAGCAGTATATAAAGGATTTTTCGGGTACGGCTCTTATTGTCAGCCACGACAGATACTTTTTAGATGCGGTTACCAACAAAACCATTGAGCTTGCCCATAAAAAGGCAACAGTCTACACAGGTAACTACACAGCCTTTATTGAGAAAAAACAGCGTGAACAAGAGGCAATTCGCCGTAAGTTTATAAACGACAGCAGAGAAATCAAGCGAATCGAAGACATAGTTGAACAGCAAAAGCGGTGGGGTAGAGAGCATAACTTTATCACCGCCGCCAGTAAGCAGAAAGAAGCAGACCGCATTAAAGCTCAGCTTACGCCTCCTGACGGTGAGGAAGAAACCCTCAGCTTTAAGCTTGAGCCTAAACGTGAAAGCGGCAACGATGTGCTTATTGTAAAGAATATGAGCAAAGCCTTTGGCGGTAACGTGCTTTTTAAAAACATAGATATGCACATTCGCAAGGGCGAAAGGGTGTTTATCTTAGGTGGCAACGGTACAGGTAAAACAACACTCTTCAATATTCTCACAAAGAAATATGAAGGGGATTTTGATGAGCTTACCTTTGGCGCAAGGGTTGATATGGGTTATTTTGACCAGATGCAGGCAGACCTTAATACCGACAACACTCCTGTAGAGGAAATCAGTGATGCTTTTCCTCATATGAGCACTACTCAGATAAGAACGGTTTTAGGGCGTTTTCTATTAAAAGGTGATAACGCGTTAAAGAAAATTTCTACTCTTTCGGGCGGAGAAAGGGCGAGAGTTGCACTGTTAAAATTAGTTCTTGCAGGGTCAAATTTCTTGCTTTTGGACGAGCCTACTAACCATCTGGACACAGCCTCTCGCGAAGCTTTGGAGGATACTCTTTTAAATTATGACGGCACAATGCTTATAATCAGCCACGACCGTTACTTTATAAATAAGCTTGCTACCCGAATTTTGGAGCTTAAAGAGGACGGAGTAAGAGAATACTTAGGTAACTACGATTATTACGCCGAAAAACAGAAGGAAGCCTCAGCTTCTTTTGCAGAAGCTAAAGCCGAAGAAAAGCCTAAGGTTAATGATTATAAGCTTAGAAAAGAAGAACAATCAAAAGAACGTAAACGCCAGACGGCTATTAGAAAAGCCGAGGAGCTTATCGAAGAGCTTGACGTAAAAATCGCTGAGACTGAAGCAAAGCTCGGGAGCGAAGAAGTCATAAGTGACTATGAAAAATTAGTTGAGCTTACCGAGATTTTAAATAATCTGCAAAAACAGCAGGAAGAAGC
>JAFUPE010000064.1 GCA_017481395.1 Ruminococcus sp. | reverse complement strand
AGCCCTACAACACTCAAAGGCTACAAGTCGGCATATTACAACTCGAAGCCCTATGGCTTGCAAAATTACTTTAGAGATGCGAGATTACGCAAAATTTCACCAAGAAATATTCAGGAATATGTTAATTTTTTATGTTCCCATGTTAGTCCTAAATCTACTAAAAATTACTTAATGCTTCTCAATGTAATTTTTACTCTTGCAGTTCAAGAGAATATTATCCAAAGAGAAGCTAATCCGATGTTATATAAAATTCAAAAACCTCGTCAACACAAGAAACCTGTCGAAGCGTACAATTTGGACGAATTTAACTTGATGCTAAAACTTGCTGATAACGACGAAAACCCTGATATAAAACTTATAATATATCTTGGATTGTTGTCAGGTATCAGACGTGGAGAGATGGCAGGATTGCTTTGGTCTGATGTGAATTTTGAGGAAGGATATATTTATATCTCTAAAAGCCGTGTGGTGGTTGAGAGAGAAGAATACATCAAAGAACCTAAAACAGAATCAGGTATCCGTAAAATCTTCATTCCAGAAAAACTATTGAATGTACTTAAAGAATACAAACACAGATACTTATTGAATAAGCTTAAATACGGAAAAGACTTTGTTGACAGTAATTATGTAATCAGTAAGCCTAACGGTGAAGCTTTTAGTCCAAGTGGAATATCAAATAGTTATCAACGTTTTATGAAAAGACATAAAGATAAAATTCGATACCTGAAATTCCATGGACTCAGACATACCTACGCAAGTGTACTGATTGAAAATGGAGAGAACCCGAAGACAGTACAGCATAACCTCGGTCATGCAGACGTAGCACTCACGTTGCAGATATATTCACATTCATACGAATCAGCTCAGCGTAATGCCGCAAAGAAACTTGATGAAACCATTAATTTAACTTCAAAAACAGGATAAAGTTAACGAAATAACCGCACTTATCTAATTCGACAAGTGCGGTATAGTTTTTATTGAACACTTCTAGTATTAAATAAAATCAATATTGTTCTTAAATAGAAGGATGATACTTTGTGTTTCTTATTTCAGAACTTACAATATTAAAATACTCGTCATCCCAAGATACATAATTTTTATATTCTTTACTTCCGTAGTATTTTATTCCTTCTATGTTGTTTTGCTTGCAACAAGAAGCGACATAGCATGGAAGTAAATATTCTCTTTTGACATTTGGGTACTGTTCGGGAGAAGGGGTGAATCTACAAAACTCCAAAAATTTATTCTGTGTAGTTATTTCTTGAGATAGATCGATCATTCTAATCGCACGTTTAGGCTGTAATTTTGCGATTTGCACAAATGGATCTTTGGAATGTTTTGATACTTCTATAATGGCTCCTTTGGGAACATCTGAATAATAATAGTGGCTTTGTCCCACAAAGTTAAATCTACCATGACCTGTGTAACCTTTAGGAGCTTTTCTTAATTCTTCATCAGTATACGTATTGGTCTTATCTGTAAGTGTACGTGCATGGTAATAATAATTACAATCGAAATTCATTATTGAATCCCAATTAGAAATTATATCGTTAATTTTCTGTCCTACATAATGATTACCTGCGAATGGTAAATTTTGATCAAGACAGTTTAAAAAGGATATTAGGTCTGCTTCATTTAGTCCAGATAATAATTGCAAAGAAGAACACAGGATATTAGTTTCTGATATTGTAGCTTTATTCTCTGGTTCAGCTTCTACAAAAAACATTTTTGTGGAAAGATCAAAACTAACGCTTTGAGAAGTAGACAATTTTCTTGCTGTTTCAATATGCAATTGCTTGACTGCAGATGATAAACCCTTGGGCAGTGAAACCATCTCAAATCCACGAGCCATCTTTAATAATGCCATATTAGGAGCCTCTATGTGTTGTATGCCTTTTAATGAATTCGCAAAAGTTTGTAGGGCTGTGAAATCATTTTGTAATAACGAATTTTGTAACTGTATGATTTCAGGTGTTTTAAATCCTTCAGAAATTTTAGCTAAAGTATCCCACTGTATTGATATAGCCTCAATAGCGGATGGTTGATTATAAATTGGTATATCTAAAGATTGTAACATCCTAGCTTGACGTTCTACTATATCGGCGACTATAAAGTTAGAGTGTCTATTATTAGAAATAGTGTTAGTTAACCATCTATGATTTTCAATGTTAAAATTCTTCATAGCATTGGAAATTTGAGAAGTTAACTTATTGATACCATCAAAAGAATTATTATTTGTCATTCTCTATCACCTTGAATATGTATTTAAGAATTATTATATCATAAACGATAAAACTTGTGAATAAAAAGTCGATTCATCTATAAATCAATGAAAAATCGGCAGATAGTATTAAAATAGAATCACTAGAATAACTATTATGATTAACCGATATTTTTATGGGAAATTATTCACATACTCAAAGAAACACGCTGAAAGTGTAGTTATAATGCGGCTTTCGGGGATTTTGGAAAGTTCCCGAAAGTACCCAATTTATTCCAAATTGCTGAATAATCGTTTGAACAGGGAAGTACTGGAGAAAAGTCAAAACTGAATATAATGGAACATACAAAAATACCGCAACCTCAGATGAATACTGAAGTTGCGGTATGTTTTTGCCCTGCAAAGTCCTGCTGAAAATGAAAAAAGACATCAACGGTCGTTGATGTCTTTTGGTGCGAGTGACGGGACTTGAACCCGTACGCGTCTCCACACACGCCCCTCAAACGTGCCTGTCTGCCTATTCCAGCACACTCGCATTTGCGACTATTGAATTATAGCACTGTAGGGTATAAATGTCAAGCATTATTTTTCAAAAATCGCAGATTTTTTTATCGAAGTTTGTTTGAGGTTGTTTTGCGGGTGGGTTTTAACTTGTCGGTGAAAATCATACAGAAATTTCGGTTGCTTTATTTTTTACTATCGTATATAATAGAGAAAAATTAATTTCCGCCTGTGGCGCAGTTGGATAACGCAGCAGATTCCGATTCTGAAGAACGGGGGTTCGAATCCCTTCAGGCGGGCCAAAAAATAAAGCATCGTCGTCAGACGGTGCTTTGCTTTTTCGCTTGTAGGGATTCGAACACTGAGAGGGTGAGAGGCGTAAAAAAATAGTTTTAGACATTTATCTCCCTTAACTTTCCTTGGTTAATGAAAATCATTCTACTAATAATATTGTGGAGGTGATTTTATGGCTAAAAAAGGTATGAAAAGGTATTTCTCCGAGCACGACAAAAACAACGTAGCACCTGTGCCCGAGATGAGTGGCAAGGTTAAAAGCGGCAAAGCAAAGGCTAAGCCTGTTATTTCGGGAGAAACTGTGCCTTTTATAAGGTCGTATCATGCTGTGCCTTTTACTAATATGAATGAGATTCCGCCTGTATTCGGTGCTGTCGACAACGACTTGGCAGTGGCAAATATGGAAAATGATTTTGATATGACTGCGGCTGATAAAGAGGATTTCAGAAAGCCTCGTGAGTAATTATATGGATTCTATTTGGCGAAGTATAAGCGAAACACCGAGGTTTGAGAGACTCAAGGGTGATATTAATACAGATGTTCTTATAATTGGCGGCGGTCTTGCAGGACTTTTGACGGCATACCTTTTGAATGAAAAAGGTGTGGACTGCGTACTTTTGGAGAAGGACAGAATCTGCTCGGGTACTACTGCCAATACCACAGCCAAGATTACAGCTCAGCATGGGCTTGTATATAGTAAAATCCTGAAATCCTATGGCAAAGAGTATGCTCAGATGTATTATAGTGCAAATATGCAGGCGGTTGATAACTTGAAGAAGCTTTGTAAAAAGGCAGGTTGTGCTTTAGAGGAAAAGGATAATTTTATCTACAGCTTCAATAAATATAAGCTTGATGATGAGCTTGAGGCTTTGTGCAAAATCGGCGTATCTGCACTATATTTGGAGTCCTTGCCTTTTACTTTACCTGTTTCCGGAGCTGTAGGTTTTGCAAATCAGGGGCAGTTTAACCCTGTTGCGCTTGCAGGTTTTATTACGAAGAATTTAAAGATTTTCGAAAATACAAAGGTTATCGAAATGATAGGCACAACCGCCCTTACAGACTTTGGTAAGGTCAAAGCAAAAAAGGTAGTGGTTGCTACTCATTTTCCTTTTATCAATAAACACGGAAGTTATTTTTTGAAGCTTTATCAGCATCGCTCTTATACGATTGCTCTTAAAAATGCAGAAAAGCTTGATGCTATGTATGTGGACGACAGCAAAAAAGGCCTTTCGTTTAGCAGTTTTGGCGAGTATTTTTTGCTTGGAGGCGGCGGTCACCGCACCGGTAAGCAGGGCACAAGCTATAAGGAGCTTAGAGCTTTTAAAGATGAGCAGTTGAAAGGCTGTGAAGAGGTTTTTCATTTTGCGGCACAGGATACTATGAGTCTTGACGGGATTCCGTATATCGGTAATTACTCTAAAAATACTCCCGATTTGTATGTTGCTACAGGCTTTAACAAGTGGGGAATGACAGGCTCTATGGCAAGTGCAGAGCTGATTTCGTCAATGATTACAGACGAAAAAATATATTATGAGCCTGTGTTTTCGCCGTCAAGAAGTATTTTAAAGCCACAGCTTTTTGTTAATGGTATTGAAACAACCAAAAATCTTATTATGCCTACCACAAGGCGTTGTCCCCATTTAGGCTGTGCACTGAAGTATAATCGAGAAGAACACAGCTGGGATTGTGCCTGCCATGGCTCAAGATTTGCTAAAAACGGCAAAGTTCTTGATAATCCCGCCAATGATGATTTAAAAATGAATTAAACTTATAACCTTCGTCAATAATAAAGTAAACGTATTGACGGGGGTTTTTGTGTGCAGTACAGCAAGGTTGAAATATGCGGAGTTAATACCGCAAATCTTAAGCTTTTGAGTGAAAAAGAAAAGCAGTCGCTTTTAGAGATAATGAAAAACGGCAGTGATTCCGAGAAAAAGGCGGCTCGGGATAAGATGGTACAGGGAAATCTCAGGCTTGTGCTTTCGGTGGTTCAGCGTTTTGTAAATCGCGGAGAAAATCCTGACGATTTGTTTCAGGTTGGAGTTATCGGACTTATTAAAGCTATCGATAATTTTGAGTGCGACAGAGGGGTAAAGCTCAGCACTTATTGCGTGCCTATGGTAATAGGAGAAATCAGACGCCATCTTCGGGATTCGGGTGCGGTAAGGGTAAGCCGAAGTCTTAGAGATACGGCTTACCACGCTATGCAGATAAAAGAAAGGCTTACGTTGGAAAATAATCGCGAACCGACAGTAGAGCAAATTGCCGAGGTTATGAATCTTCCTAAAGAAAACGTAGTAATGGCGTTAGAGTCGGTGGTGGCACCTGTGTCTCTTTACGAGCCGGTGTTTTCTGACGGCAACGATACTGTATATGTAATGGACCAAGTGGGGGACAAGTGCGATGACGTAAGCTGGCTTGAGGAGCTTTCGCTAAAGGAGGCTATAGCGAAGCTGAGTGAGCGTGAAAAGCGCATTTTGGGACTCAGGTACTTTCAGGGGAAAACCCAGATGGAGGTAGCAAAGCTTGTGGGGATTTCGCAGGCTCAGGTCAGCAGAATAGAAAAATGTGCCCTTGAATCTATAAAAAAGGGGCTGTAGGGCGGATATATCCGCCTTGTTTTTTTTAAGGGAATAAATAATTAATTTGTAAAAAAGCATTGACAAATTGTCTTTAGGAGGTTAGACTATAATAAAAGAGGTCGATAATCGATAGACCTATAGGAGATTGTAAAATGGAAGAAAAAAGATTAGGCGTTGTAGAGGCTAAGTTTGCCGACCTTATTTGGCAGTACGAGCCCCTTACATCAGGCGAGCTTGTTAAGCTTTGTTTTTCTGAGCTTAACTGGAAAAAGTCCACGACCTACACAGTTTTGAAAAAGCTTTGTGACCGTGGCATTTTTAAGAATGAGGGAAGCGTGGTGACTTCTCTTATATCAAAATCGGATTTTTACGCAATGCAAAGCGAAAAATTCGTAGAAGAGACCTTTGCGGGCTCTTTGCCTCAGTTTATTGCGGCTTTTACTAAGCGAAAGGCTTTAAGCGAGGCAGAAATCGAAGAAATCAAAAGGATGATAGACACCGCAGGAAGTGATTAAATGGTCGAGTTTTTCTTAACACTTCTTAATATGAGTCTTGTTGCCGGCTGGCTTATTGTAGCTTTGCTGGTTTTAAGGCCGTTGCTCAAAAAAGCTCCCAGAGCATTTGTATGTGCTTTGTGGGGGCTTGTTGGGCTAAGACTTGTGTGTCCCTTCTCTTTTGAAAGTGTTCTGAGCCTTATTCCATCCTCTGAGCCTATAAGCAAAGAGGTAATAATAACTCAGGGCGAACACATAGGTAATTTGCAGACGGCTATACATCGGCAGTCGGTAAATATTATATCAAATACGCTTGCTTCCCCTGCAGGAGCAAGTTTTAACCCTATGCAGGCAATCTCCTTAGTCGCCGCCTTTATATGGGCGGTGGGTGTTGCGGTTATGCTTATTATCAGTCTGGTAAGCTTTTTAAGTCTTAAGAAAACTGTTTCGCCGTCTATTAATACAGGCGGTAACGTTTTTATTAACGACGAAATCGCATCTCCCTTTGTGTTAGGAATTATCAGACCTAAAATCTATATTCCGTCTTCTTTGACAGAGTACGAAAAAGGTTTTGTAATTGCCCACGAAAACGCTCATATAAAGCGACGCGACTACCTTATTAAGCCTTTGGGTTATGCTTTGCTTTCTCTGCATTGGTTTAATCCCCTTGTGTGGGTTGCATATATACTTCTTTGCCGCGACATTGAAAGTGCCTGTGACGAGCTGGTAGTTAAGAAAATGGATTACAACGGCAAAAAAGAATACTCTCAGATTCTTTTAAGGCTTAGCTTGCCTGTAAACAAAATCAGGGCGTGTCCTGTTGCTTTTGGCGAGGTTGGAGTAAAGAGCAGAGTAAAATCTGTGCTTAATTATAAAAAGCCTGCCTTCTGGGTTACTTCTGTAGCAGTGGTGCTGGCGGCGGTGCTTTCTATTTGTTTTCTTACGAATCCCATAAGCGCAAAAAACGAGGACTCCGAAACCCTTGAAAAGTGTATTTCAAAGGCGATTGTTGACTTTAATAAAACCGAAAACGGCAATTTGAACTTTTGTGTAGAAAATTACGTTGAGCTTAAAACCCTTACCTTTAATGAGGATATAACTGTCTATATATGGGCGTATTACGGCGAATACCAGCAAAATGGCGATAAAGCAGAGCTGGTTTTCGAAAGCTACAAGCCTGCCAAGGTTAGGGTTTTAAAGGAAGAGGAGTCCTATAGCTTGGTGGAGTACACCACAGCCGAAACCGGTAACATTTCAGCGTGGGCGAAGGAGAATTTTCCTCAGGAGCTTTTTGAAAGCGTTATGTACACACCCGGTTATTACAACGACCAGAAAAGCTCAGCTTTGGAAATTGCCAAAGAGCATTTCGGTATTTCTGCCGAAAGCAACGAGCTTTTTCCTGTGTTTAATGCCGAGGTGCTTGAAATAAGCGAAAAATACATTACGGTAGCACCCTTAAAAGGTGAGTGTGTCAGCAGAAATACCTTTGATAAGGTAAGACTCAGCACAGTGCACTTGTCATCTACAAGTTATTCACCCTTCGTAGGAGATATAGTAAGGGTACGTTATGTGGACATAATCACAGTTGAAAGCGACCCGCCGATTCTTCATAAGGTGTTTAACCTTGACTTGCTTGAAAGCAAGGTAGGTACCGAACTGCCTGTGGTGGTTTATTCGGGCGGCGAGGGTGCATATTATATGAAAGAACCTGTGCAGGATAAGGTTTACGCATTGACCGACGGCAATATTGCAGTATGGTTTCCCGGGTCGTACTTTTCTGTTAACGAGGATAAAAGAACGTTTATTATGAGCTGTGAAGAAAAGTACGAGTACACAACAGATACCGAAAGCGATACAGACATAATTCATAACAATGAAGGCATATATTCGGAAGAAGCCGAGCACAAAGGAAATATTGTTACGGGCAGTGTTTCGTATGAAGGCGAAGATATGGTGCTTTGTGCAGATGATGCCGATTGGCTCACTATGTACTTTGTAAAGGATGGGGATTCGTATGTTTTCAGCGAGTCTAAAAGTCTTGAATGGGCATCTATGGTAGAAATCGAGGATTTTGACGAGGATGATTTTTTAGGCTTTCCTTTTAAAAATGGTGATGTTTTTGTTCTTGCTGAAGCATTATAAAAAATTAGATGCTAAAGCTTGCATATGAGCATTATTTGTTGACTAAAGTATATTTGCGTAGTAAAATACTTTAGGTGATAGTTGTGAAAGTAAATTTCAGCAAAGGCTTTAATGCAGTGGGGTTGCTGCTTCTGACGTTTCAGATTTTAGTGTGCCTTTTTGAATACATAGTAAACACTGCAGACGTTGCACTGTTTTTCGTTAATACATGGGCAGGGCTCATAGGTTTTTTGCTTATGATTGTACTGTTTGTAAAAAACAGACTGGGCGAGGATTTTATACTTACATTAATCGGTGCTTTGCTGTGGGTGGCTCAGTTTGTACAGATATTCAGAGGCTTTAATAATCAATATTTATCGGCGTTTTTATATTGTTCGGTGGGGATTTTAGGCGTAGCTTTTATATTAGTCGGTTTAATCGTAAACACCGTAAAAAATAAAAAAGAAAATAAAAAATAAAGCACATACCGCTATGCTTTTGTATAGCGTGCAGGTATGTGCTTTATATATTTTCGAAATTAGAAATATTATTATAATGCTGTAACCTTTTGTTATTATTTATTAACTTGCAATTGGCAAATGTTGTGGTATAATTTACAATATATAATTATACATACAATATATGGAGTGAATTTGTATGAAGTGTCCTTATTGCAGCTTTGACGAAAGCAAGGTTATAGACTCACGTCCTGCGGATGACGGTGAAAGAATCCGCCGCCGCCGCGAATGCTTAGGTTGCGGCAAGCGTTTTACAACTCATGAGGTTATTGAAACTGTACCGATTGTGGTTGTTAAGCGTGACAAATCCAGAGAAGTGTTCAATCGCTCAAAGCTTATGGGCGGTTTCTTAAGAGCCTGTGAAAAACGTCCTGTATCTATGGACCAGATTGAGTCTTGCATTGATTCTATCGAGTCTAAGCTTCAAAGCGGACTTGACCGAGAGGTGACTTCTGACAAAATCGGTGAGCTTGCAATGGATGCCTTAAGAGGTCTTGATGACGTTGCGTACATCCGCTTTGCGTCTGTTTATAAGAATTTTGCCGATATAGGAACATTCCGTGAAGAGCTTAATAAGCTTGACAGCGGTAAATAATTAAATATAAAACTTAACGCCCGAGCATCGGTTTGCTCGGGCGTTTTTTGTGATTAATAAGATTGTAGCCGTAACTGATTATGAGCAGCTGTCGCATCCGCAGCCGTGGTCGTGGTCGCATTCCTGAATTTTGCCTACAATGGGCTCGGGGTCAACGCCAAGACGTGTGTAGTAATCAGAAAGAGCCGCTTTAATAGCCTGCTCGGCTAAAACTGAGCAATGTACCTTCACTGCAGGAAGTCCGTCTAAAGCCTCCATAACAGCTTTGTTTGTAAGCTTTAAAGCTTCGTCAATAGTCTTGCCCTTAATAAGCTCGGTAGCCATTGAGCTTGTAGCAATAGCGGCACCGCAACCGAAGGTCTTGAACTTACAGTCGGTAATAACGTTGCCCTCAACCTTAATATACATTCTCATAATGTCACCGCATTTTGAGTTGCCAACTTCGCCAACGCCATCAGCATCGGGAATTTCGCCAACATTGCGGGGATTAGCAAAATGGTCCATAACCTTTTCTGAATATGCCATATATAAAAACCTCCATTAGTTTTCGCTTTGTTTAATCTTGTCCCAAAGGGGAGAGAAGCTTCTCAAATACTCTACAATCTTTGGTACGTTTTCTAAGATATAATCAACGTCTTCCTCGGTATTATTGTCAGAGAAAGAAATTCTTAAGCTTCCATGAGCAATTTCATGGGGAAGACCTATACTTAAGAGCACGTGGCTGGGGTCAAGGCTTCCCGATGTACAGGCAGAGCCTGAAGAAGCACTGATGCCTGCAAGGTCAAGACGCAGAAGCAGGCTTTCGCCCTCAATACCCTCAAAGCACATATTCATATTGCCGGGCAGACGCATATCTCTGTCGCCGTTTAAGCGTGAACGCTCGATTTTTAAAAGACCGTCAATGAGGCGGTTACGCATTTTGGTAAGCTTTGCTTTACGCTCATCCATTGTCTCAACGGCAATTTTAAGAGCCTCTGCAAGGCCAACAATGCCTGCAACGTTTTCTGTGCCTGCACGTCTGCCTTTTTCCTGAGCACCGCCGTCGATGAGTATGTCGGGTCTTACGCAACGTCTTACATATAAAGCACCACATCCCTTGGGGCCGTGGAACTTATGTGCAGTAAGAGATAACAGGTCGATATTGTCATCAACTACATTAATGGGAACGTTACCCATAGCCTGTACGGCGTCGGTGTGGAAAAGCACCTTAGCATCTCTACAGATTTTGCCGATTTCAGCAATAGGCTGAATTGTGCCGATTTCGTTGTTGGCGTACATAATTGTAACCAGTGCTGTGTCTTCTCTTAAGGCGTTCTTTACGTCCTCGGGGCGTACGATACCGTTTTCGTAAACGTCAAGATATGTTACCTCGAAGCCCTGCTTTTCCAAAGCCTTGCAGGTGTGAAGCACTGCGTGATGCTCAAACTTGGATGTGATGATGTGCTTTTTGCCTTTTTTATAGAGGGCAGTTGCAACACCCTTGATTGCCCAGTTGTCACTCTCAGACCCGCCTGAGGTAAAGTAAATCTCGCTTGCGTTTTGTGCACCGATTAAGTTGGCAACAGTTTGGCGTGCTTCTTCAACTGCATCCTTTGCCTCAGAGCCAATCTGATAAAGGCTTGAGGGGTTACCGTAAACCTCGGTGAGGTAGGGCATCATTTTATCTAAAACCTTGGGGGATAATGCCGTAGTTGCGGCATTGTCTGCATATACCTTTCTCATAATTTCTCCTTATTTATTGATTCTGAGAAGCCGCAACAGCTAACCTGTCGCATCTCTCGTTCATTGGATGATTATTGTGACCCTTTACCCATACAACATTTACCTTGTGTATGTCACACAAGTTTAAAAGCTTTTCCCACAAGTCGGGGTTAAGAGCTTTGTCCTTTTTTGTCCGCATCCAACCCTGAGCCTGCCATTTCTTTGCCCAGCCGCGCTCTAACGCGTTGCAGACATACTGACTGTCGCTGTAAAGGGTAACCTCGCATGGTTCTTTAAGCATTTGAAGTGCAGAAATAACAGCTAAAAGTTCCATACGGTTGTTGGTTGTGTGAGGCTCGCCGCCTGAGATTTCTTTTTCTACGCCATTATAGCAAAGAATTGCACCCCATCCGCCGGGACCGGGGTTGCCCGAGCAGGCACCGTCGGTATAAATATCGACCTTCTTCAAGTCTCACACCTCCTCTAAAAAATATACCAACCTATATTATAACACCAAAATTAAGCTTTGCAACATTTATTTGTTTATTTTTTGTCAGAGTTTTGATATTTGGTTAGCATTAACTAACTTTCTTAGGATTTGCTCATAATTATGTATAATAATTAAAGTTACAGCCTATAGTAGAAATGTATAATGTTTGCTTGACACAGGCGAGGTTAAAAGGTACAATATAATGTAAAGTTAAATTCGGAAATTATGTCTTGATTTCGGCTGCGGCGAGCAAGACAACACATATATTTACATAGTTTTATGTATTTGATTTAAAAGAAAACGGAGGAAAATTGTGAGCAATAATACAAATGAATCAGCTGTAAAAAGCAAAAAGAAGCCTCAGCAAAACGCAAAAAGCGGTAAAAAGCACAGCTCTGTCCCTGCTAAAAAGGGCAAGAAACAGAGCTACAAGGCTTACAAACCTAAGGCAAAGTCTAATACAAAGCCTGCAGGGGATTTTAACCTTAAGCCTGAGGATGAATTTTTAAGCACTGACGGCAGTGACTTCCTTGGCTACAGCGTATCTGGCAAAAAGGCTCCTAAGCAGAACAAAAAGCCTCAGTATAAAAAGAACTATAGAAATACAGAGGCAAAAAAGAAGTTTGACGATGAATTTATAGAGAAGATAAAGCCCTCTGTTAAGGTTGCGTTTTTAGGCGGACTTAACGAAATCGGCAAGAATATGACCCTTTTTGAATGTGAGGGCGACATGGTGTTGGTAGATTGCGGAATGGCATTTCCTGACGGCGATATGTTGGGTGTTGACCTTGTAATCCCCGATTTTACCTATGTTGAGCAAAACAAAGATAAGCTTAAGGGTATTGTGATTACCCATGCACATGAGGACCATATTGGCGGACTTCCTTACCTTTTAGGAAAGCTAAATGCTCCTATATATTCCTCGCCTTTGGCGGTGGGGCTTATCGGCAATAAGCTAAGAGAGCATTCTCTGCCTAAGAATCCCGATTTAAGAGAGGTAAAGGCAGGTCAGAAGGTTCGCTTGGGTTGCTTTGAAATTGAGTTTATCCACGTTAACCATTCAATTCCTGACTCTTTGGCAATTGCACTTCATACACCTGCAGGTACCATTGTGCACACAGGTGACTTTAAGGTTGACTATACTCCTACCGAGGGCAAGCCTATAGACCTTAATGCTTTTGCCCGTCTTGGTGACGAGGGCGTGCTGTGCCTGATGGCAGACAGCACTAATGCGTCTCGTCCGGGTAATACACCTTCCGAAACTACTGTTATGGCAAGCTTTGATAGCCTTTTCAAGGAGGCAGAGGGCAAGCGTATTATTATTGCAACCTTTGCGTCAAACGTCAGCCGAGTTCAGCAGATTATCAACTGTGCCGAGAAATACGGCAGAAAGGTGGCTTTCTCCGGCAGAAGTATGCTTAATTATATGAGCGTTGCAAGTGAGCTTGGCTATCTTAATATTCCCGAGGGTATTCTTATAAATATCGATATGCTTAACCGCTATACAATGGGCGAAATTGTGCTTATTACTACAGGCAGTCAGGGTGAGCCAATGTCGGCTTTAAGCCGTATGGCTTATTCTGACCACCGCAAGGTAAGCGTAGGCGAAGGCGACTTTATTATAATTTCTGCTAATCCCATTCCCGGCAACGAGCGTACAGTAGGCAACCTTGTTGACGAGCTTTTAAAAAGAGGCTGCAAGGTTATTTACGAATCTATGTACGAGGTTCATGTTTCGGGTCACGCCTGCCAGGAAGAACTTAAGATTATTCAGGCTTTAACAAAGCCGAAGTACTTTATTCCTGTTCATGGCGAGCAGAAGCACCTTAGAAAGCATAAGGATATTGCTGTTTCTATGGGTATGCCTAAGGAAAACGTATATATAGGCGACAACGGTAAATGCGTTGAGCTTCACGAAAAATATATTAAGGAAGCTGCATCTGTTCCTGCAGGGCAGGTATTTGTTGACGGCTTAGGTGTAGGCGACGTAGGAAGCATTGTGCTCAGAGACAGAAAACATCTGGGTCAGGACGGACTTATTACCATTGTTGCTTCTCTCGACGTTTATGACGGTCACGTTGTAAGCGGACCCGACGTTGTGTCTCGCGGCTTTGTGTACGTTAAGGAAAGCGAAAGCCTGCTTGACGAGGTCAGAAAACTGGCCCTTGCAATTTTAGAGGATTGTGCCGACAGACGTATTCAGGAATGGGGTACAATCAAAAACAAGGTTAAGGACGGAGTGTCGCAGCTTATCAGCCAGAAAACAGGCAGGTATCCTATGATTCTTCCTATATTGATGGAGGTTTAACGTATTTGCAATGCAAATACAGCGATATATCGTCTGCGACGATGCGATATATTTGCTACGCAAATGCGATATACCGCCTTTGGTTTGGCGGTGCGATATGTTTGCTAAAGCAAACGTTAAAGATGTGAGGAAAAGGTTATGAAAAATAAATTTGCACACACAGTACCTTATTTGGTGTTGTTTGCAATAGCTATGATGATTATTGCCATTCCTGCCGCTTTTTACGATTTGAATCTGTTTTTTATACAGGGTGCGGTTGCCTTGGTGGCAGTAATTGCGGCAATAATACTTTACTTTCTGTTTGCAAGGTACGTTCAGTTTTCGCTGCGTAATTCGGTTAAGAACATACGCAACGCCGACACAGGCTTTGCTGATAAGCTTAGCTTTCCTGTGGCGGTTTTAAATAACGACAACGAGCTTGTGTTTTACAACAGAGCTTTTAAAAAGCTTTTTTGCCCCGAGGAAAATCTCTTGGGGGTACATATCGACTACAGATTTTTTTCTGCCGATGTTTCGGATATTGTAAAAAACGAAGGCACTGCCGTTAAATATGGTGACCTTCAGCTGACAGCCTTCGGTGCTGATACAGGTACAGGTACGGTGCTATACTTTTATGATGACACCTACTATAAAAAGGTAGATGCCGAATACAAGGCTACACGCCAATCGGTGGCTATGGTGGTTTTTGATAACCGCGAGCTTTTTATAGACGAGTTTGAAGAAGAAAGTGCCCACATTGTACTGCACGTAGAGGATACGCTGCAAAAGTGGGCGGCGGATGCAAACGCACTTTACCGCAAGCTGGCAGGTAACCGCTATATGGTTATTTTCGAAGAGCGTGAGCTGAAAAAGATAATTGAAACCAAGTTTGATATTCTGGATAAAATCCATGAGATTAAAATGGGTGATATTGAGGCTACGGTTTCTATCGGTATTGGCAGAGGCGAGAAGAATTTAAGAAAGAGCCAGTTGTCGGCAAAGCGTGCACTGGATATGGCTTTGGGAAGAGGCGGAGACCAGGTTGCGATTGCCACAGGCAAGGATTTTGACTTTTACGGCGGTAAGTCCGTAGGTGTTGAAAAGCAGACTAAGGTGCGTACACGTATGATAGCAGACTCTGTTGCAAATGCTGTTTCTGAGTGTGACAAGGTTGTTATTACAGGCCATAGGTTTTCTGACCTTGACTCAATTGGTGCTTCTATCGGTATGTACAGGGCGGTTACACGTGCTCTGGGTAAAAAAGCCTGTATTGCTGTAAATTATGAGACCTCAATGGCAAAGTCTCTTATTGATAAGTACACAAGAGACAGGGGCGAGGGGATTTTTGTAAGTCCTCAGCAGGCACTTACTCAGATGACTTCAAAAACCCTGCTTATTATTGTGGATACACAGACTGTAGGTATGCTTGAGGATAGTAGGCTTTTTGAGCAATGCGGTGCATGTATTGTAATTGACCATCACCGACGTCAGGTTGACCACATTGAAAATGCTGTTGTGTTCTTAAACGAACCGGGGGCTTCTTCGGCATCTGAGCTTTGTACAAGTATTATCGACAATTTCGAGGGCGAGCCTTTAGGCAAGCCCGAGGCAGAGGCACTTCTTTCGGGTGTTATTTTAGACACCAAGAATTTTGTTATAAACGCAGGCTCTGCGGCGTTTGAGACTGCGGCATACTTACGTAAAAAAGGTGCGGATACCGTTGCTATCCGTCAGCATTTTGCAGATTCTATCGAAAGCTACGTGAATAATTACAAGCTGATTTCTAACGCAAAGATATAAAAGGAATGTGCTATTGTTCTTGTTAAAGACAAGGTTGAGGACGTAAGGCTTTTGGCGGCAAAAGCGGCAGACGAGCTGTTGCTTATTAAGGGGGTTAATGCTTCCTTTGTTATGTACCGCACCAATGAAGGTACCATTAACATTTCAGCACGAAGCTTTGGCAAAAGAAACGTTCAGATTATTATGGAAAAAATGGGCGGCGGCGGTCACCATACTATGGCGGCGGCTCAGCTTGAAGAGAGCTCTTTCGAGGCGGCTGTTACTAAGCTTATATCCGCTATCGATGAATAAAAGGTTTATTACAGGAGGTAATATATATGAAATTGGTTTTATTACAGGACGTTAAGTCCTTAGGAAAAAAGGGAGAAATGGTAAATGCCTCTGACGGCTACGCAAGAAATTTCCTTATTCCCAAGGGACTTGCAAAGGAAGTCAACAATCAGGTTATGAATGAGTTCAAAAATGCAGAGAACTCTAAGAAATACAAAACCGAGCAGGAAATTGCCGCCGCTAATGCTGCTAAGGCAAAGCTTGACGGTAAGAGCATTTTAATTAAGGCAAAAGCAGGTCAGGGCAGTAAGCTTTTCGGAAGCATTACATCCAAGGAAGTAAGTGCCGAGATTAAGAATAAGTTTTCACTTGATATTGACAAGCGTAAAATTGTTATGAGCGACATCAAATCTGTCGGCTCTTTTAAGGCAGAGGTTAAGCTTTATACAGGTATTTCTGCCGCATTAACTATTGAGGTTGAAGCTCTTTAATTTTACCGAAAAGGACGCATTAAAATGGCAAATGATATTGTCAAAACCGAATATGACGGCTTAAGTCTGCCCTACAGCCCCGAGGCTGAGCAGGCGGTGCTGGGTGCTATTATTTACGAGCCCGATTGCTTCGGCAGGGTTGCCGAAATTTTAACCAAGCCCGATTTCTTCCATATGTCTATGCATAGAATGATTTACTCTACTATGCTTTCTATGTTTACACAGGGCCTTTCTATCGACTTTGTTACTCTGTACGAGGAATTAAAGCACGAAAAAAACTTTGACCCCACCGAAGGAAAAACATACCTTGCGGCTTTGGTTGAAAACTGCCCCTCTATTTCTAACGTAGAGGTTTATGCAAAGTTAGTCCGCGACAAGTACGATGTTCGTCAGCTCATTTTTGCCGCAAGGCGTATTATGGACGAGGCAACTGCTGCTGAGCTTGAGTCCGAGCTACTGGTAGATTCTGCCGAGCAGATGATTTTTGATATCCGCAGAGGTAAGAATATTCAGGGCTTACAGCGACTTGACGAGGTTATTTTAAAAACCTTTGACCGTCTTGATTCTTTAAATAAAGACGACGAAGCGTTAAAGCCAATTCCTTCGGGTATCGGTGAAATTGACCGTATTACTACGGGTCTTAACCGAAGCGACCTTATTATCCTTGCGGCACGACCCGGTATGGGTAAAACATCGTTTGCACTTAATATTGCACGCAACGTTGCGTTAAAGTCGAATAAAACGGTTGCGTTTTTCTCTTTGGAAATGACAAAGGACCAGCTTGCAAGCCGTTTGCTTTCTTCCGAAGCCTTGGTAGGCGGTACAAAGCTCAGAACAGGCAAGCTTAACGATGAAGAGTGGCAGAGGATTATTTCTGCCGGTGACGTGCTTTCAAAGTGCGACATGTATCTTGACGATACCCCGGGTATCAGTGTGCCTGCAATGAAGGCAAAATTAAGACGTCTTCGTAATATTGACTTGGTTGTTATCGACTATTTACAGCTTATGACAACAGGCAGACATACTGACAACCGAGTACAGGAAATTTCTGAAATTACACGAAATCTGAAGGTGCTTGCTAAGGAACTTGGTGTGCCTGTTATTTGTCTTTCACAGCTTTCCCGAGCCAGTGAAAAACGTGCCGAGGACCATCGTCCTCAGATTTCTGACCTTAGAGATTCGGGTTCTATCGAGCAGGATGCCGATATTATCCTTTTTCTTTACAGAGAAGCGTATTACGACAAAAACAAGGTAATCGGCGGTGACAACTCTGAAATCGACCAGAATAGTGCCGAGTGTCTTATTGCAAAAAACCGTCATGGCGAAACAGGTACTGTTAAGCTTCATTGGCAGGGCGAATTTATGAGGTTTACCTCTCCGGAGCTTGGTCGTGAATAATAAGGTCTTACATACAATCAATACCCATAATATGCTTTCAAAGGGCGACAGTGTAATTGTTGCACTTTCGGGCGGGGCGGACTCGGTGACCCTTTTAAACGTGCTTTTATCCTTAAAGGAACCGCTTAATTTAAAGATATACGCCGCCCATGTTAATCATAATCTACGCGGCGAAGAGTCGGACCGCGACGAGGCTTTCGTAAAAAAGCTTTGCGAAGAAAATCAAGTTGAGCTTTTTCTCAGAAGTGTTGACGTTAACGCACTTTCCAAAGAAAGCGGCGAAGGCTTTGAGGCAGTGGGACGACGTGTCAGATACGAATTTTTTCATGAGCTTTCAGAAAAGTGTAACGCCTTTGTGGCAACGGCGCATACCTTAAGTGACTCTTTGGAAACAGCTCTTTTAAATCTTGCAAGGGGGACATCTATTTCGGGGCTTTCCTCGATTCCATACAAAAGAGGCAGTATTATCAGGCCTTTGCTTGATGTGTCAAGAGAAGAAGTTGAGCAATACGTAGCTGATAATGCCCTTAAATACGTTAACGACAGCACCAACGCTGATACAGATATATGTAACCGCAATAAGGTGCGTCACAGGGTTGTGCCGGTGCTTAAAGAAGTAAACGAGGGCATCGAAAGTAACTTCATCAGACTAAGGCAAAGTCTTGCCGAGGCTGAGGATTTTATTAAAAGCGAAGCCGAAGTCTTGATTAATAAGTCAAGGCTTAAATACGGCTACGACGCGGGGGTGCTTTGCTCTGCTCCTGCCGCACTTAGAAATTACGCGATAAAGCTTATTGTTGAGGATGCAGGTGCAGGTTACGAGCACAAGCACCTTGAGCTTATTAAGGATATTCTTATAAAAGGCGGTGCCGTTAATCTTGTGGGCGGATTCACCGCAAAGGTTCAGCAGGGAATATTTCGAATTGTTGCTGAAAAAGCCGATGAAAAGGCAGTTTTTACATTTGACATAAATACAGAATTTCGTTTGGACGGAAAGGTATATTCTATTAAAGAATTAACTGAAGAGGAAATTATTTACAAAAAGTTATCACTAAGGGTTATCGGATGTGATAAAATCAACCTCGGTGCAGTTTTTCGCACAAGAAAAGAGGGCGACAAAATCGCTCTTCTTAAAAGAGGCATAACAAAAGACTTGCGAAAGCTTCAAAACGAGCTGAAAATACCCGCCGAGCAAAGGGATAGCATGCTTTTGCTTTTAAGCGGCGAAAAAATTCTTTGGGCAGAGGAAATCGGCGTTACTGCTTTTGGAAAGTACGAGGGCTCAAATGGGGTTTTAATAGAAATCAGAGAGGATAAGGGTTATGCATAAGGATTGTGAAAGAATTCTCATAAGTGAGGCAGAGCTTAAGGCTATGGTTAAGGATATAGCCGCAAAAATAAGTAAAGATTATAAAGACAAAAACCTTTTGCTTGTAGGCTTACTTAAGGGCAGGGTTGTGTTTATGGCTGACCTTATGAAGGAGCTTGAGGTTGACTGCAAAATTGATTTTATTTGTGTTTCTAGCTACGGCTCAGGTACTGAGAGCAGCGGCAGAGTTAATATTGTCAAAGATGTTTCTCAGCCTGTGGATGGTATGGATGTTCTTATTGTAGAGGATATTATCGACAGCGGAAATACACTTAACTTTATCCTTAAATATTTCGAGGCAAAGGGTGTTAACTCTGTTAAAATCTGCACCCTTTTAAGTAAGCCCGACCGTCGTGTGGTAGAAATTCCCGTTGACTACATTGGTGCGGAAATTCCTGACGAGTTCGTTATAGGCTACGGCTTGGACTATGCTGAAAATTACAGAAGTCTTCCGTATGTAGGAATACTGAAGAGGTCTGTTTACTCATAATTGAGCTTAAATTTTACATAATACACTAAGGAGTGAATTTAATTGCAGAATAATAATAAGAACTCAGCTTTAAAGCTGCTTATTTATCTGGGAATTCCTATTTTGGTTATTATCGGAATTATAGTATTTGTCAACAGCACAAAGGTGCCCGAGTACACATATTCCGATATTGTTAACTATTTCAGGACCGAACAGGTAAGAGAGTTTACTGTAGATGTAGGCTCAGGTAGGCTTGAAATGAAGGTAGTAGACCCGGATGCGGCTACATCTGACGAAGCAGTGGCAGGCACTGCCGACAAGAATTCAGGCGGTATTTTCGGCGGCTTTGCAAATAATTCCAAGAAGGAAGACGACGGACTTAAAGAAATTACCTATAATCTTGCAAGTATCGACCTTTTCTATAACGACGTCAACGACTACGTTTTAGCCTACAACGAGGCTAACCCTGATGCTCAGCTTGAGTACGACTATACTCCTGCTAAGAATAATTCCTTCTGGATTGAAATGATTCCTACCTTCCTGCTTATTGCGGCGTTGGTAATCTTCTGGTTTGTTATTATGAAGAAGATTAACGCAGGCGGAGGCCTCGGCGGCAAGGAAATGCAGTTCGGTAAGGCTAAATTTAAAGACCAGACCGACGAAAAACGCAAGACTACCTTTGAGGATGTAGCAGGTGCAGACGAAGAAAAAGAAGAGCTTGAAGAAATCGTAGAGTTTCTTAAGTCTCCCGAAAAATACAACGAATTAGGTGCAAAAATCCCCAAGGGTGTGCTTCTTGTAGGCCCTCCCGGCACAGGTAAAACCTTGCTGGCACGAGCAGTTGCAGGCGAGGCAGGGGTTCCTTTCTTCTCAATTTCGGGCTCAGACTTCGTTGAGATGTTCGTCGGTGTTGGTGCGTCCCGAGTAAGAGACCTTTTCCAGCATGCTAAAAAGCATTCTCCATGTATTATTTTTATCGACGAAATTGACGCAGTAGGCAGACAGCGTGGCACAGGTCTTGGTGGCGGCCACGACGAAAGAGAGCAGACACTTAACCAGATGCTTGTAGAGATGGACGGCTTTGGTGCCAACGAGGGTGTTATTGTCATTGCGGCTACAAACCGCCCCGACATCCTTGACCCTGCACTTTTACGTCCCGGCAGATTTGACCGTCAGGTTATGGTAGGCTACCCCGATATTAACGGACGAGAGGCTATCCTTAAGGTTCACGCAAGAAAGAAGCCTTTAGCCCCCGACGTTAAGCTTAAGACAATTGCAAAAACTACCGCTGGCTTTACAGGTGCAGACCTTGAGAACCTACTCAACGAGGCAGCACTTTTAGCCGCAAGAAAGAATAAAAAGGCTATTACTATGGAAGAGGTAGAGGAAGCTACAATCAAGGTTGTGGTAGGTACCGAGAAAAAGTCCAGAGTAATGAACGAGCGTGAAAAGAAGCTTACGGCTTATCACGAGGCAGGCCATGCACTTACTTTCTATGAGTGCGAAACACAGGACCCTGTGCATCAGATTTCCATTATCCCCCGCGGTATGGCAGGCGGTTTTACAATGCCCTTGCCTACAGAGGATAAGTCTTACAGAAGCAAAAAGGAAATGGAAGAGGATATCGTAGTTTGCTTAGGCGGTCGTGTTGCAGAGGCACTTGTATTGGGCGACATTTCCACAGGTGCATCCAATGATATTGAAAAGGCTACCGCAACAGCACGTAATATGGTTATGAAGTACGGTATGTCCGAGACTTTAGGCCCCATTAATTATGGTGCCAGCGGCGGCGAGGTGTTTATCGGCCGCGATATGGGTCAGGTTAAGGATTATTCCGAGGCTACTGCCGCTAAGATTGACTCTGAAGTTCACCGTATTGTCTCCGAGGGTTACAAGCGTACCGAGGATATCCTTAACAAGTATATGGATAAGCTTCACGAGGTTGCGGCTTACCTTATGGCTCACGAAAAAATGAGTGGCGAGGACTTTGACGCTATGATGAAGGGTACTTTTGTACCTGAGCTTGCGGCTGAGGAAGACGAAACAGCCGAGGAAACACAGGCTGAATAACCTGTTTTCCACGAGGGGCAGTTCGCCCTTGCGAAAATATATTTATAGATAACCTCCGTTTAACGGCGGGTCAATTATAGTAGGGACAGTCGTAGCGGCTTGTCCCTACTATGTTCTTTATTTGTTAGAAATCTTTACCATAGAGGTGATAATGTGCCACAGGATAAAATTTCGGTGCGTGGTGCCAGAGAACACAACCTTAAGAATATTGACGTTGATATCCCAAGAGACAAGCTTGTCGTTATGACCGGTCTTTCCGGTTCGGGCAAGTCTTCTCTTGCCTTTGATACAATTTATGCCGAGGGTCAGAGGCGTTATGTGGAGTCGCTGTCCTCTTATGCAAGGCTTTTTTTAGGTCAGATGGACAAGCCTGACGTTGATTCTATAGACGGCCTTTCGCCGGCTATATCCATTGACCAGAAAACCACGTCTAAAAATCCCCGTTCCACAGTTGGTACTGTTACAGAAATTTACGACTACCTGCGTCTTTTATACGCCAGAGTAGGTGTACCTCATTGCCCAACCTGCGGCAGAGAAATTAAAACTCAGTCTGTAGACCAGATTGTGGACAAGGTGCTTAAATTAGAAGATGGCACACGAATTCAGATTCTTGCACCTGTTGTAAGGGCAAGAAAAGGCGAGCATCAAAAGGAGCTTGATTCGGCCCGAAAAGGCGGATTTGTACGAGTTCGTGTTGACGGTATTATGTATGACCTTTCGGAAAATATTAAGCTTGAGAAAAACAAGAAGCATTCGGTTGACGTTGTGGTAGACCGACTTGTTATTAAATCAGATATTCGTTCACGTCTTGCCGACAGCATTGAAACCGCGTCTAAGCTTACAAACGGTCTTATAATCGTAAATATCCCTGACAAAGAGGATATCTTATTCTCTCAGAGCTATGCCTGCCCCGACCATGGTGCTTGCATTGACGAGCTTTCTCCCAGAATGTTTTCCTTTAATGCACCTTATGGAGCATGTCCAAAGTGTACAGGACTCGGTGTATTTATGCGGCTTGACCCCGACAGGATAATTCCTGACAAGAACAAAAGCGTGGCTCAGGGAGGTATAAAGGCAGGCGGCTGGGCTATGGAGGGTAACACAATTGCTTATATGTATTACAAGGGACTAAGCGAGCATTACGGCTTTTCTCTTGATACGCCTATCTGCGACTTGCCTGACGAGATTGTGGACATTCTTCTTTACGGTACTAAGGGCGAAAAAATTCGCCTTGTTCGCTCAACTCCTTTCGGCAAAAATCAAGAGTATTATGCACCCTTTGAAGGCATTCTTAATAACCTTGACAGGCGTTATCATCAGACCAATAGCAACTGGATAAAGGAAGAAATAGAGGGGTTTATGTCCTCGATTCCCTGCGACGAGTGCGGCGGTCAGAGGCTTTCTAAGGTGGCGTTGGGCGTTACTGTAAGTGACATTAATATCGCAGAGTTTTGCGATATGTCGGTGGACAACGCACTTAAGTTTGTAGAAACTGCAGAGCTGAGCGAGCGTGATATGATGATTGCTGCACCTATTGTTAAGGAAATTAACGAGCGACTTAGTTTTCTTAAAAACGTAGGTTTGGGTTATCTTACACTTTCACGTACTGCAGGCACTCTTTCGGGCGGTGAAAGCCAGCGAATCCGCCTTGCAACACAGATAGGCAGCTCTTTGACAGGTGTTTTATATATTCTTGACGAGCCCAGCATCGGACTTCACCAGAGAGACAACGAAAAGCTTCTTTTCACATTGCAAAGGCTTCGTGATTTAGGTAACACAGTTATTGTTGTAGAGCACGACACTGACACCATGCTTGCCGCCGACCACATTATCGATATCGGTCCCGGTGCAGGTGTGCACGGCGGTATGATTATTGCCGAGGGTACAGCAACCGAGATTATGGAGAATGAAAATTCCATTACAGGTCAGTACTTAAGCGGAAAAAGGCAAGTGCCTGTACCCGAACAACGCAGGAAAGGCAACGGCAAGAAGCTTAAGGTTATAGGTGCAAAGCAAAACAACCTTAAGAACATTAACGTAGAGTTTCCCTTAGGTAAGTTCATTTGCGTAACGGGTGTTTCGGGCTCAGGTAAATCTTCGCTTGTAAACGAGATACTTTATAAGGCTTTGGCAAGTGAGCTTAACGGTGCAAAGGTTAAACCCGGTAAGTGCAAGAAGATTGAGGGTATGGAGCATCTTGATAAGGTGATTGATATTGACCAGAGCCCTATCGGCAGAACTCCCCGTTCAAACCCTGCAACCTATACAGGTGTGTTTACTGATATTCGCGAGCTTTATGCACAAACTCAGGAAGCAAAGCTGAGAGGTTACTCGGCAGGACGTTTTTCCTTTAATATTAAGGGAGGACGTTGTGAAAGCTGTGAAGGCGACGGAATTATAAAAATTGAAATGCACTTTTTGCCTGATGTTTACGTGCCCTGTGAGGTTTGCAAGGGCAGACGTTATAACCATGAAACTCTTGAGGTTAAGTATAAGGGCAAGTCGATTTATGACGTTCTTGAAATGACCGCTGAAGAGGGCAGAGAGTTTTTTGCTAATATGCCAAAAATTGAACGACGAATGCAGACTTTGTGCGATGTGGGTCTTGGCTATATAAAAATCGGTCAGCCTGCACCAACTCTTTCAGGAGGTGAAGCTCAGCGTGTAAAGCTTGCTACCGAGCTTTCAAAGCGAAGCACAGGCAAAACCGTCTATATTCTTGACGAGCCTACCACAGGACTTCATACTGCTGACGTTCACAAGCTTATTGAGGTTTTGCAGAAGCTTGTGGATGCAGGTAACACAGTTATTGTTATTGAGCACAACCTTGATTTAATAAAAACCGCAGACCATATTATCGACCTTGGCCCCGAAGGGGGCGACGGCGGCGGTATGGTAATAGCCGAGGGTACTCCCGAGGAAATTGCAAACTGCGAAGGCTCTTATACAGGGGCGTTTTTAAAGAAAATTTTATAAAATTATAATTAAGCAGAAAAAATTGCATGGTTTTATGCAATTTTTTCTTTTTTTATGCCTGTTTTTGGAGGTGTATTCATATGATTACAATCTCGGATGGAATACTTACCATCCCCGAGAGTGAAAGATTTTTAGGCTTTAAAGGTGACAATCTTCACACTCAAAAGAAATTCTTTATCCGCTTAAACACCCAAAGCGGATGGCTCTATCGTCTTTACCTTACCTTTGATGATGGCAGACACAACTTTTTTGTGCTTCCCTCGGATATCAGCGACGAGGGCACATGGCTTACTTGGAATATTGAGGAAAGCCATATTTTACAAAGCGGACTTGTTAAGGCTCAGATTAAGGCGTTTTCTGATGAAAACGAGGTTTACCACACGACCTCGGATGTTTTTATGGTAGGCAAAGCTTGCGAGGATGACGAGGAGTTTAAAAACTCAAATTCTGAATTTCTGTATTTCGAAAAGACACTTAATAAGCTTTATGAGAAGATGCAGAATGCTTCGGCAAAAATGCCCTATGTGGGCACAAACGGCAATTGGTTTACATATGATACAGATAGCGAGGCTTATGTTGATAGCGGCGTTTCGGTAACTGCAAGCATTACACAGGGTTCGGTTACGCCCGAAATGCTTGATAGGGAGTATTGGCGTATAATCAGAAGGACAACCGTGGTAGGATACGGCTATTTTGACTCGATGATAGAAGAAAGCTTTGCCGAGGATACTATTTACAAAGTAGCTTTCTCGGGACTTTCGCCTGTTAAAGCTGTTGTAGGCGAGGGTGACTTTATAGCAATGGTCTCTCATGCATATTCCTGTCTTTTATTGCTGAATATCACAAACGGAGAAAGGTGGATTTACAAAAAGGGCAGTTCTGTAATTACATCCTGTGAAAGTAAGGAGCTGAATATTGCCGCGGGCACCATAACTCCCGATATGCTTGACCGAAAATATTCTGAGGCTGTTACAAGCGTTAAGGTTATGGCGTCTAATCCTGTAATTACAATAGATACACTTACCGAGTACCGAATTACCGAATATGCTCAGAGCCTTACAGTAAAGCTTCCTCAGAGCATTACAGATGATTTTGAATGTGCACTTGTATTCAGAAGCAGCAGTATTGCTACAGCACTTACTTGTCCATCTTCGGTTAAGTGGAGTGGTGACGACGTCGCAAGTATTACCACCACAGAAAACGATATTTCGGTTACATATAACTGTTTGGTGCCTCAGGTTAACAAAACCTATAACATTGTCTTCTGGTACGACGGCTTTAATATGAATGCCGCTGTAAGAGGAGTAGAAAATGAGTAAGCTAAGAAACAAGGCTCTTATGCTCTCAAAATCGAAGCCTGACTATGTAAAAGACGGGCTTGTGTTGTGGCTTGACGCTCAGGAGCCCTTTATCGTTATGTATGATAATGCTGGTGAGAAAATCAGAATATGGCGTGACAGGGCAATTTCGGGACAAAAGTCAAACGTAGGCGGAGTATCTCAGACAAAGGATTCAGTGTTTTTTGACGGAGTAAACAGCCGCAGTAAGATTTTAGACGAGGAGTATATAAACCTTACAGGTGTGCTTTCGGGTCTTAATGACAGAACCTTAGAGGTGGTGTGTAAGCTTAACAATTCCGACGACGTTCAGGTGTTGTTTTTGGGTAAGGGCACAGCTGCATCTGCCGAAAATGGTGCCGCAGGCCTTTGGTACCGCCCTTCATCAGCAGGCTTTAAGGTGGGCACTTGGGACAGTGCTTCGCCAGTTTTGGTTTCAGACGTAACCGAGAGGGCAAGCTATAGCATTGTTTATTCAAACGAGGACTTGAACAGCTTTGATTTTTACCGCAACGGCACCGAATGCGTTAAAGGTGAAACAGCAGGAAGTATGTATAATACCATGACGACAATTGGTGCAAGACTTAACAAAGACGGCTCCACATGGGAATACAGGCTAAGTGGCGAGATATGCTCTATAAGAGTGTATAACCGAAAGCTTACGGAGCAAGAACGACTGCATAATCTGGCGATAGATACAAGGAGGTTTAATTTGAATGCTGGTTAAATATATTTCCGACACAAGTGTAGAGCCGTATCGCGGTCTTGTAGAGGAAAACGGTACGGTTTATGCCAACGACGAAGCAAAAGCAAAGGAGGCAGGCTTCAAGGAGCTTATTGTTGACGTGAAGCCTATACTTTTAGAAGGCTTTTACGCGGCACTTTGCTACGAAAATGGCCAAGATGCTGTGTACGGCAGATGGAAAGTACATACTTTGGAGGAGGTGATATAATTGGCAGAGATTAAATGTATTGACGTATCCGAATGGCAGGGAAGCATAGACTTTGAAAAGGTTAAGGCTTCGGGCATAGAGTATGCAATTCTTCGTGCTGGCTTCGGCAGAGAAGCTTCGCAGGTTGACGCCGAATTTGAGTCGAATTATAAAAAAGCCAAGGCATCAGGCGTTAAGTTGGGTGCTTATTGGTATTCTTATGCAGTTGACGTAGCTGATGCTAAGAAAGAGGCTAAGGCTTGTATAAGTGTACTTAAGGGAAAAAGCTTCGAACTTCCGATTTTTTATGATATGGAAGACAACTCGCAGACAAAGCTTGGCAAAGCTACCCTTACAAATATGGCAAAAGCCTTTATGACAGAACTTTTAAAGGCGGGATACAGAGTAGGTATATATGCAAACGCTAACTGGTTTGAAAATTACCTTGACTATAAATCTCTTTACGGTACCTATTATGTATGGCTTGCTCAGTATAACAGCGAGGCGGAGTTTAAGTGCGATGTTTGGCAGTATACCTCAAGCGGTAAAGTGCAGGGCGTTTCGGGCAATGTTGATATGAATATTATTTACAGCGACAAAATGATAAAATCAACTTCCGACACATCTGAAGAGGATAAAACACCTCAAAGCTTCGAGGTAGCGGCTTTGCAGTCTCTTCTTATACTTTCAGAGCGTTTGGGTATTATTACACAGACCATTACTCCTATTGACAATAAAAAGGGCAAGATGACCTCGTCGGCAATTTTGCAGATGAAAAAGTCGCTGAAAATGGCAGAAAATCAGACTGTTGACCTTGTGTTTATACGAAAAATGCATCAGGCGATTGTTGATGCCTTGTCTAAAGTAGGCGATATTAACGGCGACGGTAAGGTGAATGTCAAAGACGTAACCGCGCTTCAGAAAAGAATTGCAGGTGTAGAAGATGTATAATCCTTTTTCTACAGGAATTACTGCGGCAAAATTTACTTTGTCGGCGGTGCTTGCAACGATTTTTGGCTACGTTACTAAGTTTTTAGGCGGTTTTGACAGCTTGCTTGTGACCCTTGTTATTCTAATAGCCGTTGATTATGTAACAGGATTCATCGCGGCAATTTACGAAAAAAAGCTTTCAAGCACTATCGGATACAAGGGAATCATCAAAAAGATAATTATGATACTTGTTGTGGGCGTGGCGGTAACATTGCAGAGAATTCTTCCAGAGGCGTTGCCTTTAAGGGAAATAACAATCTTATTCTTTGTTGCAAACGAAGGCTTGTCGGTTTTAGAAAATGCTGCTAAAGTTATACCTTTGCCGCAAAAATTAAAGTCGGTTCTTTTACAGCTTAAAGACAAAACAGACGATACGAGTCCTGACGAGGATAAATCCGAATAAATTTTTAAACAGCAGACTCTCTTGAGTCTGCTGTTTTTACTGATTGATTTTTGTGTTGTGTTGTGGTAAAATGTATAAGAATATGGGGTAATATGTACTTTTGCCCTGAACGGAGGTAGATTTATGGCACCTAAGGTTACTTTACTTTGTCACACTCCAAATCCCGAAGAGGTTGTTGCTATGGCGGCTAAGCTTTGCTATTCACCCTCGGGTATTGAAGATATAAGAGACGGACTTACACCTGAAAAAACCGAAGCCTTTGTAGATATGCTTGCATCTTTAGGTCATGCAAGTCCTACCGAGCACGCAAGCTTTACCTTTGGTGTAGAGGGGATTTCGCGTGCCTGCTCGCATCAGCTTGTGCGTCACCGCATTGCTTCCTACAGTCAGCAGTCTCAGCGATATGTGGATGGCAACAGCTTCGAGTTCGTAACGCCTCCCGAAATTGCCGACGACGAGCACTGCAACGAGCTTTATCAGAAGGTTATCGATACTCAGCGTGAGGCTTACTCTGAAATACGAGACGCCTTGGCGGTGAAGTACATAAAAGCCGAAACAGGCAAGGAATATATCGGCACCGATGCCGAAATTATTGAGGCTTACAAAGCCGAAAATAAAACAAAATGCTCGGCATTTATCAAAAAGGCAAACGAGGACGCAAGGTATCTGCTTCCTAATGCCTGTACCACGAAGATTGTTTGTACCTTTAATGTAAGAAGCTTAGAGAATTTCTTTGCTCACCGCTGTTGCAACCGAGCTCAGTGGGAGATAAGAGAGGTAGCAGAGCAGATGCTTCTGCTTTGCAAAGAGGTAGCACCCACACTTTTCAAAAACAGCGGTCCCTCTTGCCTCAGGGGTGCTTGCCCCGAGGGCAATATGACCTGCGGAAAAATTAAGGAAGTCAGAGCGAAATATGGAAAATAATAAGGGTAAGATAATTGTAATAGAAGGCCTCGACGGCTCGGGTAAAAATACTCAGGCAAGGCTTCTTGCAGATGCTTTAGCAAAAAAATACGATGTAAAACGTCTTTCTTATCCCGATTACGAAAGCCAAAGCTCGGCCTTGGTAAAAATGTACTTGGGCGGAGAGTTGGGCGATGACCCTATGGCGGTTAATGCTTACGCGGCTTCATCGTTTTATGCCGTTGACCGCATAGCAAGCTATTTAAAGTATTGGAAAGCGGATTTTTTAAATGGTATGAATTTTGTTTTCGACCGCTACACAACCTCTAATGCAGTTTATATGCTTTCAAAGCTTAATGAAAACGAGAAGGAAGCCTTTTTAAACTGGCTTGTGGATTTTGAATTTAATAAAATGGGGCTTCCAAAGCCCGACAAGGTAATTTACCTTGATATGCCCACCGAGATTTCTCAGCGTTTAATGTCCAAACGCTACGAGGGCGACGAGAGTAAAAAAGATTTGCACGAAAAGAACGTAGGCTTTTTAAAGCTTTGTCGCACAAATGCTCTTTATGCCGCCGAAAAATTAGGCTGGACTGTTATAGAGTGCAGTGACGGTGAAAACCCGTATACCATAGAAGAAATCTCAGAAAAGGTATTGAGCGAGGCGTTAAAGGTCTTTGATTAATATGGAGGTATATTATGTTTTACTGTTTTCTTGCAAAGGGTTTTGAAGAAATCGAAGCTATAACTACAGTTGATATGTTAAGACGAGTGAGTGTTGATGTTGCGACTGTTTCTGTTGACGCAGATGCCCAAAACCTTGTTGAAGGTGCCCATGGTGTTTTTGTCAAGGCGGATATGGGTATAGATGAAATCGACTTTGAGAATATCGAGGGCGTAATTCTGCCCGGCGGTATGCCCGGTACAGTAAACCTTGAAATGAGCGAGGGCGTTGTTAAGGCTCTTGATTATTGCATTAAGAACGACTTGTATGTTTTTGCCATCTGTGCCGCACCTCAGATTTTAGGTCACAAGGGTATTTTAGAGGGAAAGAAAGCTACCTGCTATCCCGGTTTTGAAGCTGAGCTTAAAGGGGCGGATTTGTCAGACCTTCCTGCGGTTAAGGACGGCAAGGTGATTACCGCAAAGGGCCCCGGTGCTACCGTAGACTTTGCCGCCGAGATTATTAAGGAGCTTAAGGGCGAAAGCAAAGCTTTGGAGCTTAAGGAGTCAATGCAGTGCAGTTAAAAGAAGAAAACATGTCAAAATCTCAGCTTCGGACTCACTTTGACGAAATGAGAAAGGGTTTAAGCCGAGATTACAGACAGAAAATGAGTATAGAAATCCAAAGCCGCCTTTTGTGTTCTGAGGAATACTCTAAGGCGGATATGGTGCTTACATATGTTTCTCAGGACTTTGAACCCGACACGTGGGGGCTTATCCACGCCGCTTTTGCAAACGGCAAAAGGGTAGCCGTTCCAAAGTGCACAGAGGGCAATAATATGGAGTTTTACTTTATTAAGTCCTCCGCTGACCTTATAAAAGGCAAGTACGGACTTTTAGAGCCTGATACAGCCAAGTGCAAAACAGCAACCCCAACAGACAAAAGCCTTTGTGTGGTTCCTGCTTTAAGCTTTGACGCAAAGGGCTTCCGACTTGGCAGGGGCGGCGGATATTACGACAGGTTTTTAAACAGCTTCAAGGGCAAAAGTGCAGGCTTTTGTTATAATAGCTTCTTAAGGCTTACGCTTCCCAAGGAAGATTACGATATGCCTGTGGATATAATAGTTACGGAAAATTTTTTAAGGGAAATTAAACCCTGAGTTTAATATATTGTTTCATATACCTTTCAGGAAAGGACAGTAGCTATGAGCGATATGAATCCGAATAATAAATCAGAAAAAGAACAGAACGAGCTTGTAGAGCTTTACCGCAGAAAAAAAGCAGAGGAGTTTAAGCTTAATATAAGCAGCGACACAGCGGCAGACGAAAACACCCGTGTTTTTGAGAGAGCCTCGAAATCTCAGCCTCCCTCTGAGAATCAGAGTGATGCATCCAATGAGATTACCTCATTCAGCAACGAGACTACCCGTGCTCAGATTGAGCGTGACTCAAAAAAGGCTATAAAAGCCGAAAAGCGTGAGGCTAAAAAGGTAAGGCAGATTAAATCCGGAAGAAACAAAAAGATTTACCGAATTGCGTGGCTTTTGCTTATTCTTATTCTTTCGGCGGTTATGGCAGAATTTTTTGTGTCGGGATTTAATGACCTTTTTGCTGTTAACCGAGCAGAAGAAGACACTGTTACTATTATTGTTGCTAAGGGCGACAGCGTTGATGATATTTCCAAGAAGCTTGAAGGTAAGGGCGTTGTAGATTCTGCATTTTTCTTTTCTATGTTCTTGGGACTCACCGGCAAGGGCGACGAAATTGAGCCAGGTGTGTATGAGGTGGCAACCAATAAGGACTACTTAGGCGTTGTAAACTACCTTAGAAATATCGACAACCGTCAGACCACTATTACTCTTCAGTTTACCGAGGGTATGACGGTAGTTGAGGTTGCAGAGGAGCTTTATGATGCAGGCGTAACCTCTGATAAGGATGAGTTCTTAAGACTTTGTAATTCAAGCGAGTTTGACGAAGACTATGACTTTATTGCCGATATCGAAGAAAATCCCGACAGGATTTATAAGCTTGAGGGCTATCTGTTCCCCGATACCTACGAGTTTTACGTTGACGAGGACCCTGCACTGACTATAAGCCGCTTCCTTGATAACTTTAATGTAAGAATTAACGAAACCAAGCTGGAGATTCTCGGTTACAGTGAAAATATTACAATCAAGGATTTAGCCGCAAGAAGCGGCAAGTCCATTGACGAAATCGTCAATACAGCCGCGATTGTTCAGGGTGAGGCGGCAAATGTGGAGGATATGTATAACGTTTCCTCGGCTATCAAAAACCGTCTCGAGCGTGGTGCTTCTATGGATATTTATACCTTAGGTATGGATTCTACTCATTTCTACCCCTATAGCTCTTATGAGGATATCCCTGAGGATATAAGAGAAACCTTCCAAAGTGCTTACGAAACCTACGACAGCGAGGGTTTACCCCCCGGTGCTATTTGTTCGCCCGGATTAGATGCTATTACAGCGGCAGTTAACCCCAATGCTACTAACTACTTCTATTTCTGTCATGGTACAGGCGAGGACGGAGAAATTACATCTTACTATGCCGAGACGCTTCTTCAGCATCAGGCAAATCTTGCAGCGGCAGGTTTAGGCTAATGAACGAAAATAAACTTATTACCGAGGTTTTGTCTCCTGCAGGCGATATGGAGGCTTTGGATGCCGCACTTCGCTTTGGTGCAGATGCGGTGTACCTTGCATATACCGAGTTCGGTATGCGAACTGCCCCTAAAAATTTTGATGCAGAAGGTCTTAAGCTTGCTGTACAAAAGGTGCATTCTATGGGCAAAAAGCTGTACCTTACCTGCAACACTTTGCCTCGTTTTGACCAGATAGAGCGTCTTCCCGAGTTCCTTGAATATGCACAGAGTGTAGGTGTTGACGCATTTATTATTGCTGACTTAGGCGTTTTCGAGCTTGCAAAAAAGTATGCTCCGAAGGTTGCTCGTCATATCTCTACACAGGCAGGTATCGTTAACCACGAAACGGCAAAGGCTTTTTACAATATGGGTGCAGAAAGGGTTGTGCTTGCAAGAGAGCTGAGCCTTGAGGAAATTGCCGAAATCAGGTCCCGTATTCCAAAAGAGCTTGAGATTGAGTGCTTTATACATGGTGCAATGTGCGTGTCTTTTTCGGGCAGATGCCTTATTTCGAGCTACTTAACAGGCAGAGATGCCAACCGAGGAGACTGTGCTCAGCCTTGCAGATGGAAGTATCATCTATACGAAGAAAACCGCGAGGGTCAGTTCTTTCCTGTAGAAGAGGAAAATGGAGGCACCTTCCTTTATAATTCCAAGGATATGTGTATGATTGAGCATATTCCCGAGCTTATCAAAGCAGGCGTAAGCAGCCTTAAAATTGAAGGCAGAGCAAAAACTGCTTATTACACCGCGGTTACAACTAATGCATACCGTAAGGCGGTTGACGAGTACCTTGCACATAAAGAGGGCGAATATACCCTTAGCCCGTGGATTAAAGAGGAGCTTGAAAAAATCAGCCATCGTGCTTACAGTACAGGCTTTTATATGGGGCATGAGCCGGGACAGAATACCGAGAATGGCGGTTATATCCGCCACTACGACTTAGTCGCTTTCTGTGAACAGTCAAAGGATTTTGAAAGCATAATTACTCAGCGTAACAAGTTTTATGTTGGCGATACCCTCGACGTTCTTCCGCCCTCGGGATATGCTTTTGAAACAAAAGCTCTTACCATAATAAACGAAAAGGGTGAAAATGTTGAAAGCACCCCTCATCCTATGGAAAGGCTTACACTTACCACCGACAAAAATATACCCGCAGGCTCAATGCTCAGGGTGAAACGCAAAAACCATTGACAACAAAGCTTTTTTATGCTTTAATAACAAAGGTTTAATATTTAACGGCTTTGACGGGTCGAGTTGAATTTTTACTTTATACAGAGAGAGTGCAGTAGCTGAAATGTACTTTAAAGTTTTTTCAACAGCCAACCCCGAGCTTCGTATGACGAATACGGCGTTTTCCGCGTTAAGGAGTCTTGAGAGGGCAAGGACTTTGTAAAAGCTTTGCCAATTAGGGTGGTACCGCAGAAGTTCAAGCTTTTGTCCCTGTTTTTGGGGACAAAAGCTTTTTATTATTCTAAAATAGAAATTTGTATTATAGAAAGGAAGATAAAAATGGAATGGATGGGCGTTAACGAGCTTAGAGAAAGTTTTCTTAAGTTCATGGAAAGCAAGGGTTGCTTAAGACTCCAGAGCTTTCCTCTTATCCCTAAGGACGACAACAGCTTACTGCTTATTAACAGCGGTATGGCTCCGATGAAAAAGTATTTTACAGGCGAGGTTACTCCTCCTAAAACCAGAGTAACAACCTGCCAGAAGTGTATCCGTACACCCGATATCGAGCGTGTAGGTATTACTGCACGTCACGGCACTTATTTCGAGATGCTTGGTAACTTCTCCTTCGGTGACTACTTTAAGCGTGAGGCTACAGCTTGGGCATGGGAGTTCTTTACCGAGGTTTTAAAAATGCCTAAGGAGCTTCTTTACGTTTCCGTATATCAGGATGACGATGAGGCTTACGATATTTGGACAAAGGAGAGAGGCGTTGACCCATCTCATATGGTTCGAATGGGTAAAGAGGACAACTTCTGGGAGCATGGCTCAGGTCCCTGCGGTCCTTGCTCTGAGATTTACTTTGACCGCGGCCCTGAAAAAGGATGTGGCTCTCCCGATTGTAAGGTAGGCTGTGAATGTGACCGCTTTGTAGAAGTGTGGAACCTTGTTTTCACTCAATTTGAAAGCGACGGCAAAGGTAACTACACACCTTTAGAGCATCCCAATATCGACACAGGTATGGGCCTTGAGCGTCTTGCTTGCGTGATGCAGGGCGTAGACAACCTCTTCCTTGTTGATACAGTTCAGAATATTATGAAGCACATCAGTGCTGTTACAGGCGTAGAGTACGGCAAGGATGCAAGTAAGGATATTTCGCTTCGCGTTATTACCGACCATATCCGCAGCACAACCTTTATGATTGGCGACGGTGTTATGCCCTCTAATGAAGGCAGAGGCTACGTTTTAAGAAGACTTCTCCGCCGTGCCGCACGCCACGGCAGACTTTTAGGCTACAACAAGCCCTTCCTTTCTGAAATCTGCTCCACAGTTATTAAAGAAAACGAAAGTGCTTACCCTGAGCTTAAGGAAAAAGAAGAGTTTATCAAGAAGCTTATCAGAGTTGAGGAAGATAACTTTGCCAAGACAATTGAGCAGGGTATGGCTATGATTGAGGATATCATAGCAAGAGGCGACGTTAAGACTCTCTCGGGTGAGGATACCTTTAAGCTTAATGATACATTCGGCTTCCCTGTTGACCTTACCAAGGAAATCCTTGCAGAAAAAGGCATTAAGGTTGATACCGAGCGTTTCTATGAGCTTTTAGCCGAGCAGAAGAAGCGTTCCAGAGATGCAAGAAAGGACGCAGGTGCCGACGCTTGGCTTTCTGATGCTGTTGACCTTGCAGATATTCCTGCTACAGAGTTTGTTGGCTATACAGAAACAGAGTGCGACGCCAAAGTTCTTGCACTTATTGTAAACGGCGAACGCGAAAATGCCGCAGGCGAAGGCGACAAAGCAGTTGTTGTTCTTAACAAGACTCCCTTCTATGCTGAAAGCGGCGGTCAGGTAGGCGACACAGGTGTTATCAGAATCGGCGAAACCGAATTTGAGGTAACCAATACTACTAAGGACCCTGCCGGTATCTTTATGCATACAGGTAAGGTTACAAAGGGCAGCTTTGCGGTTGACGATTGTGCCAAGGCTTATATTGATACAGAGCGCAGAGCTTCAATTATGCGTAATCATACAGCCGCACACCTTTTACAGGCGGCATTAAGAAAGGTTCTCGGAAATCACGTTGAGCAGGCAGGTCAGCTTGTAACCGATGCTTCCGTAAGATTTTACTTTACTCATTTCTCGGCACTTACTGCTGAGGAATTGGCAGACGTAGAGGCAATGGTTAACGAGGAAATCTTAAAGGCTTATGAAGTAACATCTCGTGAGATGCCTATTGCAAAGGCTAAGGAAATGGGTGCGATGGCACTTTTCGGCGAAAAATACGGTGATGTAGTACGAGTTGTCAAAGCAGGTGACTTCTCAATTGAGCTTTGCGGCGGTACTCACGTAGATAACACGGCAAAATTAGGTCTCTTCAAAATCCGTCAGGAAGGCTCTGTAGCTGCAGGCGTAAGAAGAATCGATGCCGTAACAGGCAAGGGCGTATTAAGAATGCTGGAGAATACCCTCTTCGAGGTCGCCAAGAGTGCGTCTGCACTTAAGCTTAACTCTGCTAAGGATTTGGCTGCAGGCTGTGAAAAGGTAGCTGAGGAGCTTAAGGCAAAGGATAAGAAGATAGCTGAGCTTGAGCAGAAGATGGTTGCGTACCAGATGGATTCGCTTATTGATGAGGCTAAGGAAATTGCAGGAGTTAAGGTTATCGCTGAGAAATTCGACGGTATCGAGGGCGATATGCTTAAGACCATGTGCCAAAGAGTAACCGACAAGAGTGCGGTTTCGGTTGTACTTCTTGCAAGTGTAAGCACCCAGAAGCTTACCTTTGCCTGTGCAGTAGGTAAGGATGCAATCTCTAAGGGCATTAAGGCAGGCGACCTTGTTAAGGCGGCGGCTCAGCTTTGCGGCGGTAACGGCGGCGGAAAGCCCGATATGGCTATGGCAGGCGGTAAGGACGCGTCAAAGGTTGATGAAGCTCTTGCAGCATTTGTAAATTCAATTGAAGAAAAACTTGCAGGTTAACCACCTGCAGGGTAATTCGCCTTCGGACAGGTTCAGATATCGGAATACTTCTACTGACGGCGGGTTAAAATATAATTATTATATATAAGCAAAGCCGAGGACATAAAAAATCCTCGGCTGATTTTATGTACGGTGTTCAGTGTAGGGGCGATTTGTAAATCGCCCCTACGATAATGTTCATATAAACTCAACCCGCCGTTGATGATTGATTACCTATATAATTAACCTATCCAAAAGCGAACTGCCACCGCGGCAAGCGGTAAAATAAAAAACCGAAGGCGTAAACCTTCGGTTGAGTTTTAATCATATGTGCTTCAGCTTCCAAAGGGAAGCCGAAGCGATTTTTGATTAGGATTAGATAGCTCTCTGTACCTTGCCTGAACGCAAGCAACGGGTGCAAGCATAAACATGCTTGGGAGAACCGTCAACGATTGCCTTTACCCTCTGAACATTGGGCTTCCAAGTTCTGTTTGAGCGTCTGT